>CAWVYO010000095.1:0-11622 GCA_963934385.1 uncultured bacterium
GAGAGGGTGTGCTGTACTGCCAGCCCTAGTTGTTTTTGGCTTGGGTGTCTCTTTGTTTGTTTAGCGGTCGAGTCACCTCTGACGAACTATCCAGATCCCGTAAAATATTAGCGCTAACCCTAAAAATGGGAGCACGGGCACATTCGTTGTGAAAGTGATGAGGAAGAAGTTCGTCCCTGCGATGGTCAGAAGGACCCCTAAAATCGTCAAGGTGGTTGAGTACCAGTTTTTCATCTGTCACCCCCAGCCCGGTACTGCTCGAACACCCTCATGTACTCATCTGGTCCGTTTCTAAGCTTCCAATCGTCAGGAAGATAGCGCCACAGTATCTCCCGTTCTTCTCCCAACAAGAAGGTTGCAGGTCGAGCCAATTCACGTCCGAGTGTGCCGTCCTGTAGTCCGTATTCGTAGATGACTGATAAACTTGGATCAGCTAGGGAGACAATCCCTTTCGCCGAGTCTTCAGCTATATTCAGATCCTCCCATTGGTCGGAAGAGATTGTAATAATCGCCCCCCCAGAGCTTCTTACCTCTTGTGCTATTAGCCGGAGACCCTCCAGCTCTCGAATGCACCAAGGTCACCAGTAGCCGCGGTAGAAGACTAGCAAAATATCACTGTGAAAATCAGAGAGTCGCCACGTCCGTCCGTCCGGGTCTGTTATCGCAAAATCTGGCGCCTGCTCTCCCACCTCGGGGACATCTTGCGCTCTTTGCATTGTGGATAGGGGACCCACATATAAACCATAGAGAGCGAAGCCTAAGATAGAAGTGACGCTACCAGTGATCATCACTTTTCGTAGAGATCCTTGGAACGGAGGCATGTGTTTAACGGCAACAGTTATTGCCACACTTATTAAGACCATTAAGCCGAACGCTATAGATAATTTCCAAGGTTGTTCTTGGAAGTGCATCTCGCTGGTCTGCATCTTCATAGCGTGCAGCTTCGTTAAGGTTGTGGAACCCACGAGGTAGACTGTTAGCGAGATTGTTGCGCCAAGAGTTGCGATCGCCCATAGGTTCAACAACAACTTGTGTTTCCAGTTTGCCATGGCTTAGAGATATCACATTAATCTATTGAGGATTTCGCTTATTGCGTGAGGTCACCTTGCAAACGATAGTAAATCGTACGAGAATAAGCTCAATGGATTCGACTAACATCGCTAACGGTCGCCGAGGCTCTAGAGATTCCTTTGTTACTAGTGTTACTGAAAACGGAGAGGTCTACCTACGGCTGCCGAGGGAAGTCCTAAGATCTTTGGGCGTTGGAGCGGTGAGAGTAGTTGAGGGGTTGGATCGCAAATGCGTTGGACGGCTTCTCGTTGCGTTGGCGTCCGAATCAGATGTGGGTCACACTTGGCGAAGAATAATCGGTGGCAAAGATGTTGATGCTGGTGGGCTAGTAGACGCCGTAGAAGCTCAGTTAGCTAAAGGGCGACCAACTACCTGCTATACCTATGTTGGCGAGCGCCAGTCAGGAGACAAGGTAGCGGTTGGGTTCGCTGCAATAAGCGAAAAGGTGAGCGTTGATTTTCCTTTTTCTGGCTACCCAGTTTTGGCTCGTGCCTTCATAAATCCTAAATTAAGAGGTCTCGGACTATATAGGCATATCGTTGCCCACCGTGTAGAGGTTTGTGAGCTTAGATGGGGTGTAGATCTTATGGCTATCCATATGGGTGCAGCCACTCCGCCTGTCGTGTCACTTCAGCGCTCCAGAGTGGGCTACATGGAGCCCTTTGTTCAGATTGGGCACGAGATTCTGGATTTAGGTGTTCAGAGCATAGAAGTATCCGACTTGTTGGCGGTTTCTCCGAGGTTTATGGCTGAGCTTACTGAAAGCTTGGGCGACAATATTGCCTTGTGTAATGGCATCGTGGGTTGGCTTAAGGGTGGCGACGGTGCTTGGAGTTGGGGTAGAGTATCCCAAGAGATTGGTTTGAGTGTCGAGTTAGGCGAGACTCATGAGCTACCTGTTCGTCTTGAGCAGCTTGTAGCCCTCGTTGAGGCGATTGGGGTTGTGGGGGAGAGATGAGCAGCAGTTTAGTCATCCCAAGAGTTTGGAGTTTTGAGGACTCTATTACTGGTGTGTCTGGATGGGTGGCTCTTGAATCGGTTGCTAATGGGTTGGGCTTTGGTGGGATGAGGGTTTCATCCTCTACCTCTAAGGGTGAGGTGGTAGAATTGGCTCGCTCGATGACCCTGAAGTTATCGATACACGGCTCGCCAGTAGGTGGTGCAAAGGGTGGTCTTTGTATCGAGCCTAGCGATCCAAGGCTGGAAGGGGTGTTGCAGAGATTCGCCATTGCCATGGCTGAGCCACTTAGCTCTGTTGTAACTCTGGGCAAAGACATGGGTACAACAAATGCGACCCTAGATCGTTTATATCAAGGGCTTGGGCTGCCGCAGCTCCACTTGATAGCTGGCGAAGGTATTCCCAATAAATTGCGCGATCTAACTGGGTACAGAAAGCATATGACAGGTTTAGGAGTAGCCTGGGCTACTTCCGCTTTTATGGGTGAGTCGGTGCGGGGCGCAAAATGTGTAATTCAAGGGTTTGGAGCCGTAGGTGTTGGCGCTGCTGTGCGCCTGAATGAACTCGGTGCTGAAGTTGTTGGGCTAAGTGATCATCGCTATGGGTGGTCTTTTTCAGATGCGATATCTACTTCAGATGTTGAGCTAATGGCTTCAATGGGGAGGGTTCGCCCAGATAGGGTTGAAAACCAGGCAAAAAGGATCCCAAGAGATGACCTGTTCACTTTGCCAAGTGATGTTCTCATATTGGCCGCCAAATCAAACTCGGTCAGCGCAGATCAGGCTAAGCATATAAGCGCAAAGCTTGTTGTTGAGGGCTCAAATTTTGGACTCACCAAAGGTGCTAGGAAGGTCTTGGCTCGCAGGGGAATAGCTGTGATCCCCGATATCATAGCCAGCAGTTCGTCTGCATCCTTGGTGGCTCGTCAGTTGAAGTCTAGAAACAGTGTCTCTCACGGCGAGGTATGGAGTGATATCGAGACAGCTATTCGCGAGGCTACAGAGAGATATTCCTCGAAAGCCTCTGCCGATGGTGTGTCAATAAGAACAGCCTTAACTAGTGATCTGGGATAGATTCGAGGCATGAGACGCCTAAAATATCTACTCGTGTGGCCACTCGCTAACATTCGAGACAATCGCTGGACTGCAGGAGCAAGTGTAGTCGGCGTCGCTATTGCTGTCTTTTTGGTGACCTCACTAATAGGGTTTGTCGGGGGTTATGAGCGAGGGGTTTCACGGGATGTAGATCGGATGGGGTTTGATATGCTCGTCACTGCTCGTGGTTGTCCTTACGAGGCCGCAACACTGATGCTTCGAGGTGGCGTTGGTATGCGCTATATGCCTGACGGAGTCACTCAGAGACTTATAGGTGAACCCGAGGTAGAGGCATTGTTTCCAATGCTGATCCACCCTGTTCGAAGCATGGACAGTAGCGGCGGCATGATTCTTTTCAAGGGTGTGGTAACTGATCTGTTCCAGGCTCAAGGGCTCTCATTGTTTGAAGGAGAGTGGCTTAGCCATACCTCTCCAGCAGGGTCGGTCGTGCTCGGCTTTGAGGCGGCAGAATACGAACAGCGCCGTGTTGGTGATTCCTATCTTGTGCCAGAAAGTTCTAGTAATCAGTCGCTGGAATTGACAGTAGTCGGAATTCTAGAACGAACGGGGACACAGCTTGACGGGACAGTGTTGATGGCTCTAGAGCAGGTGCAAGAGCTCTTTAATCTATCTGGAAAGATCACAGGGGTAGGGGTTCGAGTCCGCCCTGAGTATAGAGGAGCATCTCTTGAGGAGCTTAGGAGTCGCTATGACAACCTGGCCGAACTGCAGGTGATCAAGCTGTCAACAGTTGTTGAGGCGCTTCGGGGAGCGATGGAGAAAATGCGAGGCGTAGTGTCTATTCTGGCTTGGATGCTGTCGATTATGGCATCAGTACTCCTGATAAACATCACCATGCTCCGCACCCTGTCCGAACACAAGCGTTTGTATCTACTGCACGCTATCGGCTTCTCTGGTGGGTTTTTAGTGATGGCAATGGTTATCGAGACAGTGATGATTGTACTTTCTGGGGCGGTGCTAGGGTTGGTGTCTACAAAGATATTGGGCTCGTGGACAACAGCTATTCTCACCAGCTATCTTCCCTATACGCCTAGCGGTAACCTGGTAGATCTGAGCGCAGCTCTCTCTGTCGCGGTGTTGGTTGTTTCGGTGGGGTTGGGCGCTCTGTCGACATGGCCTTCTGTTGTGCGTTTGCGATACTTCTCCTCTGTCAACAACCTCAGGGGTGAGTAGATGTTGTCGCTAACGAATATCGAGAAATCGTGGGGAGAAACCCACGTGCTACGAGGTCTTGATTTGAAGGTCGAAATAGGTCAGCACACACTGATTTCAGGACCCTCAGGAGCGGGAAAATCGACCCTTTTAAATGTTATCGCGCGGTTGATAGTACCAGATGCTGGAGAGTTGCAGTTTAACGGTATCAACTATGAAAAGATCACAGACCCAGCTCGATTTAGAATGGACCACATCGGCGTGGTCTTTCAGGAGATCCACCTAATCGAGAGTCTGACCGTGGCCGAGAACTTAGAGATGGTTCAGTTGTCCTCAGGTAAGGATAGTCCAGCTACCATCAGGGAGCTTCTAATCCCTCTGGGAATTGGGGGGTTGATAGATAAGCGCACTCGACTACTAAGTCGGGGAGAGCGTCAGAGGGTGGCTTTGGCGAGGGCGTTTGCGAACAGCCCTGAGGTTGTTTTGGCTGATGAGCCCACAGCTAGCTTAGACCCATCAAATCGTCATTCTACTTTAGACCACCTTTTCGCACTGTGTGAACTATTTGGCTCAACGGCGCTGGTTGTGTCGCACGATCCTGAGATAGAGTCTCGTTGCGAGTTTTTACAGTTACTTACATTAGACAGAGGGCAGTTTGGATCAGAAGAGTTGACATAAACCACCCTCATAATAAAGGTCTATTTAGAAAAAATAATAAGGCCTGTATGAACTCCAAGACCTCAGTGATTATCGTTTTTGCCGCAATTTTAGCGGCGCTTTTTATTGGGTCGAGGTTGTCTACAGGTGGACCTTTAGTTCTGGATGTTGATCCCTCGGTCGTTACGATGGGTGATTGGTCTGATAAGACTGAATTTTCAGAGTCTAGAACTCCTTGGGGTAATTTTCACACAAGCGACTCTCTAAACGACGAGTTTGATGTGAGGGTGCGACCACCAAGTATGATGTTGATATCTCAACGTGATCGATATCAAGCAGACCCAATAAAAGCTCTGCTTCAAGAGGGGTCAGTGAACTTCTGGACTGTAGCTGAGCTATTTCGAACGGGGGCTCTTAGCAGGGATAGCGAGGCAGAGACAGTAGCTGAAATTCGCCGCAGAATTGCCGAGAACCCATCAGATCCGGTCTACAAAGCCAATGCAATCGTTGGTCTTATCCATATTGGGTTTGACGACTCAGCTATAGAGCTTATTGCCGAGTATGAAGATGAGGAGTGGTTTAGTACTCTATACGACGTCAACCGATACTCTGGATCCCTGTTCTTTCGCTATAGAGAGTACGAGCGGGCGGTGGGTTTCTTAGAGGCCGCTGCAAACCTTCACCCCGACGATACAATCCGTATGTGGCTTGCGTTGGCGTTGGCTGGACTGGACAGCGAAGAGTCTCTAGCTCGCGCTAAGGAGCTCTTTCCTATAGGGGCACATATAGGCGATGGAGATGAGTCTCAATTTCACTTTGTAGATCGCGCTGACGAGTGGGGGTTTCGTCGTTGGCAGTTGGCTGGAGCGCTATCGTTTTTCGACATGGATAACGACACCCATCTAGATATTGTGGCTAACGGTGCCTATTCCAATCCCGATCTTTATAGGTTTGATCCGAATGACGGTTACACATTGACTCCAGATGCAGCGCTAAGTGATGTTTACAACACTCCTCCTGGAATGGCTGCAGCGGACTTCGACAATGATGGCTTTACTGATATTTATTTAACTCAAGCCGCGTGGTTCTCCTCAGGTCCAAATCGCTTGATGAAGAACGTTTCGGGAACTCATTTCGAGGATGTATCAAACCGCGGTGACTCTGGTCTTATGGAGCAAAACTCTTGCGGTGTTTCAACATTGGATTTCGACCGTGATGGTCTTTTGGATCTTGCTGTCACGGGGACTATGGGTGGGACCATGCGCCTCTTGAAAAATATGGGCAATATGGAGTTCAAGGATGTCTCTGAGGAGGCAGGTATCTTGGAGCTGTTTGCAACAGCGGTTGGCTTGGCTGTTGGTGATATAAACGACGATGGTTTCGATGATATCTTTGTGAACAGCTTTAGTCCCCCATACGGTGGCGTATCTGGGAGCGGCTTCTCTGTTCCGAATCAGCTCTACATTAACCAAGGTGATGGAACCTTCACAGAAGAGGCCTTAGCTCGTGGAATTGGGGAAGAGGACTCTCCTATGGGCTTTTCGTCATGGATGTTCGATTACGATAATGATGGTGATCTAGACATCATGGCTTCCAACTTTTCCCGCCCAGAAGAGGTTGTGGTGCAGGGGTTATTGGAGGAGCTAGAGCCTAGCGAGGGCTATCAGCGCTCTCCACTCTACAAAAACGACGGCACGGGCCATTTCACAAATGTCTCTGACATCGCTGGCTTCCAGCCTGCTAGCTACATGGGGGCTCAGTTTATAGATCTTGAGCTCGATGGTGACCTTGACGTCATCCTGGGTCCAGGCAGCCACCCGCTACAGCATATGCAGCCGATCTTCATCTATCGAAACGAGGGTAGCGATCAGTTTACCAACATCGCCCCAATCTGGGATCCAGACTTCTATGGAAAATTCCATGGAGCCGCCTTTGCTGACGTGGATCGTGATGGCGATCCTGACCTATATCTTAACAATGGCGGGGTCATGTTGTCAGACAGGTGGCGAGATCTGTTCTTAGAAAACACAACAACCGGTAACAACTGGATACACCTTGGATTTGAAGGGGTGGTTTCTAACCGCGACGCCATTGGTACAAAAGTTGTAATAGAGATGGATGGCCGTGTTTTACGCCAAGATGTTCGAGCAGGTCAGGGTTTCTCTTCAACCAATTCTCCGTATCTCATCTTTGGTCTTGGTGAGTCTGAGTCCACAGGGCTTATTACTGTAAGGTGGCCCAACGGCACAGAACAGGTCATCCAGCCTTTGGGTGCAAACCAAGCGTTGATCGTTACAGAGGGAAGTGATGAATATCGTAGGGTATACTAAACCCATGATATCAAAAGTCCTCTTGTTGGGTCTAGGAGGGCTGCTTGGATGTGGCTCCAATCCTATTATTTATGGAGACACAGTCTCATTTGAATCCCTCAAGGAAGGGGCTGTCACTTTGGCTGAGGCTCGCTCCTTGGAAGGTCCAGTTACAGTCACGGGAGAGATCGGTCGGGTATGTGATATGGGTTGTTGGTTTTACTTGATGGGTGAATCTGACATGGTCTATGTTAAATTAGACTTGGCTGTGGGTTTAGTTATTCCTACAAATTCAGAGGGTAAACAGGTGTTGGCTCTTGGTGAGTTTCAAGGCGAGGGAAGTAGCGCTGAGTTTAGGGCTTCTTCACTGGCTCTTTATTAGTTTATGTGACAATCATTATTTGGGTTATTAGACCTGTATAGTCTAGTTTATAAGTGCCAAGATGGAGAGCCGTGTCATGTTAAAAGTCTTTTTCTTAGGTCTTCTGCCATTCGTTGCTTTTGGGCAGGCTCCACCGAGTGATATCGGTGACGCTCGTCATCCAAATGAGAGCTTAGATTCGTTTAGCAATATTTTGCAGGCGGCCGCGGTTGTGGCTGACAGGCCTCTTTACGAAGCTGTATTAATTATAGACCAGACCCCTAGACCAGAAGATAACGGTGGTAACGTATTTCTCGCGGGGTTCTTAGAAATTGACGAGAATGGTTACCCGGGGACTGGCCTTGTCCCATCTGATTTTCAGCAACTAGGTGTATGGATTCAATCATGGCCATACCGTAGAGAGGTTCAGTTAGTGGCTGGACTTCATTACTATATTCAGTACGGCTACAATGAGATGCCTGACATTCGAGATAGAGTGAGCACGGCCTTCTCGGTAAATTCACCACCAACTGAGCCTATTCAGGTGGACGTCTCTATTGACACGCCATTTGACTCCCCAAATGGACAGGGACCCATGCGGGTGGGTAGAGATCCTTCGTTAGCAGCGAGCTCCGTGGACGGTGTTCTGACAGTAACTTTTGAGCCACCACCTGAAGAGCTAGGCGGTTCTATTTTCTTGACTGGATTTTCTGAAGTTGATGGAGTGAGTGGAATGCCAGAGAGAGGTAGTACTCCTATTGATTTCAGTACAGCTACAATAAACCTTGACTCCGCTAATTTTGAGGCGGAGATCACTTTGATACCTGGGCTACATTACTTCGCTATGTATGGACATGGAGATCATCCTGGACCAGAGGAGCGGATGAGTTTGGGAGCATTGTTTGCTGAAGGAGACACAACCCTGACTCTAAACATAGGAGACCTCACCACTCCCCCTGAAGGCGACGACGGTGATTCTCGGGGAGCCCCTCTAGATACTCGTGTTGAGTCGGGCAACACAGAAAATGGAGCATCCATGCTCCCTCAGGCTGCGGCGCCGATGATCATGGAAATGGCGCGGAGCCACGTGAAAAAGTGGGCTAGCATAGCACTTTTAGGCGGTATATTCATCGGTGGGTTCATCGGCTGGTTCTTGCGGGGACGTGTCCGCTAGTTACTCTTGCCGCTCACTGACGAGTAACTGTGAACCACTCTGAACGTTCAAGAAGTACTGCTCGCGCCCAGATGGCCACTTTACGGTAATGTTGTCGATCATAGGGGCTGCACCCAAGCCTACAATTATCGCAGCGCTGTTCTGTGAGGCGAAACCCTCACCAGCGTGCGTTTCAAAAGCGGTAACCGTCTCTCCTATTCTAACTGTCACCAGAGCTCCTACACCGTCTCGGTTTGACCACCCCTCGGACTCATCGACTCTGGCACCCCCAACAAGTTTTATTTGCACGCTCCCCCCGGCATTATCTATCTGGTTCTCAAACAGCTGTACCCTTGGTGCGTTAGCGTTTACCAAGACGAAATCCCTCAATCCGTCGCCGTTGAAATCTAGCCAGCCAAAGGCTCTACCATCGCCTATAGAGTTGGCTCCGCTTACACCGGAAACCTCTGAAAAACCGCCTTGGGACTGCATGAAAAGGTGATTGCGCTCGTGCCCTGAGAATGAAGCCCCCTGCATTATCCAAGACTTGGTGTTGGTGCGAGGTGCCTGAGCCCCACCTTCAGTATCGGGTCGTGTTGACTCTACGTTATCTCCAGAGCATGCGACCGCACGCCAGAAGTCACTTCAACAGTCCCGTTCAATCGAAACCTCTTCAGGGGCAGAGTAGTACCCGTTAGGGACATAGAGATCGGCGAGACCGTTGTTATCCACATCTCCAAATTGCCCGCCCCAAGACCAACCAGCTCTCTCCACGTTTGCGGGTTGGTGGGTGAATTGACCCCCGTCGTTGGAGTAGAGTTTGTTGCCCAGGGCACCCTGAACGATCCGTTGGTCGGTGTTGTTTATTGCGCTGGTTATTCTCCTTCCAGCCCTGCTGTACATATTGGAGAGGTATAGGTCTATCTGACCATCATTGTTATAGTCACCGAAGCTGGCGCCCATTCCGAATCCAAAGCCGTCTAATCCGACCCTTTCTGTTACGTCAGAAAAGATTCCGTTGTCATTTTGAAGGAGCATGTTCTCCGCAAAATCATTTGAGAGGTAAAGGTCTTGATCACCGTCAGAGTCGTAGTCGGAGAATGCCGAGGCGTATGTATTGCTCCAGATTGAAGCAAGTGTTGGATCGTATGAGGTTCCGTAGCCGCCCTCTGAGTCACTGATGATCAGCACGTTGGGAGGTCCGGGGCGAGTGAGGTAGAAGTCGAACCCTTCATCGTTCAATAGCTCGCCCAATTTCTGGGATACTATCTGGGATACTATCCCTTGTAAAATTGGTTCACCGAGGGTCCCGTTGCGAACCAATTGTTCCCGTTGTTGTTCAATAAGAGACGACGCATAAGTACTAAAGAATAGATCTAGGTGTCCGTCGCTGTTCACATCGGCGGCGATGACAGACGAAACTAGGCGAGGCATATCTACCCCTATGTCCCACTCTGTGAACTCTCCTCCGTCGTTCCTTAGAATAGTCGATGGTCTCATTGTTCTACCAACAACGATCTCTTTATCGCCATCGTTGTCGAGGTCTATAATCAGAGCTGAAGACGAAAGTCCCTCGATATCAGCTCCTCTTTGAGCGGCTTGGTTCTCAAAGCCGTTATCAGTCCAGATTAGTAGTTCGTTTGGAGTGTGTCTGTTTGTGATGTAGATGTCGTCGTGTCCGTCGCCATTGACGTCCCCAATGGCCAAGCCAGGGTGTCGATCAAAAGCCTCAAACTCAATAATCTCTCTGGGCCAATTGGCGGGGTTGTCGTCAAACTTCTGCACGATCATCTCTTCGTGTCGCGATCGCGTTAGGGCTAATCCCAGCTCAGGAGAGGCGGCGCTGGATGTAATGTCTATGAACATTGGGCGAGGTAGAGACTTGCCTTCAAACCAGAGAGCCTCCATCTCCAAGATTGTGTTTTCAGGGCTCCAGATGATGTTCATCTCTCCTGTTACGCTGAATTGATGTCCAATAATGTTAGTGCCAAGAAGTGACAGGCGGCTTCGCACAAACAGGTGATCGTTCTCTATGGTTGTTGCCTCCTCTACCCCGAACTCGGCCGATGTTATTTCCGCGAAGGTTGAAAGGATAGGGCTAAAGAGTCCGGGTTGGTCATCGGTCGAATCACCTGTTGCTCCTACCTCCCATGTTGTTGTCGTCACACCAAACTCATCACTGGCTGTTGAGGGGGCCTTATCTGAAGTTAGGTCAGTAAAGCTTGGTGATAAGCCGAAAATCTCATTTGCCCTGCTGAGTTCGCCACGCGCTACAATCTCATCAGCTAGCAAAGATAGGGCTGGTTCGATTACGAAAAGCCGCTCTTCTGCCGCCGAGATCCTCTCCATGACAATCGAGCTAGATGAGTCTGTTGATTCCTCGGGTTGATTTGTTGAACAGCCTCCCATTGTGATTAATGCTGTAAATAGCGTCGTGAACCTTTTCAAGGATTTACCTCGTCACCTATGATTAGCGCGGTCCCTTCAAGTGGTTCGTGTTCACAGCCTATGTGTTGGAGTACTGGTAACAGGACAGTATATGATCTGTTCGGGCTGGTGGTAGGGTGTATGGCAGTCATTGCCTCAATATACCTCAGAAACGAAGCCAGCGGGATACGTTGTTTTTATGTCGAAGGTTATCGTTTTTATATGTGGATTTCTCGCGCTTGGATCGAGGATCGCCTATGCCGCAGTCGGCTGTTCTTTGGCTGATCCAGATTCTGATATCCGACGATTCTTTCCATCTATGAGCCACTACGTGGTCAATTACATTTCATTTGAGAACCAGAACCCTAGCGGGCTTACAGAGCTTGAGAACTCTCTTCGTGATGAGCTTGACCCAGTAT
>CAWVYO010000096.1:0-11615 GCA_963934385.1 uncultured bacterium
AGGTCTTTCTAGAAGAGCTAGCTGCTGAGGAAGAGCTATTGAATCAGATGGTGGCGGCGTCGCGTTCGATAGCTGCTGAGACGACTGACCGCAGCGATAACTCTTCTCGTGCTATTGTCGGCGGTTTTGTTGTTGGGGCTCCCATTGGTGGTGTCATCGGTCTTTGGTTCTGTCCCCTTGGGTCCGACTACATTTTTGGCTGTGCCGACTCAGGCTTTTTGGGGATGGCATTTGGTTTTGGTGTTGTGTTTTCAATATCGGAGATAGTGGTGCAAAGATCTTCCAGCGGCGGAGACACCCAAGTCTCCGTCTCCCCTTACCGCCAGGATGACGCATCGGGTTTGATGTTCTCGGGTCAGTTTTAAGCTAGCCTACCCCTCAAAACCAAAGAAGCCTCGCAGGTCAAATAGAACTGCGAGGCTTCTTTGGTTTCAGTAAAAGCTGCTGTAGCTTACATCTCTACGTGGTGACGAAGAGTCTGCGCTAGTCCGCCTACCTCTTTCCAGTAGTGTCCCCAAGAGGCGTCTTCCATAAGATCACCACCGAAGTAGCGTGGAGGACGAACGGTTGGGTATGGCTCTGGTGGCTGTACAGCCATTTGAGCGCGTCGCTCTTCAACACGGTCGCGAAGAGCGGAGACCTTGTCTGCGATCTTCTCGATTGTTGTCGGGAGTGAACTCATCTGGTCGCGAACCTCCTCTGGATCGAGGTTTTCGAGGTTTGACTCGAACCAGCGACCTGTTGCCAGTGCGCTCGCCTCACGGAACTCGCGGTATGCGCGGTTGAGAAGCTCGCGGGCTAAGCCCCACTCAGAAGGTGATAGCACCTCTGATTGGTCCAAGATAGCCAACATACGGTACAGCCTGTGCTGGGTGATGTAGCCCATGCAGTTGAAGATGCGAAGTCCAGGTCCAATCGAGTCGATGTCTGGGTGAGTGATATACCACTTGAGCTTACGCATGTGACGAGCGTGGAATTTTACCAGCATCTCGTCTATTGCGGACTCAGTCTCCCAGTCGGTGATCTCAAATTCGAGATCTTCGACAGGCATTACCTCTTCCTCTGAAGCTTCAAACTTCAGGGGTTGGTTGATGCGTCCGATGAACTCTACAAGGCGTTCGGTATCATTTTCCTTAAGAACAATGTCCCACGCGCCGATGAATTCAGCCTCAGACTTTCCAGCGTTTCGTATTAAACTTGCGATTGATGGGCGCTTTGCGGCCATATTTCCTCCGTTTTAGCCATGTGACGTTGGCTTTTTTCAGCCAGGGCTTATATCCCAAGTAAGGGGTATCAGCCAGTCCCTAGGTTCAAACAAACCGTTCATATAGGATAAATTGTGCGATTTCTTCTGTTTTTTTCGATATTCAGTCTCTTTAGTGGTGGTCCTCTTCGTGCAGACACGGGTACTTCCACCACCGACACATCCACAACGTCTACAACAGATACTGGATCGTCTACTACTGACACATCCACAACGTCTACGACAGATACTTCCACAACAGATACTGGATCGACGGGGACAACGGATACGTCAGATACTGACACCACAACAACAGATACTGGATCGACGGGGACAACGGATACATCCACGACTGACACATCCAATCCATGTGATACGTCAGATACGTCAAATACACCAGATACGTCAGATACGTCAAATACACCAGATACATGTGATACGAGTGTTGAGTGTGATTCTGCTGACACTTCGGACTCTTGCGACAGCGCCGACACTTCAGACACAGGTGAAACGCTGGGTGCCGCTGAGTTAGCGGGAGAGTTGGGTGGCTGCGGATGTAACAGCTCACAGTTCCCATATTCGGCCATGGCATTTTGCTTCATGGCTATATTAGTGTCTACTCGACGTGAACCTAGTAAGGTTTTGCTTCGAAGACATAAAGAACGGTCAGAAGATAGAAACTAGCGAGTCATGTTTCCGTGCTCGACTAGGTACTCTAGAATAATACAGTGAAGCGGAGCTGGTAGCTGTTCTCCGATCTCGCTTCCCTCTATGAACCCTGCAATCTGGAGTGTGTCCTCCTCCGCGGGGTGTTGCACTGCGGCAATACAAGGGAGTATGGCTGCCCTTGCTATCGTGGCTGCGGTCTGGTTTATTACCCACTCTTGCTCGTCGCTAGATAGAGATCCAAGACCTGTTACAATTCCCTGTGCGAAGTCCGGTCCGCTTCCTCGTGCCCCCCGATAATCAACACCCCTCACATCCCCTGCGAAGAATTTTGCTATACCCGCGATAGATGTCTCGCGGCTGTCTTCTGGAACACCTGCACTACCCGGTGCTAATGCTGAGGCGAGGCGACTCGGGCGATCTCGATCATCCTCTCCTGAAATAGATATACACATGTCCGAGCCAGACGAGGGTCTAGCTTCTTCAAACTCGGCCACGGCTAGATTGTCAAGGTTCAACACTGGGAATCGCTCATCGGCTCCATCGACCCGGAGATAGGCGTATTGTCGTATGGCGCCCCTTACGAATTCAAGGCCGTCCTCAGTTCGGATGTCGAACCGAGTCGGGTCACCAGTCATGGCAACGTCTAGTCTTGTGTTTACCTGAAAGGAAGACGCTTGTAGCCAAGAAATGCCACCTACACCTTTCTTACATGAAGTCTGGTTAGCGGAATCTCGTCCCATGGCCCAGACTTCGCCATCAGATCTGCGCCAGTTGTCACCTAGACCAGTCCAAGCCAGCAGGGTTCTGGTACCGGAATCAAGGCTATCCCAGCCCGAAACGAGTGCCCTGTAGCTCATAAATGCGCTGCGTTTTGGTGCCCTCTCGCTAGTATCTGTTAGCCATGAGAGTGAGTCTGCCGAGTTGAGTAGAGATCTAGCCTGCTCTCTAACCGCGACGTTTAGATCTACCTCTTCTGGAGCCACAAGAAGGGTTCTTAAACCCACTATGCCGGTCACCTTCTCGAGGTAGTCCGCCATTGTTATACTCTCGTTGTCCTGATTTGCTAAACCGACGTCTTCTTCAAGGCTCTCAATGCGTTCGGTGGCCGCGTTTAGGCTATCTTCCGTCTCAGCTTGCCCACAGGTAGCAACAATGCCGAACACGTATCCTCCACCAATTGAGGCGATTAAGAACAGATTCCTTGGACGAAAAATCTCTCCCGTCTTTATCATCCACCAGCCGGTAGAGATGAGTTGTCCTGGGTAGCTCGTTAGTATCTTTACCCATATTTGCCGCTTAGCTTCTTTTTTTAGCTGTCCCTGCGTAATGTTGGGGCGATTAAGTTTGTTTCGCTCTTCCAGAATGTGTTCTGGTAGAAGGTCGATCTCAATAGTAAATTTGGGACCACGAGCTGATACCAGTGAGAATGAGTCGCCTGGTTTTACCGCTACGGGGGTAGCTATCTGTTTTGGTCGATCCGCGTTGCCTTTCCAAATGTAGACAGGCGTTGTCTGCGAGATTGGCGATATCAAAACCCCCAGACCGTCTTGTACGGTAACTTTAGCGTGTTCTGCGCTGACCCCAAATGTTTCAGGAATAGTAATGTCAGAGTCTGGGTTCGAGCCGAGCAGAACCTCGATCTGCTCGAACGGACCGAACTTAGTGCCACCAAAATCAGGGCTGAGTGTCAGATAAAGCGCGTGATCCTTTTCCATTAATATCTCCAGAATGGAACCTTATAACAGGTGGTTTGAGAATTAAGCTAGTTTGCGAAATGATACGTTGATCGTTTGGTCTATATGTGGTGAAATGGCGCTCGGAGTTTGAAGTGAACATTCGTCTCGTACCATTTACTTGGGCTCGCCACATTCACGTGGCGCTGGTAACTGTATCAACATCCGTGTTTTGTTGGTGGGCTCTAATTGTGTTTGTGGGTTTACGCGGGGCAATGTGGTCAGCGCAGCTCGACGGTCCAATCTTTATTGGAGTACTCTCTTTTGGCGTCGTTATTGGAGGGGTTGTTGCAGAGGGAACACTTGACGCAAGAGGCATCAAGTGGTGGGTGAAGTCAATTCTTCTGGGGGCGCTCCTGATTGGTGGTGTTGGTGCTGGGTTAGGAGCCTGGGTGGCTAATTTTTTACTACTTAAGATCTCATCATCCGCAGCTCATAACTTTGAGATAGCGCCTGTGATCTCATCGATTCGATACGCGGTCTGGGGTTTTTGCGCCGGGGGTCTCTTTACTGGGCTAGGTTTGGTTGTCGTGCGAGGTGCAAAAGAGATGTTCAACCTTCTAGGAGGGGGTTTGGCCGGTGGGTTAGCAGCCTCAGTAGTCTGGTGGATCTCTAAGGAAACCTACGACCCATTTTTTGCCTCTGGGTTGGCGGCGGTGACATGGGGGGGCGTAACAGGTCTCTTGGCTTGGGTTGTTCCTTCGTCACTCTACTCAGGCTGGGTTCGAGTGCTATCTGGAACTAGGTTTGGGTGGCGAGTTAGGGTTGATGGCGACGATAACTCAAGCTCAGAGCTAGTTGTTGGTCACTATCCCTTGGGCTTGGATATGTGGTTACCCGCTAACGAGGGGGTACGAGAGCTCCATTTGTCGGTCGCTGTAACAGAAGATGGTCGATACTTGGGGCGAGGCATGAGCCTATATCCAACTGTAGTTAGCCGTTTCTTAGAGAGAGTAGATCTTCGATATGACCCGGAGAAGCCGGTTCCACTTGAGACCCCATTGAGTTCAGGTGACATGATCACTCTTTCAGATGGGCAGACAGGTACTCATCTTGAATTTGTCATGTTGCCAAAAAGGGAGATTTCGTGAGATTACTCATGGGGTTTAAAGATGTTTTGGCAGCACTCTGTATGACGGCGATGTTCAGCGTCACAAGCGTTGCTTTTGCAGATGAGGGTGATAATTTTCAGCCCGTATCGGGTTCTATGGCTAGAATGGAGGTCTTAGATCGTGACGAGGGTGATAGCTATTACCTGAGGGTGTTCTCCACGGAGAATGAGTGCCAGAATCTGACTGATCGGTTCGGCGAGGACTACCGAGACTGTATGCCTATAGTGGACCCAGGTAATGGGAATGTGAGGTTGGCAGTGCAGGTGATTGGTGGGCGTGACAATTCACCGCTTCCTCTACCTCTGCGAGTCTCTGATGAGACCCATACGGTAAACCCTCACCGGTACATAAAGGTGAGTCATGGAGTCGATGACGTTCGCGACGGGGAAGATAACCAGGGTGTTGAGCGCCACGTGGAGATAGTGCCTCATGGCGAGGTTTCAGGTAATCAACTATTTGTCCTGCTTATAGATCGGTCACCTTCAATGAATGCGAACGACGGGGGGCCCCGAAGTAGAATGGAGAAGACTCAACGGGCCTTGTTGATGGACAGCGTAGTTGACGGTTTCTTTGGTGGTCTCAACAACAAGGTTCTGTTGCTCACGTTTAGTAATGATGTCAGAGGTCTTGGTGGCAACTCAGGCTACGAGCTGATCTCGGATAGGAGCAGATATAGAGATCTAGTAGGTCAACTCTCGACTGGAGGGACACAGACTAGGCTCTATGAGTCCATCGGCACGGTAGTGGATGATGTTCTTACACACGCTGATGTGACCAGGTTTACCAGCTCTGGAACAGGTGTGTACGCTCAGGTGACAGTGGTGGTGCTTACAGATGGGTTTAACTGGACCTCCTCAAGCGACACCTGCGGATCGAATGCCCGAGAGTTAGGGCGCCTGCTAAGGCGCTTGAATACGATGAGCAATGAGCCTAATCCAGCCACTATCTACACAGTGGGTCTTGGCACTGAAGCAATAATTGACTTCCCTTGGATTCAGCGCGGTGACGATGCCGTGTTGTATGACGATCAGGTGCGAGCCTATCTCAACCAGCCGCCAACACCGTTGACTCTATGTGGGTCGTTAGCGGACTCATATATAGACCCATCTAGTGGTGCAGGGCTAGAAGACGCGGGGATCGACAACGCTTCTTTGGCTTGGATTGCACATGTTGGGGGGGGAGACACATACGTTCGACGTGGAGCTCGACAGCTCGCTCTAGCTTTTGAGGGTGCTGCTGCTAAACGCTATGAATGGTTTGAGTTGCGATACCATACCGATCCTACCTATTTCAATCAAAGTTTTGAGACGGAACTTCGCCTCCAAGCCTTCGCCGACGCAAGCGCTCGCGTAATGTTTTATCCCCCTGCGTGGTTTGGTTTACCTGAAGCCTCGACCACTGATGAAGATTGGATGGGTGAGCCAACCCCGCTGCGCGCCACCTTGGGGTTTGTTGTCCCTGTGATGGGCTTGGCAATAAGTTTAGTTTTTGTGGGTTCTGCTAGCTTCAATCTTCGCAGAGGGCTCACTCGATCGCGCCCTAAAGAGCCGCCACAACCAGGATAAAACTCGGAAGTTTTGGTTGCGTATTTTGTCTAATATCGCCTATTGATAGGAACGAGTATCTACAACAGAGGTTCCTCTTTGATATGGTACGTAGGCACGTGAGCGATAAACAATAGGTCACCGAATTCACCGGGAGAGGACTTGGCCAAATACATAGGCAATTACGAAGTTGTTCGAGAGCTTGGGTCGGGTCAGTTTGGTACAGTCTACCTAGGTGTGGGTACGGTACCAGGCAGGGGGCTATCTGCAGGACGTAGGCGTCTAGTTGCACTTAAACAGCTCAAAGACGGTGCTACCGACAGCGCAGCTGACCTGTTGGAACAAGAATTTTCCCTTCTGGATCAGGTTAAGCACAGGTGTATTGTCAGAGTCTTTGAGTATCTCAAAGAAGAGAAGACTGTTGTGATGGAGTATGTTCACGGCGTCGATTTGCGAACATTGCTAGAGGAGTGCGGTTCGGCCAGAGAGCAAATCTTCACAGAGGCGGCGGTCGAAATCTGCTGTGAGGTTGCAGACGCTCTATATCAGGCATGGACAACCCCTGGTGATAACGGCGAGCCGCTTGAGTTGGTTCACAGAGATTTAAAACCAGCTAATATCATCCTTACGAGCAGCGGTGATGTGAAGATTTTGGACTTTGGGTTGGCTTGTGTCCACAACTCTGAATGGGCGGAAGAGGAGACCGGTCGCATTCGAGGGACACCACTTTACATGTCGCCAGAGCATGCCCGTGGCGAGGCGGTAGATCATAGATCAGATCTATTTGCCGTTGGTTTAATAGCCTACGAATTGTTCACAAACAGGGCGGCCTATACTGTCCCAACAAACTCCAAAGATCCGCTCTCTGATGTTTATGACGCCATAGAGGCAGGTGCCCTCATGGAAGAGGTGAAAGAGCTTGAGTCAAAACTTCCCGCGGTTGGTCCAATATTGGCAAGGCTGTTGCAATTCAATCCTCGAAGTCGATACCAAGATGGTCAAGGGCTAATGGTAGACCTCAGGCGCCAACTGTACAGAGACAGGGGAGCCTATTTAGAGGAGTTCTGCGAGTTCTTTTTTGATGTGATTTACGAGCTTTCAGATGCTCCCGACGTATCTTCTTTTAAGGAATCAGCGGGTCCCACAAAACGAAGACTGAGTATGGTCGAACGCCTGAAGATGTCTAGTGACATGGCTGCGTCGGGTGACAAGGTAGAGCGCTCCAGCGATGATTTCCTTATTGCAACGCCCCTCAGTGCGTCGAGTGATGAGCCTGCACAAAGGGCCCGACCTGTTGGGAAACGCAAGCCCGATGAGACAGGAATGCTGGAGATGTTTTCTCTGGATGAAGCTCCAAGCGCCACAGAGGAGACTGGGTTTATGGATTTGAAGGCCCTGCGTCAGCGGGCTGAAGCTCCTGCCGCAGAGCCATTAAGTACACGGAGTGCGCCTGTTCAGACACAGCAAGGGGCCGCAGTAGTCGAAAGAAAGAGGGTTGTAGCCTCTACTTCGGGGGCAGGGACGATCGGTGGTCCGACAATCTCTGGTCCGACAATCTCTGGTCCGACAATATCTGGACCAACTGGCACCAACCCTGCTGAAACAGCGCTTCCTGGTAATCCAATACCACCGCCTCCATCAGCTGCTTCAAACCGAACGAAATCCAATCGCTTATACGCGGTTGTTTTAGGGATCGTCGCGCTGGTGGGGGGAGCCGTAGTCTTTGCTGTTCAGCAGTCAGGTGGCGACGGCTCGGGAGCCGCTGAGTTTACCGAATCAAGCTCATCGTCTCAATCGGGCTCTTCGGGCTCTTCGGGCTCCACATCATCTAGTTCAGGCGGCTATTCAAGTGGCGATGCTGGATATCAAGGTGGTTCGTCAGGAGGATATGGTGATGGCGATGTAGTGGATAACAGCGGATCGAGCAGGAGCTCTTCTGGGGGCTCATCATCGTCTTCGTCTGGAACACGGTCAGGCTCTAGTAGTTCTTCGAGTTCAAGCTCGTCAGGCTCGTCAGGCTCGTCAGGCTCATCTGCCTCCGGTGGCAGCTCTGGGGCTAGCGCTGGATCAAGTGGTGCATCAGTTGCCAGCGGGACAATGACAGTAAATATCGCAGATTTCGGAGCATCACCACCTCTTAGAGTACTCGTGAAGTGCGATGGTCAGACTATTGGTCGTCTAGATTTTGCAGGAGCAACATCCATAGCTGTCGCAGGAGTACCAGCCTCTAGCTGTGACCTGCGTTTTCAGGGCGCGAGTGGAGGAACCGCGACGGTCCAAGGCGGGGCTTTGTCTGTGAATTGTAGCTGGAGCAGTGGTTCGGTTGAGTGCCGATAGAGAATTAAAAGGAGAGAATATAGTCTTATGATAAAGAAATTTTTATGTACTGGAGTGTTCGCTGCAACAGTGTTTTTGAGTTCTGCGGCTGTGGCTGATGACGCACGTGTGGTTGTTCTCGAGTGGCCTGGAGAGGACATTGACTTTGAAAGTAGTACCGTTCGGCGCATAGTTGAGAGTCGCATAGCTCGCTCAGACGTAGTGTTTGTGCCTTCAGTGGATCTCTACCAGAATGGTAGAAGAAACCCATCCAGGACTACTCCTGTGCAGGCGCAGGTTGGCACCGTGCCAGAGAGTAACGTCGCGGGTGTAGTCTCTGAAGTGGCCAGGGTGGCTAGTATTCAGTGGGACGAATTAGATGAGAGCGGCTGGGGTGAGGAAGCTCAAGACCTAATTGGGTTGGTGGACTATATTTGGTTTGTTGATCGGCCAGAACTGCGGGAGCCACTATTTAGCCTCTACGCGCAAATAGGTCGTGCAGCGTGGAATCAGGGAAACCAATCACCTCCATTTTTTGAGGCGATTGGCGGCCAGTCGGTGAATTATTATCACTACTTAGCAGCGACAATGGCGGCGGAGGACCCCGCTCTTTTGGAGACCCTTGGAGATCCGGACCTAGAGTCGTATATATCGCAGTACCTCCAGCAGCTTAATACAGGAGCCTTTCCAACGTACAAGCTGGATTTTGAGCTCGACAACAATTTTGACTTGGATGATTTTTCCTCAAGATACACAGTGTTTCTCAATGGTCTAGAGGTAGTTCCCGACGGCAGCGGGCAGGTCGAGATCCCTCTGGGTCGCGTTGATATCGCCCTTGTCACCTCTGACGGTGGGATGGGGCTGGCTGATAGCCTTGTTGTAGACAAGTTGGAAGACCGAGCCTACTTCGTTCTCGACGTGGCTCGCAAGAGTATGGGTGAAGATCTGGTTGATGCTCTGATGTTGCACCCGAACGAATGCACCCCCGAATTAGAGCGCAACATGAGCGTTGATTTGGCGATCTACGCTGGACTCCACCCAGGGAGTGAGTTTTACGTAGCGGTACCAGAAGATGGAAACCCTAACAAGACCTTGATCTGGCGTTATGACCGCCCTACAAACTCTCTTCAGAAGGTTGGTGGAGGTGACTCAGCCTTTCCTGTTCGCTTTGCCGCTGTGTCGGCTGTCGGCGTGAACTATAACGCCGCCTCATTGTCGTTTGACGTAGACGCGGTAGAAGTAGCTGGTGGTAATGTGGGGAATGTGGCTGATATAGATCTGTCCGCTGCCTATGTGCCAGCTAACTTTGAGTTTAGGGCTCACTTTAGCCGATTTATGGCAGCAGTTGGCTTCGAGTTTGGCTACAAAGATTCTTGGGTCGAGCGCTTTACTGGGACTGATGGCAATGGAAGTCCTGCTACTATCTATGACTCGACGACGTTAAATAGGCACACATATTTGAGCTTGGGCTACTTAGTAGGAAGAGATGCTGGTGTAGGCCTTGGACCTCGTGTAGCCTTGCGTGTTGGAAGCGTAGATATGCCAGATGCTACCCAAATGTCGGCGCACTTCGGTTGGTCACAGGTGGCACCCGTTGGTGAGTTTGAGGGGCGAGTAAGGCCGTTCATTGACGCTGATTTTAGAGCAGGTGTGCTATTGCCAAGTACAGGTTCACTCCAGCTAGAGGATGACGGTGGAAGTCAGCCGTTCTTTGGGTTGACTGCTGGAATAGGGAGCACCTTTTAACGTAGCATACGTGCGTTTTTTAACCTCTCTTTCCAGTCACTTTTTGAGAAGCGTACATCTTTAAGCTGTATATCTAGTGCCTGACCCTAGGTGACAATGAGATCATTTCTTATCGTCAAATACTCGCTACATTTTGAAGCGTTAAGGCTCTAATCCTGCGAAGCCGGGGTTATTGGGCTATCTGTACGTCGTACAATTAGTAGAGGTTGGAATGGCTTTGAATCGTAAATTTGTCAGCGGTGTTTTGAGTGGTATTTTGGTTGGTCTTGCTGGTTGCGCTCACGCTCCACAAGTCAATCGCAGTAATCCAGACCCCGACGCTCTCGTTTATAGATGGAACGAGGGTGAGGTTATGCACTATCGTTTGCAGGCCTACATAAAAGCGCCTCGAGTCATGCGTTTTTACTCTAGCGAGAACCTAGATGCACGAGTGATTGAGATGACTATGGGTTTGGAGTTGGACTGTATTCCAGAGGCGTTGGAGCTTCGTGAGCATGACTGGATCTGTAATGTTCACCGCGTTCAGTTGGGTGGTCAGGCCTTCCCAGGAGAGCAGTCTAAGCTAGATGAGATCTTCGTTGAGTATGCTGGGCTGCTAAACGACGCCTACCTACAAGTTGACATGCGCCTCGATGGACGAGTTGACGGTATTGATCTTGAAGGTTTCTCAAAAGACAACGATCGGGAACAGCTTCGTTACGAATACCTGCGTCTTCTGGTCTCACGTGCATTCTCTGGTCTAGATCTACAGCTCCCTGCAAATGGCGACGGGGCGTTTCCTTGGAGACAGGGCGGCTCACCTTTAGCTATGAGGCTTCCCACGAGGTTTGGTACTGCAGGGGGGGTGCGGGTAACTCATGAGTTGATGGGTGTTGAGGGTGACATCGTATCTATTCAGTCTGTTGGTGAGGGTACTGTGAGTAGCGGTCAGTCTATCGACAGTGGAATGAACAACGCGGTGATGATGAGTATGATCGGCAACGCTACATTTGATAGGGCTGCGGGTGTTCTTCTGACAAATGAAATTAACGTCCAGGGTGCGCTCAACACCTCCTCGTCAGGTGCTGGAGACGGGTTCTTTCTCTCTCAATACCTGCTAGTACAGAAGGTTGACTCTTGGGACGAGGACGTAGAGGCTGTCGAGGCTGTTGAGGCTGTCGAGGCTGTCGAGGCTGTCGAGGCTGTTGAGGCTGTTGAGGCTGTCGAGGCTGTTGAGGCTGTTGAGGCTGTTGAGGCTGTTGAGGCTGTTGAG
>CAWVYO010000097.1:0-11520 GCA_963934385.1 uncultured bacterium
GACTGGACTTACTGAGCTCTCAGCCTCTTGCCTCCTGTCCTCTGTAGCTCCAGCATCTGGGATGGAGAGGTCCATATGTGTGCGGATATTTCGGCTCGCCACCTGCCCCTCTACAAGACCCGCTTCAGGCCCCTTCTGAAATACCATCATTAAGAAAGCACAACACAGGGCGGTAACTACCAGCAAGGCACCGTTAAACAGAGCGCTAGTCTCAGAACCTATTGCTACACTGTCTCGCTTCACCGTCTCCGACCTCTATCGTTATCTTCTCGAGATGAGCCCGCTCGATCATATGCAGCGATTATTTCGCTCACTAGCCCGTGCCGTACAACGTCGGACGTCTGAAAGTTTACAAAACCAATCTTTTCAATAGATTTCAGCACGACAATCGCCTCAACTAATCCAGACGTCGTATGGTATGGAAGGTCGATCTGGGTAGGATCCCCGGTAATTACGGCTCGAGATCCCACACCTATTCTAGTCAGGAACATCTTCATCTGTGCGCTAGTGGTGTTTTGAGCCTCGTCCAATAGAACAAAGGCATTCGAGAGTGTTCTGCCTCGCATAAAGGCTAGCGGTGCCACCTCTATAATTCCCCGCTCAATCATGCGCTCTACACGCCCAGGCTCCACCATGTCATTAATAGCATCATAGAGAGGTCTCAAATACGGGTCTACTTTTTCAACCAAATTTCCAGGCAGGTAGCCTAGACGCTCGCCAGCCTCCACCGCTGGTCTACACAAGACGATACGAGTCACGTCACCCTTCATAAGAGCAGAGATAGCCATAGCCATAGCGAGATAGGTTTTCCCCGTACCTGCCGGACCCACTCCAAAAACCACGTCACATTTTCTTATGGCTGAAATGTACTCTCGTTGGTTTTCAGAACGCGGAAAGATTGAGTGACCTTTTCTATTGGTATAAACCACATCCGAAAAAGTCTCAGAAATTGAAGCTTCAGGGTTGTTTTGCAATAATCGGCAAGCATGGGAGACGAGACTGGGGTTGATATACAGTCCTGTTCCCGCCATATTATATAGCGACTCTACCACCCTTTTAGCCAAGACTACCGCGTCATCATTACCGCTAAAAACTACTGAAGTTCCGCGGGTTTGTACGTCAACATCCAGAATCGACTTTATGGAAGAGAGGTTCTTGTTGAGTTCGCCGGCGACAGCCGATAGCCGCTCTATTTCCTTAAACTCAATAATATTAGACGGCTTTTGATTTTCGATACAAACTCCAAGAGCGATAGGCCGCTCTCATTTTTCTACCCGTTGATTATAACCCACTGCGAAATGTAATACCCATAATTGAAGTACTACACTTACTCCCGTCATAATGAGCGATAAGACAATTGATTATTTACCTAACGGCAAACATTCTTGGTGCATCGTCAATTCCATCGGGATAAATCGACGATGTTAAATAGCGCAGGTTAATTAAGTAGGAGGGTGTAATATGCTAGTCGGAATCCCAAAAGAGATAAAGCCACAAGAGAACAGAGTTGGTCTCATTCCCAGTGGAGTTAGCGCACTTATTCAAAAGGGTCACAAGGTCATCGTTCAGCGAGGCGCAGGGCTTGGTAGCGGAATAAGCGATCAGGATTACACTGATGTCGGCGCCACGATTGTAGAAACGATCGAGGATGTCTACGGTAAAGCCGAAATGATCTGGAAAGTAAAAGAGCCGATCGCTCACGAATATCCGCTAATGCGCGATGGTCAAATCCTATACACATACCTGCACTTGGCACCTGATCCACGACAGACAGAGGCTCTATTATCTGCCGGAGTCACTGGTATAGCGTATGAGACTGTTCAACTGGCAGACGGCAGCCTACCACTACTCACCCCTATGTCAGAGGTGGCTGGCCGACTTTCAATACAAGCTGGAGCATTCTGCCTCGAAAAACACAACGGCGGACGCGGAATGCTTCTCGCTGGTGTCCCTGGTGTTGCACCCGCAAACGTTATGGTGCTAGGTGGCGGAATAGTTGGACTCAACGCGGTAAAAATGGCGATTGGCATGGGTGCAGACGTAACCGTCTTAGACATCAGCCTAAACAGACTTCGCTGGTTTGATGACACATTCCACGGGCGTGTGAAGACCCTATTCTCAAATAGGTTCAATATAGAGCAGTCACTGGCGCACTCTGACCTCGCGATAGGCGCTGTCTTGGTAGCTGGAGCAAAGGCACCACACCTTATCACTCGAGATATGCTACCGAATATGATGCCTGGAGCAGCTATTGTCGATGTAGCCGTTGATCAGGGTGGTTGTGTAGAGACAACCCACGCTACTACCCACGCTGACCCTATCTACATTGTGGATGAAGTAGTGCACTATGCGGTCGCTAACATGCCTGGCGCAGTCGCCAGGACCTCGACCTTCGCGCTAAACAACGCGACAATCCCATACGGCTTAAAGATAGCAAATATGGGCTGGAAAGCAGCGATTAGCTCGGATCCATGCTTGGGGCTGGGGCTAAATGTCCACGCTGGTAAGGTGACATACGAACCTGTCGCAAAAGCTCTGAACCTGGACTACAACCCACTTGAGTTGGGGTAGTCCTAGCGGCTATTTGTTGTACTTCTTCTTGTACATTCTGATAGCGGTTGTATTCACGATAGATGGGATGTTTTTGTTTGTGGTAAGCATTCTCAAATCTCCTTTATGAAGATCATTTATAAAGCCAACAGCTATTGGTATCGGTGTCTTTGAGTTGTTGACCAGCGCTACCTTTACAGGGTAACGGCGCACCGACTCTTTGTTTCGGGCAATTTCACCGATGATTTCCGCAGGTAGGTTTCTATTTCCAGCAGCCGACAAGATCTCGGCGTCGTTCATTCGTCCCGACCTTACGACTGAGGTAGCAACCAACTTATTCGCGTCTCGAAGCAACACCTTTCTTACTTGACCGTTTCCGCTGTATGCCATCTTGATCTTTTGACCGACTGTTAGGAGCGCTATCTTCTTTTCAATACTTACATGGCCTTCCTCGGCTTCTACTGCGGGTTTTCCCGACGCATCACCCATTAAGGACCAATCAAAATCAAGATTGTCCTCTGAGTACGAGAACTCAAATTCCCCTATTCCGCCGCCAGTATCTTCTTCATCCAGGTCAAACATCTCAAGCTTAGCACCTTTGCCTGGTTCAAACGTAGTTGGAGAAGGCATTCCCATCAAAGCCGCCTCTATCTCTGCTTCGAGCTTCGCCTCGTCATCTAGCGAAATCTGTTCAGGGCCGGAAGATGCTGGGATTTCGGGTAATGAATTATGCAGGCGCAGAAAGGACTCAACACGAGCGCTCTGCTTTTCTGAAAAATTACTGTTTTCGCGCATCACTAATATTAGTTCTGGATCTATTAATAGACGCTCTTGATTACGCACCAATAGCTCCAAAATATTAGTGTCCGCTTTTATGGCAATGAGCCTTATCGTCCTGTCGTTGGCAATCCTAATACTGAGTACTCTTTCGAACAGAGACATTTCATCAGGTCTACACCCGACTAAAAATTCCAACACCTTTGGGTGGCTATTCATTGAAATATTAGCCAACAGTTTGGCGATAGGCATCGCGGTGATTGTGTCTGTGGCCTGTTGTCGGATCGACTCATCCTCGTCGCCTTGGAGCACAAAGCAAACCGCGATCATTGCCTCGGGCGTTACCGGCAATAGACCCTTAGCAGCTACCATTCGCATCTTCGCTGGCGCGGATGGCTCGATGGCTTTCAGATGTTGTTCAGGTATACCTAGCCTAGCATATGGAATCTCAGTCACAGTTCTTCTCCCACAAAATCGCCAAGCCTCTTAGTGTCAAATGCTCATCCACCTCATCGATCTCAACACAGCTGCCACCGATAAGGGCGGAGAACCCTCCCGTTGCAATACATGCCACAGGTCCACCGTTGACAGACAACTCAGATTTACAGACTCGAGCCAAATTGTCAACTAACCCCATGTAACCGAAGAAAAGCCCAGACTGAATACAGTCGACAGTGTTTGTACCAATCGCCTTGGCAGGTCTAGTCACTTGAACGTTTGGCAACTGCGACGTCTTGGAAAACAGAGCTTCGGCACCAATCTGAAGCCCTGGAGCAATGGCACCGCCAACATAGTTTCCTTTGTGGTCAACACAATCAAAGGTAGTAGCCGTGCCGAAATCGACAACCACAAACGGTGGCTCTACCTTCTCTTTTGCGGCAACGGAATTTACTATTCGATCTGCTCCAACCTCTCTCGGGTTGTCGGTTCGTATTCTAATACCCGTCCGTATCCCTGTTCCCACAACCAGAGCCTCTTCGTTGAGATACCTACGACAAGCCTTTTTGATGGAATACAGAGTCGACGGCACAACGCAGCTGACGATAACTCCGTAGATATGCTCTATTCCACCAACACCTAAAAGTTGCTTTAGCAACAGACCGAACTCGTCCGTTGTGCGGTGATTTGTGGAGACTCGCCATTTATCGCGTACCTCTAGCCCCTCCATTACACCCAACACAATATTGGTATTGCCTACGTCGATTACCAACAGCACAACTGGCTCCCTTGTCCTCTACGGAAAAACCCCGCGAGATGTGCCTCATTAACCCATGCGGTCCCAGATCGCCTATGCACCACCCGCCCCCACTCTGTTCACTGCAATTACACCTTTAATTTTCTCTAGTCGCCTGATCAGACTCGACAATTCCGTAACATCTGAGACAACTACCTGTAAGTCAACCTCGCCCTTGTCGTCACCAAGACTCCTTGCGGTCACCTTGGCGATGTTTACTTTCAGATCGGTACACATTGTGGAGATATTTGCCAACAGTCCAGGTCTGTCCACACAGATCACCTGAATGTTCCCGATATGTGAAGACCTGTCACCATCATCTTCTGCTGTCCAAGCAACTGGAATACGCCTGTTCACATCCATCGAGAGAAGCTGCCTGCATGTGCGTCGATGAACGGTAATACCCCTCCCCCTTGTCACAAAACCCGCAATGGGCTCGCCAGGGAGAGGATTACAGCAATTGCCATAGTTAATTAGGACGCCATCTTCACCTGAGACAAGAACTGGTGAGCCTCGGTTCTTCTTCCGAAGCCTCTCCATCATGCGTCCAAAGACACTCTCCACCGGATCTTCAGCAACAGCTAGAATTTCTGAATCTGGCAGGAGCTCTCTTACGGTCGCGACCAAACCAAGGTGACCCTGGGCTACCTGTAAAAAGAGTGCATCTAAGTCCTTAACACCGTTCTCTTTCATCCAGCTCTTAAGCACACCTTTCTTTACCAGTGCGCTTATAGATGTACTCCTGCGCTTGAGCTCCCCCTCGAGCATATCCTTACCCATTCTTCGACCAGTCTCGTGCTCCTCTCCACGCAGGTACTGTCTAATACGAGAAACAGCTCGCCCAGTCTTAACCATATCAAGCCACGCCCTGCGCGGGTGTTGATTCTTAGAAGTCATAATCTCTATAGTGTCACCTGACTTCATCTCGTAGCGAAGTGGAACCATCTGCCCACCCACCTTTGCGCCTACACACGTGTTTCCTACTTCACTGTGTATCTGATAGGCAAAGTCTAAAGCAGTAGCACCTTTGGGGAATTCTCTAACGTCACCATTGGGGGTGAAAACATACACTTCTTGCGAAAAGAGGTCTATCTTCACGACCTCCATAAATTCATCTGGGTCCTCTATCTCGCGGGCCACGGAGAATATCTCTTTCAACCGTGCGACTTTAGCCACCTCCTCTGGTTTGGCTAGATGACCCTCCTTGTACTGCCAATGTGCTGCAATTCCGTTCTCGGCAACACGGTGCATTTCATGAGTTCTGATCTGAATCTCAGCCCGGCGCCCTCCAGGTCCGATTACTGTCGTATGAAGCGACTGGTAACCGTTAGCTTTAGGCATCGCGATGTAGTCCTTGATGCGCTCCGGCACAGGTCTGTAGAAACTGTGAACAAAACCCAATACCGCATAGCACTGAGAGAGGTCGTCCACGATCACACGAAAAGCCAACAGGTCGTATAGTTGACTAAACTCGAGCTTTGATCTGACCATTTTCCGGTAGATAGACCACAGGTGCTTCATCCTCCCGGAGATCTGCCCATTTATTCCCGCTTCTTTCAACCTAACTTGTAACTCTGTAACAACGGACTCTATGTACTTCAGGCGCTCATCCTGACTCTCATCCATACTCTCGTTGACTTCTTGAAAGCGCTCGGGGTGCAGGTACATAAAGCAGAGGTTCTCGAGCTCCACCTGTAGCCACCTAAGCCCTAGACGCCCCGCTAGAGGACAGTAGATCTCCATGGTCTCTTTGGCTATACGCCGGCACTTGTCGTCCCGCATATGCTCCAGAGTACGCATGTTGTGCAGCCTATCTGCCAGCTTTACAAGGATTACTCGCACGTCCCGAGACATGGCGACCATCATCTTGCGGAAGTTCTCCGCGGCAGCCATCTCTTTTGAACGGTACTCCAGCTTTGAGAGCTTGGTGACACCATCTACCAGAGCACACACATCTTTGCCAAACAGTGATACTAGCTCCTCTGGGGTAGCCAGGGTGTCCTCTAAGGTGTCGTGCAGCAACGCTGTTGCGATAGTGTCTACATCCATCTCCATCTCAGCGAGGATCCCCGCGACAGCGAGTGGATGGACAAAGTATGCTTCCCCGCTCTTACGGGTCTGACCATCGTGGGCCTTTGCCGCGTAAAAATAGGCCCTGATCACGACGTCTGTATCAGCGTCGGGAGAGTAGCTTGTGAGGGTTTCGAGGAGGTCGTCGAGTCGCATCAACATTCACGCTTCAATGGGACCTTATTCTAACACCGTTTTTAGTCCATTGGTCAACGCCACTCTTTTCAGGTATCGCTAATCCCAACCATTCTCTCTACCAGCATGTCTCGCCGCTCTCTGCGGCAAAGTGCGCCGATAAGTACACTTTGAAACACCACATGGGCGGTCGCTAGGTCATCATTTACCACGAGATAATCGAATTCACCGCACGCTGAGATCTGAAGCATAGCCGTATCCACTCTACCTTGAATAATGTCCTCCGAATCGGTCGAGCGATGGCGCAAACGCCCCTCTATAGTTGCCAGATCGGGCGGTAGCACAAATATCAGCACACTATCTGGGAACTTCTCACGAACGCTCCTCGCCCCTTGCACATCAATTTCCAAAAGAATTGACTGTCCTCTTAAGAGGGCCTCTTCGATTGGTGCGCGAGGCGTTCCGTAGAAATTTCCGTAGACCTTTGCCCACTCCAAGAAGTTTCCCTGCTCTCTCATCTTCTCAAACTCATCCAACGATATAAAGTGGTACTCCACCCCATCGGTTTCGCCCTTGCGAGGCGCACGAGTCGTAGCCGATACGGAGAATTTCAGTTCGGGCAAGACACTAAAAGCCTCTTTCACCAGCGTAGTTTTACCCGTACCACTGGCGCCAGTAACTACAAAGAGAGCCCCCTTATCGGGTGTCTGAAAGTGAATTAGGGGTTCCACATTTACTCCACGTTTGCCACTTGTTCACGTATGCGCTCTAACGCCGTCTTCATATCAACAACCAAAGAGGAGGCTTCAGCCTCAACAACCTTAGAGCCTATCGTATTAATCTCCCGGTTCATCTCCTGAGTAAGAAAGTCGAGTCGCCTACCTACGGGACCCACAGCGTTCATACTCTTCTCAAATTGATGGCAATGTGAGTCTAACCTAGAGAGCTCTTCCGCAATATCCGCCTTATCCGCCTGTATGGCAGCCTCTTGGGCTATACGAACCGGATCTACTGAATCTCCTAGCAGGCGATTCACACGCTCTGTCAGACGGTTTTCTAATCTAACGACAACCCCATCAGCACATGCTCCCACCGCAATTATCACCTCTTTTATAGCCCCTAGGTTCCCAGCAAGATCTCTAAACAACGCCTCGCCCTCTTGTGCTCTCATCTCAGCCAAATGGCTAATGGCCCCGTCAACAGCGATCTCCAGAACACTCCACTCCGCGGCAGAATCCGCGGTGCGTTCTGCGGCAACGAGAACCCCAGGAAGCTTAGCTAGAAACTCTAGTGATACACTTTGTTCTACCCCGTCGATACTACTAGCCAAACCCCTAAGGGCAATAAGAGTCTCCTTTGCTAGCGCCTCATTTACTACGACTTCTGTTTCGCCGGCTTGGGCTACTCGCCGCACATGAGCGTCGATTCTACCTCTGGAAAACTCGTTTTTTATTTTCGAGTTTATCCTAGGCTCAATAGCGGAATAGTCCCTAGGGCATCGAACGTGCACATCGCGGAAACGGTTGTTCACAGATTTAAGCTCAACCGTGACACTCACACCAGCTCCTGTCGCCTGCGCCCTGCCAAATCCAGTCATAGAGTTCATTTGATTACCTCAAAAGTGTTTGCCCATTTGCAGTCTTGTTATGATGTCAGGAGAGTTCCAGCCACTACACTTTATTAGGTCTAAAAAAGATCATGAGCGACATCATATCAGAAGCCCCACCTCAACAGCGCGTTAGCTGGGACAAATATTTCATGAACATTGCTAGGGTTGTCTCTTCGCGAGCCACCTGCCACAGAAAATTCGTAGGTGCTGTGATAGTTCGAGACCGGACGATCCTATCCACGGGCTACAACGGCTCCATACGTGGTCTAGATCACTGCAGCGAAGTTGGGCACATGATGGAGGATGGACACTGTGTCGCAACGATTCACGCAGAAATGAACGCCATTATCCAAGCGGCCAGGAACGGTGTGCAGATCGAAGGCTCTACCATATATGTAACAGCTTCACCTTGCTGGGGATGCTTCAAAGGGCTCGCTAATGCGGGGGTAAAACGTATATGCTACGGAGAGTTCTACCGAGAGGAGCGCAGCTTCAAGGTAGCTAAACGCCTAGGTATCGACATGGTCCATGTAGAGCTATCTAAAGGAGACGTTCTATCTGTTCCGACTGTAAAATAGGCTAGCAGTCGCCAGAGGTTCCGTCGTCGCATTCATAGGTACAACGTCCAGACGCGGTGATATTCATATCGCAGACTGTTCCCGAATCTAAGTCAGTCCATGTTCCAGCGGCGGATCCCTCGTATTGATAGACCAAATTAATTTTGGCATATGGGCTCTTGCCGATCTCAGCGATGGTGTAGTTAGTGGTCCGTGAGCCATTAACGCCAGAGTCATCCGTACCCACATACATAACGTCGTTATCCGACTGCTCCCATTCACTGAAGCGAGTTCCATCAGAGAAGAAGTTTGCGTTGGAAAAGAAGTCGGTCTGACCTTCAGACCACTCAGTAACCCATGTCTGATCAAAGTCAGAGAAAGCAGAGCCTGTTCTACTCCAGCTGTACCCTGAAGACGAAATAGAGGTGTTAAAGTCCACGCGATCCTTTGAGGCAATGGTGTAGTTTGTTGCAGCATACTGCTCAAGGTCGGACTGAATGTCTCCCCAACTCAACCCAGTTACATCGGTAAACGCCGAGGTAAATGACCCATTGCACCCAGTACGTGTCTCCCTCTGAGCCGTCCTCCACATATCGCCTAGCGTGTCTTCAACATCTGTAACGTAAAGAACATCCAGGTCCCCATTGGTGTAAGCTGTCCCTATTCCCTGAGTTGTGGACTCAGTGAGGTAATACGGACCAGAATAGGTTGTGTACCAGTAGAAATCGGTGTCGTCGTTGCTGGTGATAAATGTGCCGTTAATCTCGTCAATGTAGGACTGCTCTGGGAATACAGTGAACCCTAGGTCACTCCCCTCGTCTAGATACGTTGTCAACCCTGGATACCAGTCAAAAACGTCATATTGACAGGCAGTTTCGTCTAAAAATCCGCCGCCACAACCAGTAAGTGATAAAATAAACAACAAGCGGCCCATCTCTATCTCCGTAATCAATAAGGCTCTATGCCTCATTCCTTGATAATATGTCAAGCTGCAACCAATGGTTCACGTTAATTTAGCTCAGCCAGCAGGTCGGTTGAAAGTTGTAGGGCAACCTGAGACCTAGTGGATTTTAGGCGTTTGGAGGCGATCAATACGCCCACTGCCAATATTGCACCCCCTAAAGCAACGGTGCAGACCAACCCAAACCAAGCATCTATAATCCCAGCCCTCGCCGCCAGAAATGTCTGGATGAGCGATGCCAGGACGACGACCATTGCCATTAATCTATTGGACCTCCATGCGATGCCTATCTCAGTGTCGGCGGATCGCTCCATAAAACGATGGGACTCATTTGCTGAATCAAAGAGCCTAGCTGCCTGAATCATGCGCCCCTGTTCAAACTTTATCCTAGCCCCGAGCCCTACTGCTATTGGGAGAGCGGGATGGACCAAGGAGCATTCTAAAGCCTTCAAGGCCTCTTTGTGATTGCCTTGTTGATACTGCACAGCAGCCAATAGATATGAGAAGCTCTTGTCTAATGGAAAGTGGTGAAGAGCAAACCTTGCCGACACCTCAGCCTGTGCGGGTTTGTGTAGAATATTATGAGAGGCGATGACCGCAACATGAGCGGACTTATGCCACGGGTTTAACGCTATTACCTGCTCAAACAGATCCACTGCCTCTGCAACCTCTCCTAAAGAAATATGGGAATACCCAGCAGCGAATAGTTCGTCGGGGCGACCCTCTAAATCACCCTTGACAGGCTGTATCCACATCGCATTAGATGGGCTCCATCGATACTTGGCAGAGACATCTGACTTGGTGGTTACGACCACGCCACAATCAGCAGTGTGATGATAGGCCACTAATGATTCTACCTGAAGCCCCTGCCCACATCTTACGGCCCCTAGCTGAGAAAAGAATGCCTCTCTAGTGCCTCGACCCTCTCCTGAAAAGCTGTGTAGGTAGACCAAAAATCCATCGCCGCTATGCTCCACGTACCAAGTCGTCACGCCCTCAGCTCCCGAGTCGGGGATCGCGATGGGCGCCAGCGCAGTTGTAGCTCCGAAAAGCCCCTCAAGGCACGCCACTATCTCACCTGCTATATTGCCCTTAGATGAGAACTCCCCAACTGGAAAGTGAGAGTTCTCTAGCTTGGAGCGTCGCATCTGTTCTATTCTAGACGAACAGTGATTCTCCTCCGCCTTTACTATTTCACTGTCTGCGTAGCGCACCACCGCAGAAGCTATCCTCCTCTGATATAACCGTATCGACTGCTCGAAGGAGAAGCTTCTTACTCCGCCATCTCTCCCAACGATTTCAACTGGAAAAAAGACTGTCTCACTGTAGTCTTTTCTGGCGTAACGCCGCAATTTCCTATTCTTGGACATCTACTCCCCAATCTCCAACAAAGTGTACCACTTAAAAGTCCTCGCAAGCAACCACTTCTCGTGCTGAAAAAGAGACCTTGGGTCGACACCTCAGGCATAATAGAGGGAGACCAAAATCGCTGATATGGCGCACAGAGTCGTCCGCTCACTGCGTATGGCAGACATTATGCTCCAGGCAGGAGCCTGTTCGGGTATGAGTTCAGAAAGGTCATTTTTACGGGGCAGCCACCTCTCCACCGATTCAAAATAGATATTGT
>CAWVYO010000098.1:0-11519 GCA_963934385.1 uncultured bacterium
CCCCTACTGAGTGCGCACAATGTGGGAGTGCTGACCTAACTCAAGAGAGTGACGTTCTGGACACGTGGTTTTCGAGCGCCCTTTGGCCGTTCTCTACATTGGGTTGGCCTGCCAAGACCGATTCTCTCGCAAAATGGTACCCCACAAGCGTGCTTGTAACGGGCTTTGACATCATCTTTTTCTGGGTTGCCAGGATGATGTTCTCGGGCATCCACAACATGGGTGAAATACCATTCAAGGACATCTTTATTCATGGTCTCGTGCGCGATGAAAACGGAGATAAGATGTCAAAGACGAAGGGCAACGTAGTTGACCCCCTTGGCACTATCGACGAACACGGCTGTGATGCGTTCCGTTTTACGCTGGCTCAGAGCGCTGTGCAGGGTCGCGACATCATCTGGGATGACAACCGTGTGGCGGTGAACTCTCGCTTTGTAAACAAGATCTGGCAGGCGAGTAGATTCGTTCTCAACAACCTAGAGGACTACGACGAATCGGCTCCTCGTGAATACGGTATCTACGAACACTGGGTTGAGGTTCGCGCAGGACAGGCTGTTGCTCGAGTTCGCGATGCTATCGACGGATACCGATTCAACGACGCTGCTAATGAACTACACAGCTTTATCTGGGGTGAGTTCTGCGATTGGTATCTGGAGTTCTCTAAGAACGCTGTTTATGGCGAGGGTGCGCCTAAGGCTGGAGCACAGGCCACACTGATGAAGATGCTATCGACCATAGCGAGGCTAATGCACCCAATCATGCCGTTTCTCTCCGAGGAACTCTGGCAGCGGTTGCCTAAGTCCGTTCGCGATGAGGGCGGTGACACAGTCATGAAGGCAGCCTACCCAAAGGTTAGCGATTTTCCGGTTGACGATACTATCTTGGGTGAAGTGAGCTTCATCCAAGAAGTGATCCAGTCTATCCGACGATTGCGGTCGGACATGGAGTTGTCAGCTCGTATTCCCCTGAAGATTATAGCTACTGGCGAAAAGGCTGGAGCGCTATCCAACCACTTGGCTGCGCTACAGCACCTCTGTGGAATCGAGGGTGTCTCTATGCTTGAAGGAGAGCGCCCAAGCCAGTCTGCAACGGCTGTAGTTGAGGGGGCTGAGCTTATTATCCCACTCGCAGGAGTTGTTGATCTAGATGCAGAGCGTGAACGTCTTGACAAGGAGATCGCAAAGGCCACAAAGGATATCTCAGACCTTGAGCGCCGCTTGGGTAACAAGGGCTTTGTGGCTAAGGCTCCGAGCCATGTAGTCGACGGTTTCCGAGAGAAGCTCGCCACCGCGGGTGAGAAGGCGACCCAGCTGAGGGCGGCTCGAGGTCAACTGTCATGAACCTGCAGACCCTAGTAAGACTCTCTCTTGAGGAGGATCTGGGCAACGGTGACATAACGACCAACGCATGTATTGCTGCCGAAGCCACATCATCGGGGTGGATAGAGGCGAGACAAGAGTTGGTCGTTTCTGGGCTAAAGCCCGCAGCTGAGGTTTTTCGTCAGGTTGGAGTCACCTTTGAGCCTCTAGTTGATGACGGTACAAGGGTTGTGGCTAAGCAAAAAATCGCGACTATTTCAGGCTCATCTAGTGCCATTTTGAGTGGTGAGCGCTTGGCGTTGAATTTTCTAATGAAGCTCTGTGGGATCGCTACAAACACTGCCAAGAGCGTTCAGTCTGCAGAGGGTATGTTGAGAGTTGTAGATACTCGAAAGACTACTCCGCTTCACAGGGCGCTAGAGAAGGCGGCCGTAAAACACGGTGGAGGCAGTAACCATCGTTTTGGTCTTTATGATGGAGTGATGATTAAAGACAACCACATCATCGCCGCTGGAGGGATCGCTGAGGCGGTAAAAGCCTGCCGAGACAATGTACATCACCTGGTGAAGATCGAGGTAGAAGTAGACACGATTGAGCAGCTTTACGTGGCGCTTGAATCGGGAGCCGATGTCATCTTGCTGGACAACATGGACAACGACCGTTTGAGGGAGGCTGTAAAGCTAGTCGATGGTCGCGCCTATACGGAGGCATCTGGCAACATGACTGCAGCTCGCATCGCGGAGATTAAAGGATTTGGGCTTGACTGTGTGAGTGTTGGTGGACTGATTCATCAGGCGACTTGGGCTGATCTAGCGCTGGAATTAGCGTCCACTTAGGTCGCTGAGGTAGGTTTTCGAAAATGGACCAAAAATCTCTCAGCATCGCCTGCAATCGAGAAGTTCACTATTTTCCCACTGCCAAGAGCACTACGGCTATTGCTAAGAGGCTAGCAAAAGATGGGGCTGATAGCGGTACATTAGTGGTCGCTAGAGAGCAGAGTGAGGGGAGGGGTCGCCTGGGAAGAAAGTGGTTCTCAAGCCCGGACGAGAGCCTCACTTTTACTCTGCTTTTGAGACCGAACCTTCCTCCTGCCAAGGCCCCACTTATCTGTTTGGCCACTGCTGTTGGGTTGGCTAAGGCTTTAAAGATGAACATTAAGTGGCCCAATGACCTTCTAGATAGCGAAGGTCGAAAGGTGAGCGGTATCTTAGCTGGAATGGAGCTTGGGGTTGACCCTAATCGCATAGAGTGGGTGGTCGTAGGCGTCGGGATAAATGTGTCACAGAGCCATTTTCCCTCTGAGCTTCCAAACCCGGCGAGTCTCTATATGTCTGGTGAGACCAGGGGAAGAGTCGAGATTTTAGCGAGAGCCGTTGAGGAGATAGAGCTGGCTGTGGCGATTTTAGAGCGGGATTCTGAGGAATTATTGGATGAGTGGAGAGGGCTCTCCTCGACAATAGGAGCTCAGGTAAAGGTCGGCGAGGTTTCTGGCACCGCAGTAGGTGTCAGAAATGATGGCGGGCTACTGATAGACACAGGGGAAAACGTTCAAATTATTCTTACGGGGGATGTGGAGATGGTCGATCTGTAGAGAGGCGTTTACGGGCTATATTACACTTGACGATGCCATTTTACTCTGTCAGTATTGCTATTAGCATCAGAGTCCGGCGAGCGGATCTGGTGTGTGCGTGCACGACACACATATTTTATCCAAATCAAGAGGTGATGACCATGAGTGGCGTACCAAACAATTTCCAGACAATGGTCTCAACGGGTTTAGCCATATCCCTTGGAGCGACCCTTATGATCGTACTAGGACCTAACAGCGCGACGGCTTACCCAAGTGGGGCGGTGAGTTATGGTGGAAATCCAGTGTGGTCAGTTGGCGGTACTGTCTCGAATGGCAGCAGTGTCGCGGCAATTACGGCCCCTAACGGGCAAGATGTGGTGATAACGGATGTTGTCATTTCAGGTTCATCATCTAACAATGGAAATTACGTCTGCGGTATAGATGTTACTCTTTTGAACGGTGCGGGTGATAATATAGGTAGTTTTAGGGGCGGCGGAAATAGGTATTCGGGTAGTCTCGATGGTCAAACGGTCTCGTTTGAATCAGGGATTAGAGTGTCGGCGGGTGATTCTGTGACAGTCACTGGAGCAAATACTGGCTTCAGCTATAATTGTACATCCGGCCTAACGTACACGCTATCTGGCTACTACGCAGAGCCGTGATCACAGACTATTTCAATAATATTTATTTACAAAAAAGCCCCCATAAAGGCCAATACTTATGAAACTTTTAAATCTCTCAGCCAAGATCCATATCCTAACATTTGTTGCACTTGTCTCTACAGGTTGCGGTAAGGGACAAGACGACACCGGTGCGGGTCTAATTGCGTTGATTACGTCACACTCAGATGGCGACATTGTATTGGAAGGTGAGCTTGTAACCTTTACAGGGACGGCTATTGGTTCTGCAGAAACATATGGCGACCTGATCACCTATTGGTACGCTAATGACGAAGAAAAATGTGGTGGTGGCAAGGCTGATAACGATGGATCTACGGAGTGTGAGTTTACCATTGGTCCAGATGACTCAGAAGTTAGGCTTGTAATAAATGATATAAATGGTGCTACGGATGAGGCTACAGTTAGCCTGAGTGTATTGCCCGCTGATTACCCTCTCGTGACTATAGTCTCTCCCGATAGTGAGGGTCTCTACTACAGCGACATCCCAATATCGTTTCAAGGCACCGTCGCAGATGCTGTGTTTGCGCCAGAGGAGATCGCAATAGAGTGGTCTAGCGACGCAGATGGTGTGATCTCGGATGCGTCCGCCACCCCAAGTTCAGATGGTGAGTTTGAAGGGCAGGGGAGCTTGAGCGAAGGGGCTCACACAGTGACCCTTACAGGAACCAACCTAAATGGGCAGAGCGGAACTTCCACGGTAGATATTACTGTTGGGGCAGAAAACTCTCTGCCTCTATGTGAGATAACCTCGCCTGAGGATGGCTCTGCTGGACCAGAAGGCGTAGAGATTACTCTTGTTGGTGCTGTATCCGATACGGATATTCCCTATGAGTGGCTAATGGCCAGCTGGGAGAGTGACCTTGACGGTGTTTTAGGCGATAGCACCCCAACAGCAGATGGAGAAGTCTCACTTTCTTGGTCAGGGTTGTCTCTTGCGACTCATGCAATAACACTTACGGTCACGGACGAGGTGGGGGGAGAGTGCCAAAGTAGCATCTCCTACACAGCTGGAACTCCGCCAACAGCGACAATATCAGCCCCCGTAACAGGCTTGATAGTCAACCATGGCGACCCAACTACATTTGAGGGGGAAGCTTTAGACGAGGATGACGCGCCTGAAATTCTTACAATTGACTGGAGCTCAGACATAGATGGTCTCCTCTCCACAGCCTCAGCGTCAGAATCAGGAGCCCTAACTTTCGACTACACACTGAGCACTGTGGGCGATCACGTTGTCACGCTCACCGTAACCGATACAGACGGACTCTACGCCACAGACTCAATAGACCTAACACTAAACGGGGTTCCTTCAGCCCCGACGCTGTCTCTCTCGCCCGATCCTGCATTTACCGATGATAGCCTTGTGGTTTCGGCCACAGACTCGATAGATCCCGAAGGAGACACTGTTGAATATATGTATGAATGGCAGGTCGATGGAGTAGTCTCCTCGGCGAGTACTAGTGATACACTTTCCTCGGGAGACACAACAAAGGATGAGCTTTGGCAGGTAGAGGTCACCCCGGTTGACTCAAGCGGGGGCTATGGGGCAAGCTCTGTGGCATCTATCACTGTATCCAACACACCTCCTGTTCTGGGGGCGATAACAATCACGCCGTCATCCTCAATTACGACATCTACAATCCTCTTGTGCAACACGAGCGTCACTGACGCTGATGGTGAGACACCAAGTGTCATCTATACTTGGACAAACGCCACAACAGGCTCGAATTTGGGTACGGGGGTAACTGCCTCCCTGACCACATCGATCTCCTCTCCAGCTGATATCATCACCTGTGAGGCAACTGCGACAGACTCTTCTGGAGATACTGACTCGGTCAGCACAAGTGTCGTTGTTCAGAACACCGCTCCAGCGGTCTCAAATGTCGCAATCTCGCCAAATACAGGGGTCACTACTTCTACTCTACTTACATGTAGCGGCACAGGAACTGACATCGACGGTCCTACACCAACATTGACCTACTCATGGAGTGATGGATCAAGCACACTGGGAACCACTGACACACTGCAGCTCACAAATAGTACAATATCCCCCAGTGATGTAGTCACATGTACTGTTACTGCGACGGATTCAAATGGCGGGAGTGGAAGTGGAGCAGCCTATGTCTCAGTCCTAAATACCGATCCAACTTTGAGCGCGGTGACGATAACACCATCAACAGGGGTAAAATCCGTCTCCACCTTGATCTGTTCCGCGACCTCGACAGATGACGATGGAGACACGCCAACCCTAAGCTATGTTTGGACCAACGGCGTGAGCGTACTAGGAAGTACAAGCAGTGTCACCCTTACCGCTACAACCGCACAGCCAGGTGATACCGTTGAGTGCGACGTGACATCAACCGACGCCTATGGTTCCACCGTCAGTGGGAGCAGCTCCGTCTCTGTGGAGAATAGCCTGCCATCGATCACTTCAGTATCGATAACTCCAACTACCCCAACAGTAGTGGATGCCCTCTACTGTACCTACACAGGTTATTCAGATGACGACAACGACACGGATCAATCGACCTATTCTTGGAGTATCGGCAGTTCGGTTGTCGGCAACGCTGCGAACCTATCAGGGCTCTATTCAGCGGGCGATATTGTAACATGTGAGGTGACACCTAATGATGGTGCTGGGGCTGGTACAGCGCTATCGGTATCAGTCACCATTCAGAACACGGCCCCTGTTGTCAATTCGGTTGCCCTGAGTTTATCTCCCGTCTATACAGATGACACTATCACGCCAAATGTCACGTCATCGGACGCAGATGGAGACTCAATTACACTAGGATACGCCTGGTATGTTGATGGTAGTTTGAGCATATCTACCCACAGCTATCTAGATGGAACCGTCTACTTTTCAAAGGACCAGGTGGTCTATGTGGATGTAACACCAACAGATGGTACAACCGTGGGTACAACGGTGACCTCAGCGAGTATTACCATAAGCAACACGCTACCAACAGCTCCGACTATAGGGGTAACCCCAGCCATCCCTTCCGCAGGCTTCGATGACATTGTCTGCGCAGTGACGACCAGCTCTACCGACACAGACAATGACACAATAACCTATGACTTTGAGTGGACTCTGAACAGCGTGATCTACACAGGCGCGACCAAGACCACCACTGAAAGCGGCGATACAATTGAAGCACTTAGCACTGCGGTAGGAGACACCTGGGAGTGTACAGTGACCCCCAATGACGGCGACGGCCACGGGGGGTCGGATTCTGCTAGCGTAACGGTGATCTCACCTATGGACGGTCAGGCCGACTGGCTCGTCGAGGACACTCTGCCTCAGCCGTTGACCTCCACCGTTGGGGCTGTTGATGAGGTTAACGACCGACTTCTTATCTATGGGGGTAGGGGATACAACGCCTTATCTGACAACCTCTATGAGTACGACCTCTCCACTCAAACATGGGCTACAGTCAGCCCCTCGGGCACCGGACCTGGCGCACTGTTTGAGAGCTCCTCGGTGTTCGATGACACAAACGGCACTATGTGGATCTTCGGAGGGATGGAGTACTACGGGCTGACCGACGAGGTCTTTGTTCTAGATGCCTCTGTTCCGAGTGCTGAGAGCTGGACTCTGTTGTCTGCTACCACCTCTCCCGAGCCGAGATACGGCGCGGCGGCCGCGTTTGACCAGACCGGTCAGCGTATGTTGCTTATTGGAGGTGAGGGCTACAACACCCTCTATGACGACATCTGGGAGTTGGACTTAACCTCGACATCTAGCGCCGCATGGACAGAGCTGTTTCCAAGCGGTACGGGCCCCGAGCGAGCCTTTAGTGTGGCGGTATATGACCCTGAAAACGAGGCGGTCTATCTCATTGGTGGCGAGAGCTACAACATGTTGGCCGAGACACCGTATTGTTTGGATCTGTCTAGCTCTACCCCTGCATGGTCTGTGCTGACCACAACGGGTGACAGCCTGCCTTATGTGGCTGGTGCGTCGGCGACGTGGGCCGAGGGTTACGGTGGTGTGCTTCTGTTTGGAGGTATGAGCTACAACAGCACCAGTGAGGACAGCTACTTCTTAGAGGTGACGGGTACATGTACAGTTGATGTGACCGCCATGACCTCGAGCAGCCTAAACCCAGGCGCGACGGTAAACGGTCAGCTGATCTGGGAGCCCACAGGGGGCGTGGCACTTCAGTTTGGTGGTGAGAGCTACTACAATCTTCAAGAAGATCTGGTCGAAGTCGCTCCTTAACTGGCACCAGGCCCATCGTAATTTACAACATAGAGGTGAGAGATGAGTGATAACAAACAAGGCAATTTTCAGGCGTTGCTAACCACAGGCTTGGCGATGGCGTTGGGTGCGACGCTAATGACAGTCGCTGGGTCAAATGAGGCTACAGCCTATCCTAGCGGGGCGGTTAGTTTCGGGGCTAACCCTGTCTTTAGTGTGGGAGGCTCAGTCTCCCCAGGGGATGTAGTCACCCCGTTGATTGCACCAACAGGGAGCGATCTGATTATTACGGATGTCTATTTTTCGAGCAGCGCGGTTTACTACTCGACCTCTTGGCACTGTGCGATGAATCTATCATTCACTGATACACCTGGAAATGTAGTTGCAAATTTTAGGGTGTCTGGCTCGGGTGATAATAGCGCACCTCCTGGTGTATTAGTTTCGGAATCATACAATTCTGGCTTGAGGATCAGTTCTGGGGACTCCTTGATATTGACGGCGACGACTGATCCAACTTCGGGCTACGATTGCCTTGCTGGTGCGGAATACACCCTCTCTGGCTACCACGCCGAGCCGTGACTTAAATGTGGGAAGCCTCTTTATGGCCCCCGATACGATCTAAAATGTAAGATGTGAGGTAAGACATGAGTGATAACAGACAAGGAAACTATCAGCCGCTCCTAACCACGGGGTTGGCCATAGCGTTGGGTGCAACATTAATGACGGTGGTCGGGTCTAACGACGCTACTGCCTATCCCAGCGGAGCCGTGAGCTATGGGTCTAACCCTATAGTGAGCGTGGGTGGTTCGATCTCAAGTGGTGACATCATCTCTCCGATTACAGCTCCTGCTGGCAGCGACCTAATCATTTCGGATATATTCCTCTCCTCAAGCAACTATCTGTACTACGAATCCTATATGTGTGGGATGACATTGAAGTTCGAAGATACTTCTGGCAACACATTGGCCCAGTTTAGAGTAGGTGGGGGCTCGGGGAACGGTGTAGATATCGCCCAGTCTATGGTTAGCGGGGTTCGGTTGCCAGCTGGTGAGACTTTGACGATTACGGCATCTACGCCGTCGGGTTTTCTAGGTTGCCATTCATCTGACTACACCCTAGCCGGCTACTACGCCGAGCCGTGACTCAAAGTATTTGGGTCGCCTCAATGGCTCCCAGATCAAACAAATAAAAGTAACATAAGAGGTAAGACATGAGTGATAACAGCCAAGGCAACTTTCAGGCACTAATGACCACGGGGCTGGCCATAGCGCTGGGGGCAACATTAATGACGGTGGTCGGGTCTAACGACGCTACAGCCTATCCTAGTGGAGCGGTGAGCTATGGGGCAAACCCAGTATGGTCTGTCGGGGGAAATGTCTCAACCAGCAGTGATCTGCTGGTTACAGCGCCGTCGGGACAGACTGCCATCTTGAGTGATGTTGTTCTCACGATGTATCAAAATTCAGATCAATGTGACCTCACCATCACAAATAGCGCAGGCGATAACCTCGGTGAGTTTCGGCTGCATTCCTATATGAATGATGTTTCAGGAGGATATGCTAGAGCCTCAGCCACTCAGCCAGTCTCCATACAGCACACCTACAGCAGTGGAATATCAATTGATGAAGGCGACTCCCTTTATCTCACCGAGACAGGCGCCTGCGGTGTATCCTACTCTATCTCTGGCTACTACGCGGAACCGTGACCTAAGACACCTAAAGAAGAGGTAATACAGATGCTAAGACTATCGAAATACGCGGCCCTTGTTGGCTCAGTTGCTTTGTTAGGCGCACCCGCGCTCGCAATTCCTGGCCCGACCGTCTCTTATGGCGCTAACCCAGTCTGGTCTGTGGGTGGTGACGTAGGGAACGCCTATGCTGGTGGCACTGCCAGTCCGAGTATCTCGGTGGCAGGGCAAGATGCGGTCATCACCGACCTAGTGATCACACATGGTCGGTATGATTATTATGAGTTTGCCTGCTTCTATCTCTTAGAGCTGTCCACATCGTCAGGGACCTTAGCTAAATACTATGTACAGGCTGAATCGGGGAGTTGGACTTCATTAGCGCCATTCTCCATCTCAATGCGGTCTGGTATACGGGTTCCAGATGGCGAGACTCTGACTTTAACTGCGACCGGTGAGTATTCCAATAACAGCAGTCGATGTTTAGCTACTACAATCCACTACACCCTCTCCGGCTACTACGCCGAACCGTGATCTAAAGCCTACAAAGGAGTAATCCATATGTTTAGACTATCGAACTACGCGGCTATGATTGGCTCTTGCTTCATGTTTAGCGCAGCCGCGTCCGCAATTCCTGGGCCGAGCATCTCTTATGGGGCTAACCCTGTAGTCTCGGCTGGGGGTGAAGCCTCCTCTAGTCAGACCCTGTTTACGGCTCCTTCGAGCCAGTTGATCGTGGTCACCGATGTTGTCCTCACTGTCTCGGGCTATTCGAACTATGATCCATGTAGGTCAGTGATCTCGTTAATCACTAGCGGCGGCGACACAATAGGCTCGTTTAGGCTCGTGGCTATGGATGATTCGGGGAACAACTCCTATCCTAGGTGGGGTACGAGTAACGTAGTCCACTCCTTTGTTTCAGGTCTACCCCTCCCAATCGGAGAGTCGTTAGAGCTGACACACTCTGGTGACTGCTCAGTGAATTACACCATCTCCGGCTACTACGCGGAACCATAAACAGGATAAATGAAAATGTTTAGACTATCGAAATACGCGGCTCTCATTGGCACAAGTGCTTTGTTATGCTCAAATGCCAACGCGATACCTGGAGCCAGCGTCTCTTACGGGGCTAATCCAGTCTGGTCGGCGGCAGGTTACCTGTCTGACCTAATGACTGACGCTACAGCGAGCCCCTCAATCGTTGTGTCAGGTCAGGACACCATCATTACTGATCTAGTAATTTCAGGGGCAACTGGTACTTCGGGAACGTGCTTTTCTTCTGGCGTTCTCACCATCGACGACTCCACGGGGACGTTGGCGATGTTTGGTGTGAATATCTCAACTGGTTCAGCTAGGTCGACAAAGGAGGCTGTTTTCTTAGCCCCATTGGGGGCAGGTATTCGAATAGCGGAAGGAGAATCAGTTAGTTTGTCAATCGACTGGACAATGTTTACTAACTCCGCTTACTGCTCGTCTAGTCAGGGAGCCCAGATAATGTACACCTTGTCTGGATACTACGCCGAACCATAAACATTCTAAATACGGATAAATGGAAATGCTAAAACTATCGAAATACGCGGTTCTCATTGGCACAGGTGCTCTGTTATGCGCACCCGCCTTCGCTATCCCCGGCCCGAGCGTCTCTTATGGAGCAAACCCCATCTGGTCGGTGGGGGGAGATCTGAACATCACTGGCAGCGACTCAGTAACCATAAACGTGGCTCAAACGGGACAGGAGCTAATAATTACGGATCTAGTGTTTACTGTAGCGACGTCGAGTTACAATTGTATGGTTATGGGTACCGTTGAGCTTGCTGATTCTACTAGCACCCTAGGTTCATATTCGGTGAGAGGAGCTCGCTATGGAGAGGGGCAAGGTGACTCAGTTATTTCAATGAGCTCTGGAATAAGAGTTCAAGAGGGCGAGAGCTTAGTCGTGTCAACGGCGAACATATGGGAAAGTAGCTGCAGCACAACAGTAACTCGTGTTCACTATTCGTTGTCTGGCTACTACGCCGAGCCGTGAGCCCCACGTCTGTTCTATGTTACAATCCAAATAAGAAAG
>CAWVYO010000099.1:0-11451 GCA_963934385.1 uncultured bacterium
CCTTATTCAGGGTCGCCTTGAATTGGCGGCTGGTGGCACTAACCAACAAACTGGCTCAATAACGCTCTGTTCCATGAGACCTGAACGCTCCATACCCTACAAAGTGGTGGTACTGCTCGGTATGGACGAGGGTGCTTTCCCACGGACAAACCGCACCCTTGGCTTTGATCGAGTAGCACTGAAGCGGCAAAAGGGGGACAAGAACTCAACAGACGAAGACCGAATGATCTTCTTGGAGGCTCTCCTCTCAGCACAGGAGCACCTACTAGTGTTTTTCACTGGTCAGAGCCTAAAGAACAACGAAGAGCTCCCAGCATCCGTTCCCGTTGAGCAGCTTATCGATATCATCAAGAAGAGCTCCTCTATGGGAAAGGAGGACATTGTCATACGACACCCTCTTCACCACTTCAACGAAGGGCTATTTAAAGCAGACTCTCCCGAGATTCAGTCATACAGCGAGATCCACAGGAGGGCAGCCAACAGGTTGCGAGGCGAGACTGTCGACGCCAGATTATTCCTCAATCCAAAGTGGGAGATTTGCTCTACACCACCCACAACAGAAGCGCTTCCTGAACAGATCACAATATCCGAACTAGTAGCTTGGCTGAAGAAACCACTAGAGCGCTATATTCAAACCCAATGGAGCATATATCTTAATCAATACGAGGATAGTATCTCGGACAGAGAGCCACTTGAGCTGAGTGCACTAGACAAGGTGGTAATCCCAAAAGACCTTCTGGCAAGTCGCCTCGAAGTTGGAGGGGACAGTCTTTCGGCGAGCGTGCTCCTGAGGGCAAAGGGAGAGCTGCCACTTGGGCGGGCTGGAGAGCTGGCTGTCGCTCAATTCAAGGAGGTGGTCAGCAGCGTAATTGAAGAGCTCGACACCTTGGGGCTTACTGAGATCACCACTGTGAAAGTAGATGAGACAATCGGTGGTGTTCGTATCTCGGATGAGATCTCACTAACAGGTGGCAAGCTGGTGCATTCAGTTATGCAAGAAGACGAATTAAAAGATCAGCGTTTCACCCTAAAGCCATGGGTTGAATACCTGCTTTGGTCACTAACCAATCCCTGCTCCGATCAAAAAGTCTATACCATCCATGGCTACTACGAAAAGAAGACAGAATCGGTTAAAAAACAGTGGCGTTCCTATGAGACACGAACCCCCAAGGAAGTATTGGAAGGGCTAATTGAGATCTATAAGAACGCAAAAATTGGTGAGACAACTGTATCTCGCTATTCATCGTTCAAATTTGTAAGCGAGTGGATAGCTCTTGAAAAGAAGTCCTCTCAAGACGACCCACCTGATACTGTCGAGAACGGCGCAACAACTGCCGCTATTAGTGCATTCTTCGGTGGGTCATTCAGAAAAGGAGACGCAGCCAACCCAACGGTCTCGCTAGCCTGGGGAAACAAGGCACCCGCTTCTACATTTCCACCAGCAGATGGCCTCGCAAATATACTCTTCAAAAAAGAGGCCTTTGCGCTCTGGGGTCCCATACAGAAGGGGCGCTCCAAAGTGGCGAAGAGCAAGAGACCACAAGGGGTGACCCAATGAGCGGCACCGATTTCAGCGGCTGGGAAGAGCTTCACCGAGGTATCACTGTTCTAGAGGCAAGTGCCGGCACGGGCAAAACCTACCAGATCACAAATATCGCTCTAAGATTGATTACCGAAGAGAAGGTAGACATCTCCGACTTTCTAATCATGACCTTCACAAGGGCGGCAACAGCAGAGCTAAAAGGGCGTGTCCGAGGGCGGCTAGTAGAGGCTATGGAGGCCCTAGCGAATGACAGTGGAGAGATTGGCGATGACTTTATCTGTGAGTTCAAAGAGAAGGCTGAGACGCTGGGTCTAACTAGCCAGTACACAGCGCTTCTTCGCGACGCGATCGCCAATTTCGATCAGGCCTGTATCGCAACAATCCACTCCTTCTGCCAAAGGATGCTGCAACAGAACGCTTTTGAGGCGGCTACACCCCCTAACCTCGAGCTGGTAAAAGATGTCTCATCCATAATCGAAGATATCGTTGGTGACACCTTAAGCTCCAACCTCTACGACACGACTCAAGCTCGCTACACCGAACTCACCACAGAATCTGGCTGGACTCCAACAAACCTCACCAAATTGGCAACCGTCGCAACCAGCGACCAGACGATGACAATACTGCCACTTGCTGAGGACGACTCCAACAGTAGCGCCAACGACAGAGCGGCTTTCGCACAGAACGCCCGCACAAGGCTAAACAGCGAGCTCGCTCGCCGAGGACAGATGAGCTACAGCGATCTACTGCACAGGCTCTCAGAGCCACTTCAATTCGACGCAGACCCCGCTATTAGGAGCCGACTAACAAAGGCCATTGGTGATCAGTTCAAGGTTGTATTACTCGACGAGTTTCAAGACACAGATCAGCTCCAGTGGTCGATATTTGAAGCTGCTTTCGCCAATGGAGGTCATTTTCTTTATCTAATCGGCGACCCAAAACAGGCGATCTATTCATTCCGAGGCGCCAATATTCACGTCTACATCGCAGCCAGAGAAAAGGCAGCCCAAGGCAACGGCTCAATCTTCACAATGAGGACTAACCACCGAAGCGATCAACCTCTAGTTTATGCAATCGGAGAGCTATGCGACAAGCCCGATTTCTTCGGCTGTAAAGACATCCAATTCATATCAGTAGACGCAAAACAGAAGGGTTCCAGAATTACGGTGCCTGCATCAAGCGATATAGGAGCGTCACCTCTACAGGTGAGAATGTGCGACACAGTTATCGCGGGTGAAGAGACCGGGACGTGGTTCACAAACAAGAGCTACGAAGACAGCCTTATTGCTGTCGTAGTAGACGACATCGTAAAGACCCTAAACTCGGGGATTACATTAGAAAGAAAGGATAACGAAGATCCCGCACTAGCCCCTGGTGACATCGCGGTCTTGGTTCAGAGCAATGCACAGGCGAGCCAGATTAAACGGCTTCTAGTCGAAAGAGGCGTCCCGGCAATAGCCTCCAGTCAAGACAGTGTATTTGATAGCGGTGAAGCCCTCAGTCTACAAGACTGGCTCCTAGCCATAGCAAACCCAAGAGACACAAGAAGCGCTCGAAAAGCCGCCACATCTACTCTTTTCGGCTGGACTGAGGAAAAGTTGATACTCGCCGAAGCAAATGACCAGGTCACCTCTAGACAGTGGGAAAAGTGGCTAGAACACTTAGTAAAATGGAACAAGAACTACGACGAGGGTGGTTTCTTCCAGTCACTCACAGATGCGGTGGATACCTTTCAGGTTCGAGAGCGGCTGCTCTCACAGACTGGAGGAGAGCGTTCTCTAACAAACCTATTCCACCTCGCGGAGCTACTCCACGTGGCTCAAACTGAGGGAAGACTAACTCTCCGCGCACTGACACACTGGTTATCAGAGCGGCGACTCGCGGGAGAAAGAGGCGACGAACTCGCCGAGCAGCGACTGGAAACCGACTCAAAAGCGGTCAATGTGATGACAATGCACAAGAGCAAAGGGCTTCAGTTTGGAGTTGTCTTTGCCCCCTTCTTACTAAACGAGAATGGGGTGTCGGAAAAGGGTAAAACTAACCTTGTTGTCTCGAACCCAAAGCAACAAACCGCCCGAATATTAGACCTACGTGACAAGAAGTGCGAAGAAAAGAAAGAGCTTATAAAAACAGCCGACAGGGACAAGCGCGAAGAGGCTATGCGACTGCTTTATGTCGCATTTACTCGAGCCAAACATCGACTTATCACGTACTTTGTGGCTTTAGAGAAAGGGCGTGGGAAGAATGCGGCTGCTCCTAAATCTCCAATCTCTTCCGCCCTGTTTGGGGCCTATGGCGACAACGGAGTCCCACATGACCGCCTAGAAGAGATCGCAACATCAATACATAAGAAGAGCCTCTCTGAACTCAAAAACCACCTTGAGCAGATCGCACCAAGTATAGGTGTGACCATAGCTACAGCGCCACACTCACCACCAATCAAATGGGTGGTACCCAAAACCACTCAGAGCGCACTCACCTGCGCAAACTTCACGAGGGGTCCGCTCGACCTAGTCTGGTCGCGCTACAGCTACTCTGCCATTAATCGAGCAATGCATCGGAGTGAAGGTGACGACGATGAGGCTACGATCGAATACATAGACGAAATGGAGTTGGACTCTGTAGACCACGATCAGAGTGTGGCCTTGTCGGAGACTGTTGATGATGTCTCACCAACCACTACACTAGGAGTGTTGTCGACAGAAAATGTGCCTTTCGCTGAGTTTCCAGCTGGCGCAACCGCTGGAACATTCCTTCACGAGATCTACGAATATCTGGACTTCGCCGCTGACACTGAGGAGATAGAAAAAACAGTCTTAGATGTTGCAAACAAACACAGCTACTCTGGAGAGAAGTGGGGAAAACAGCTCAGTAAGTGGCTGTACCCAACACTCCACACTCCACTTGGCGGGCCTCTTGGCGCCACCTCACTATCGAACATACCAAAGAGCGAGCGCCTTGATGAGTTGGCCTTTGATTTCTCATTGGGAAACACACCCATAAAAGGTGCTGCCTTAAGGGAGGCCCTTGCGTTCGGAAAAACTAACCTGTGCTTCACGGACGACTACGCGACCAAGCTGTCCAACAGCGCCTTCCCCGCAATGTCCGGGTTCTTTACAGGCCACATCGACTTGGTCTTTAGGGCCCCAGTAGACGGAATAGACAAGTGGTTTGTCGCTGACTACAAGAGCAACCGCCTTGATCCCAACAAAAATAAAAAATACCCACTTAGCAACTTCACAGAGCCACACATGGCAGTGGAGATGGGGCACCACAATTACCACCTGCAGTATGTACTTTACTCTCTGGCACTACACAGGTATCTGCGCAGCAGGATCTCAGACTACAGCTACGAGAGCCACTTCGGAGGCGCCTACTACCTCTTCTTTAGAGGCATGGTTGGGGAGGCTGGCTTCGGCTCATACTTCAGAAGACCACCCAAGAGACTAATAGACAGGCTTGATGTACTTTTCTCGGAGGGGACATGAAACAATTCACACCTCTATCTCTCTTTCCACATGCCAAAGAGCAAGAACCTTGGATGGGTAAAGTTACGAAGCTCTTAAAGAGCGCAATCTCACAAGGCATCATCTCATCAGACGACGCAGTTATCGCCGCGAGGATATCAATTCTCGGAGCGGTAACAGATGAATCTGTAGTGCTTGCGTTCGCAATGGCTATTGCCGCTCCAAAGAGTGGTAGCGCCTGTGTAGATCTAAATGAAGTAGGGCTTGATTCAGTCCCAAGTGAACCCCACAAGAGTGATGATGAACAAGAGACACCTGCCATTCCCAAAAATCGAGGAGCCTGGATTGAGGCTGTCTCTGGTTGTGAGCGGCTAGTCGACTCAATTCACTCAGGTAAGACCACCCCATTCAAAATAGAGGGTGGAAAGCTCTACACTCATCGCTACGCCAGCTACCAAAGGGAGCTCGCTGAGAGGCTTAGGTTATTGAGCGGTCAGGCTCCTCCGGACTTAACTGATCCTCAACTACTGTCGTCGGGACTGGCTGCCTTTTACGGTGGGTTGACCACAGAACCTACGTCTAGACAGCTTCTAGCCTCTGCTATCGCCTGTACCTCTTCTTTAACATTCATCACTGGTGGACCAGGAATGGGTAAGACCTGGACAGTAAGGTACATCTTAGCTTTACTGATAATACAGCGTAGCGCCTGCATGGCAGAGAACCCTAATGTAAAACCACTCCGGATACAGCTAGCAGCCCCAACTGGAAAAGCTGCCACTAGAATGCGTGACGCAATCGCGGAGAATATTCATTCGACTCTAACGCCAATACTTGAGGGCATAACTGGCAACCATACAACTCCAGAAGAGGTAACTAATCAGCTATTAGACTTAGAAGCTGGGACAATTCACCGCCTGTTGAGATACACACCAAAGACTCCTACAAGCTTCCGCCACAACAGAGAAAACCCCCTACCTGTTGATCTCATAGTTATCGATGAAGCCTCAATGATCGACCTCGCGCTTATGTCTAAGCTAATGCAGGCTATTCCCGACACAGCGCAGGTTGTAATACTCGGTGACAAAAATCAACTCTCAAGCGTGGAGGCAGGAACCGTACTATCGGACATCTGTGAAGGTACATCACAGGCCACAGCCCAACTATCGGCGCCAAAGAAGACCCGACTACAAGAGCTTGGGCTTCACATTGACGACTCCATAAAGATTGTAAAAGAGGGAGCTATTTCTAGCTCAACGGTCACACTAAACAAGACATACAGGTTTAAGGAGACAGATAGGATAGGCTGCTTTGCTTCAGCCGTTGTGACCGAACCATACGACCCTTCAGAGGCTCTTCACCAGCTTGTCGAGCGAGTCGACACACTTGGGGTCTCACCCCTACTTCCACACGCCAAGAGAGGGGTATCAAAAGCGGCGCTCGACATAATATGCGAAGGATATGCACCGTATTTAAAGTGGCTTAAAACGGGCCCCCTGGATGGTGAGAGCCAAATCGCCTTTCATAGGTCTGCCCTTAAACAATTCGATAAGCTTCGGATACTTTGTGCACACCGCAAGGGTGACACTGGAGTTGAGGGACTAAACTCTGCGACGATCATGGCGCTAAAAAAACGCCGACTAATATCGAAGACAACGAGCACTAACTGGGTAGGACAACCCTTATTAATAACTCAAAATGACACTACTTCAGGACTGTTTAATGGTGACATTGGGCTGGTGGTCAATCGCACCGACCAAAACGGAGAGACACAACTTGTGGTGGCATTTCCTGGAAGCAGCGAAACCGGTGTTGATGCCGTAAAGTACCTCGCCCCCATACGCCTACCAAATCACGAAACAGCCTTCGCAATGACTATACATAAGAGTCAAGGTTCCGAGTTCGAACACGCACTTATAGTGTTGCCACCAAACGAGAGTCCCATCCTCACACGTGAGCTTATCTACACGGGCGTAACGCGGGCAAAAAACAGGGTAACCATCCTGAGTGACAGAGATGTGCTCCTCAAAGGGCTCACAAAGCTAGTCAAGAGGGCGAGTGGTCTGGCCGAATTACTGGAGTAAGCGCCAAGCCCTCCCTGACCCAACGCACTCGTGGCAGCACTCGGATAAAGAACCCAAAATGGCTATCAAGTCTCCTACAACAGAGGTCGACAAGACAGACGATCTAGTAAAAAATCACCACCTTTAAGCGAAAATGAGATATCACCATTTCAGCACAGTAGTTTCGATTTCATATTAGAGTCCGCATGTCCGTTACAAAAGAACAATTCCATTCAATGAGCTGGACTCTATTGTACGTTGCAATAAGATCACTCGTTGCATTTAGCGTATGCTCAATGGGTGTAATAGGTCTCTCTACGACTGCCGAAGCCAATCCCTGCGACATAGGAATTTGCGTAATTGATGACCTCTCACAGGTATCCGAATCCGGTCCTAGAAATCTTGAAGTGACGCTGGACAGGCTCCCTTTTGGAGATCTAAGTGGAACACTGCTTCTAAATTACACACCGAACGAACTTCTAAGGAAGGTTAGCGCTTCAGAGCTGCCAAACATCGATGAGGCGTCGATTGCTGTTAGGCTTATCATTAGTGAGGTTGGAGCCGACAGGCTTATCGAAAGCCAACACGGCTTAGAAGAGGCCATAGCAATACTGCACACAATCGGTAACAGGCTAACAACAACTGCTTTCGACCCAGACAACGCCAATATCACACCATACGAAGGCTGTGGTCCGGCGGGCTCCATCGGGACTTGCGCCAACCCTCACCAATACCTAGGTATGGCGACGCGTCGCGCTCTAAAACCACTAGAATCCTACAATAGAGATACTGTTATTGAAGCCGCTGACATCGCGCTTCTAGCCTGGAACCTCTACCAAACAGAAACCATTGAAGACTTCACTGGGGGCGCCACCGTCTATGTTCATCGCTGCGGTGGAACAGCCTATGGACAAACGACTTACCACTGCGACGGCTCAACAGCCCGAGGGATTGTAGACACCCAAGGAGCAAACCCACACACTGGACCAATGGTACTCTCAGCCCCTGTCTCTACGGCAAATGGTGGCGGCGATTACCTACGCTCAAACGGCTATTACAACATCCGTCACAGCCATCAGGTTGACTACGAGAAGATCGATCATAGTATCTCAGATGTGGCTGTGGCTGAAGCCGACCTAGAATCGCCACCCATCATTGGGCTGCCATCGAACAACTCCTCTTCAGAGGACGACAGCTTAAGGCTCTGGCTCACGCCCCTAGCACCATAATATCTGGAGCCTTGGCATAGGGCGTTTGCTAGGGTTATCACCGGTCACACCTGTCAATTGGAGACCAAAATGGGCGACATCCTATCAGCACTAATCGAGCGCTCTGGCAACACATGCGAGCTCTGTGAAGCCAGTGAAAACCTCGGCGAATACACTGTCCCGATGTCCACAAATTCAGATGTCGATGGTTCAGTCCTGCTCTGCGAAAAGTGCTCCTCTCAGGTAAACTCCAATGCCGATCTCGACAAGAAGCACCTCTACTGCCTACAGGGGGCGGCTTGGAGCCCAACGGCTTCGGTACAGGTTGTAGCCTACAGACTCCTATCTAAACTTACAGATGAATCTTGGGCAACTGACCTTCTCGAGCAGATGTACCTAGAAGACGATGTTCTGGCTTGGGCAAAGGCGGGTATTGTTGAAGGCGACGATTCAAAACAACCCGTAGACGCTAACGGCACAGTTCTCGCCGACGGCGACTCAGTCACCCTCATCAAAGACCTCGTTGTAAAGGGAGCCAACTTCACCGCGAAGCGAGGTACAATGGTAAAGAATATCCGAGTAGGCGACGACCCAACTCACGTCGAGGGACGGGTAAACAAGATGAGCATAATGCTAAAAACCTGTTTTCTAAAGAGGGCTTAGTTTTACTGCCGCGTACTACGAGACAGGCTTCTGTCCCTGCGTGATCTTTACACTATAGGCGACAATAAGCGACAACACGCCAGCGGCCATCCAGAAGGTGATGGCTCGAGAGAAATCATAGGTTGTTAACTCACCCATTACGATTTCATCTATTAGCAATGCACTTATGTACTCCTGAGCTGAGGCGGCTAGGTAACTAAACAGACCGATAATGGCAATTGCAGCCCCGACGGCATCGCGAGGGCAATATTCAGCGGCTGTGAGTCCCGCCAAGAAGACAATAAGCCCACCGATTCCAAAGCCAAAGACACCCATGGCTACGTAGTCCCAGACACCACCTGGACCGTAGAACAAGAGCGCCATACCTCCAATGTTCAAGAGACCAAAGTAAAACGTGGGTACGTTTCTCTCTGAGTTGAAGTACTTATCGGAGATCACTCCACAGAGCACTGAACCGATGAATCCAAGCATAGGATACACGCCAATCACAAGGCTGGCGTCCACAAGTGAATAGCCCTTTGCCTCTTGTAAGAACAAAATTCCCCAAGAGTTAATGGCATAACGGGCCACATACATAAGGGCGCAAGCGATACCTAGCTGCCAGACAACAGGCATCTTCAGAACGCCTAACTGAGATTTAAAAGATGGCTTGGCTGGTACTACCTGATCTGGCTCATCAAACATAACAGCGGGAGCGGGTAACCCCTCTGCAACTGGTCGGTCATAGAGGAACCAGTAGAGCCCTATCGCTACGATCACACACATGATGCCCGGAGCAATAAAGCCCGCTCGCCAACCCCAGACAGCGACAAGGTTAGCGGTGACGACGAATGTGATCCCCTCTCCGATATTATGAGACCCCGCCCAGGAGCTATAGAATCGACCGCGACGACTAGGCTCGAACCACTGAAAAATAAGGACACCAGATGGCGCCGAGCCCATAGACTGGAACCAACCGTTTAAACCCCAAAGCACAGCAAATACTGTCGCGTTTTGCGTGGCTCCAAAAACTATATTTATCAAGGCGGAGACAAACAGCCCCGTAGACATGAGCTTTCTCACGTTTGCGTGGTCTGCCAAGAAGCCGTTTGTAAGCTTCCCAAATGCGTAGGCAAAGTAGAGCGCTGATCCAATAAGACCCAGCTCCTCTACGGTTACGACACCCTCGTCCAACAGCGGCTTTTTTGCCACGGAGAGGCTCAAGCGACAGGTGTAAAAGAAGGCGTAACCTATAAATAGCGACCACCACACCTGCCATTGTGCACTTCGGTATTTGGATTGAAGCTCAGCTTTTGGGAGATCTTCTACGGGCTGCGGACCACCTGTCTTATACCAATTAAGAATACTCAAACCATCAACTCCAAATATATAGATACGCGCGACATGCAGCCCCTGCTCAGGCTAAATTCTAGGGCATCGACGTTCAATAATCGCCGATGCAGCACGCAAACCATCTAATGCCGCGCTGGCTATACCGCCCGCAAAACCTGCACCTTCGCCCACAGGCAGCAACCCAGGAAGAGTGATTGATTCGAAAGTTTCGCGATCTCTCTCAAACCTCAACGGCGCTGTTGTTCTTGTTTCGGGAGCAATTAAGACACCATCACTACCGTCAAACCCCGATATCTTCTTGCCAAAATGCTTCAAAGCCTCAACAATCCCATCGACAATAAGCGGCGGCAACACTGTGCGGAGATCCGCTGAGACCACCGACAAGGGATAGCTAACCTTTGGCAGATCAGCGCTGACTCGGTTGGCCAAAAAATCCTCCACCCGCTGAGCAGGCGCTGTAAAGCCGCCCCCACCAGCGTTGAAGGCGGCTTTCTCGATATCATCCTGATAACGAACACCTGCCAGAGGATCGTCACCGTCGTAATCGCTGGTTCTAACCTCCACAACGATGGCACTGTTTGCATAGAACGCCCGACGCTTGGAGTAGCTCATGCCATTTACGACCACTCTCCCTTCGTGGTTTGTCGCAGCGACAACGGTCCCTCCTGGACACATACAAAAAGTGTGTGCCGGTCTGACATCCAGGCGTTTTGGGGGTTTAGAGGTAAGCCTGTAGCTAGCGGGGGGAAAGTCTGACGAGTCCTCGCCATATCTCGCGACGTCAATCACCGACTGAGGGTGCTCGACCCTGACACCAATATGTATTGGCCTCTGACTAGCCGACGCGCCAGCCTCTATCATAGCCCCCCAACTGTCTCGTGCAGAGTGACCAGTCGCCATAAAAACTGAACTACCCAACATCTTCTCGCCGTCGGACAGCTGAACCCCAACACAACGACCATTCTCAACAATCAGAGAGGTCACTGTCGTATTAAAACAAACCTCGCCGCCAAGCTCTAAAATGCGACTGCGCAACCGTGGGATTATCTCTCGAATTTTGTCGGTTCCCAAGTGAGCCCAACCCTCTTCTAATATTTTGGGATCGGCGCCAAACTCCACAAGTCTTCGGAAAATCCAGCCAAGCTCGCCGTCTCTGCGGCGGGTGTAAATTTTACCGT
>CAWVYO010000100.1:0-11445 GCA_963934385.1 uncultured bacterium
GGAACGTCCCCGCTGGAACTGAGACCCATGCTGTGCCGTGTGGACCCCATGTCGCTAGTCTAGCGGCCTCTTCAAACCGCGTCTCCGTAGAAGAACGCAGCATGGAGCAACCAGACAACAGGGCGGCAGCCACCACCCAGAGCGCAACACTTCCCGTCAATGGCACCTGAGTCCCCTTCATTGACTGCACACTGCTACGCCCCTGCCCATGAACTACCCCTCGGCTAGCACCCGTTTCAACACTCTGGACAACATGTCAATATCGTCGGCGCCCGCCATCTCGCGGATTGAGTGCATCGACAGCATCGCGCAACCTATATCGACTGTCCGAATAGCCAAACCAGCCGCGGTAATTGGTCCAACGGTCGAACCACAGGCGAGATCACTCCGGTGAATGTGATCCTGACAATCCACCCCTTCTGCCTCACAGGCTAACTTAAATTTAGCTGCACCCAAGGCGTCAGTCGCGTAGCGCATGTTCACGTTGGTCTTTATTACCGGACCACCGTTAATCCTTGGACGGTGCTGTGGGTCGTGGTAGTCGGCATAGTTCGGGTGAACACCGTGAGCCATGTCTACTGACAACATGAACGACCTCGCCATAGCCATCTCAACCTTGCCATCGGGGACAAGGATCTTGAGTGTCTGCTCTAGCAACGCCGACTTGGCACCTGAGTCCGATTGAGACCCCACCTCTTCGTGATCAAAGAGCGCCATTATAGCGGTCTGTTTCGGGTTTTCGATGTCTACCATCGCCTGTAATGCTGCGAAGCAAGAGAACTGGTTGTCCATCCTAGGCGCGAATATAAACTCGTTATTGATCCCACCTAGCGACGGCTTCTGAAGATCGTGAAGCCCCAAGTCCCAGCCCAAAATATCTGACTGAACCCAAGCCCGCCCGTCGGCAGTCAACGACTCAACAATGAGGTCACGCAAGATCGCATCACCCTCGGTCTCTCCGCCAAGACCGATAATGGGCGGGAGGTGTTTCTGTACGTTTAGCTTCAACCCCTCTCTGTTCACTTCACGATTGTAGTGAATAGCCACATTAGGAATACGAGCTACTGGGCGATCAATCTTCACAAGCGCGGTCTTGACCTTACCGTCTTTGCCCCGTAGAGCTACACGCCCTGATATTCCAAGGTCGCGATCGGTCCATGTAGCCAAGATAGGTCCACCATACCTCTCAACACCCCACTGTATGTATCCACTGGAGCTGTACTCAGGTCGCGGTTTAATTCTAATATTGGGTGAGTCCGTGTGGGCTCCAACTAGCCTAAAACCGCCCTCTGATGGCTGTTGCTGACCTTTTATCCATGCTATTACGGCTCCGTTTCGGATCCTAAAGCCCTTGGCTCGACTAACATCCGTAACTTCGTCGCCCTCTCGGACTCTGGTAAAGCCTGCTGCCACGAGCATCTTTGAAGCCTCCCACGCGCAGTGAAACGGGCTCGGGCTCGCGTGTACAAATTCAATCATTTTTTCAGCGCTGTTGACCATGAATGGACCTCCGGAGACAGGGTATATCAGCAGGTGACAAGATGGCAACGTAGTCTAGATCCACCCATACCTGTTTACAAGGACTACACCTAATCGGTTATTAGCGAGCCAGATCGTCAAAGGGGCGAAACATAGGAGCACATCGATGACTATTATGAGCTACGACAACCCACTATCCTCTCGCTACGGCAGCAAAGAGATGGTCTATCAGTTTTCTCCCCACAAGAAGTTCACCACTTGGCGCAAACTCTGGTTGGCGCTGGCTGAGGCTGAGGCTGAACTAGGGCTTCCGATTACAGAATCTCAGCTTCAAGATATGCGGGATAACCTCGATAATCTCGACCTCGATCTGGCTGCCTCTTACGAGAAAAAACTTCGCCACGATGTGATGGCCCATGTGCACGCCTGGGGTGATCAGATCCCCGACGCGCGACCTATAATCCACCTTGGAGCGACCTCCTGCTATGTGGGTGACAACACCGACCTAATCATTATCCGCGACGCTCTCGACATTATCCTTCCAAAGCTCGCCAACGTGATCGACGCACTGTCTTCTTTTGCACGGGAACACGCCGCCTTGCCTACACTTGGCTTCACCCACTACCAGCCAGCCCAGCCCACGACTGTAGGCAAGCGTACATGCCTCTGGATCCAAGACCTTCTCATGGATCTAGACGGGCTCACACGAATTCGAGACACCATCTCTTTTCGCGGTGTAAAAGGGACAACAGGAACCCAGGCGAGCTTCTTAGCGCTCTTTGATGGCGACCACGACAAGGTGACGGCTCTAGATGACAAGGTGACTGCTGCCTTTGGTTTTAACCGCGCGTTCCCTATAACTGGGCAAACCTACCCGAGAAAACTCGATCACATCGTACTCATGACCCTCTCGACCTTTGGTGTGACAGCACACAAGATGGCCACCGATATCCGCTTATTGGCCAACCTAAAGGAGATGGAGGAGCCCTTTGGAGCCCATCAGATTGGCTCATCAGCCATGGCATACAAGCGAAACCCCATGCGCTCTGAGCGTATCTGCGCACTAGCTCGCCACCTAATTACCCTGTCTCAGAACGGCGCGTGGACTGCGGCTGTTCAGTGGATGGAGCGTACACTCGACGACTCGGCTAACAGGCGCGTCTCTCTCGCTGAAGGGTTCATCACAGCTGACGGTATATTGGAGACACTACTCAACGTCTCACGTGGTCTTGTGGTCTATCCAAAGGTAATCAGGCGCCGCTTGGATTCAGAGCTACCCTTTATGGCTACCGAGAACATCATGATGGCGATGGTACGAAAGGGCGCGGATCGACAGATGATCCACGAGCTTATCCGCACCCATTCACAGGCTGCTGCCGCCAACGTAAAGATGGAGGGTGGAGACAATGACCTCATTGAGAGGCTAAAAGGCGACCCTAACTTCGCCGCGATTCACGACGACCTCGACGACATCCTAGAGCCCTCAGCCTTCATTGGGCGAGCAGCAGAACAGGTCGCCTTCTTTATGGAGGAGGATGTAGAACCAGCCCTTGAGCGATGGCAAGACGAGCTCGGGCGAGAGGCTACCTTGCGGGTCTAAAGGTGACAGGAGATCCCAAAGTGAAATCGATCAACTCACCAGATATCGTAAGCGAGATAGTGTCGCCAACCTCTCCCGAGAGCTTCGCTCCAATCGCATTTCTCGGCAAACCTATGACACTCTCGCCGTTTACTGCTGAGAAACAGTCACCCACCTCCAGGACAGCTGCGGCAGGACTCCCTGGCAGTAGGTCGGAGACCTGACAGCCACAGTCAGTAAGATCGCACCTTAGACCCAACAGACCGCGCTCTGGAGTCTCTACAAGCTCAACACTCAGGTCGCTTAGACCCCCTTCCGGAATCTCAAGAGTCTGCTCAGCACCCACCCCAACTGACGCTGCTCGCAGCTCAATCGTCCCGACGGGAACACTCCTAAAACTAAACGCCCCTGTCTCCGAAGACGAGGTGCCTTGTCCGTCGCTCAGGAGAACTCGAGCACCTGCTACTGCACCATTCGAGTCAGTCACGATGCCATCCAGGCTCGCGGCAAGTGCAAGGGCTTGCGTCTCAAGATCTACCATAGAACTATCGACGGTCAGTTCAAAGTCTCCGTCCAAAAAACCAGTTGCCCTGGTCATCACCCGATATTCACCACTGGTGACCCCCTCCCACAAGAGGTGACCATCGACACAGACGCGGTTTGGATCAGCCGTTAATGCTCTTTGCCCATCTGCTGTGACGCTCCAAAGGGACGCCCCACATTCAAGCCCAGCGGTCACATCCTTACTAGATACTAACCTCATAGTAATACCGCCATTGACCACACTGGCTTCATCATCGGGTACGTCTCCAGACCCGCGAAGCAGCATAAAACCACTCGCCACAATCAATAGGAGACCCGCGATTTGAGCTGCTCTATTGTTGTCCACAGGACTCCTCCAAACTCAGCCTCAATTGTACACTGATTGAATCGCTTGAGGCAAGGTATGCCTCGAGCGCCTCGATAGCTTCGCCGCAGAGATCATGCTCAATAAGCCAACTGATCCCAAGTTGATTGAGGGTACTGTCACGTGAATACTGCTGCAATGTTGCGCTTAACCATTGAGTGTCCACAGTAAGGCTTGGAGCAGAGTGCCAGACCCTGAGCCTCCTGCGAGAAAACTGAACATACCGACGACGCGCCGAAATAGAGGCATGCCCCCCAAGGTCGGCTGCCTCGCGGAAAACCTCTTCAGCCCCAACGCTGTCACCCCACCATCCTAGCTGCTCGCCCAGTGCGCTCCCTCGCCCTAGTGTACGGCTGGACATCCAGGCTAGCCTAGCCTCCTGTAGCGACTCTGGCTCTAGGAGCTCTATCCCCTCTAAAGCCCACGAGAACAGCCTCCCGCGAGGTGCACTGTAGCCGTGTTTATCAACGCGAACTTGGTAACCAACCCTATAGAGCCACCGACCTCTTTGTTGGTTGTATTCAACAACCCTATAGGCTTCGCCTGAATCATCGACTCGCAAAATCGACGCCATGGAGAACTCATCACCCAAGACTGAGATCCCTGGCGTATCTTCAAACTCAGCCTCGCCGTCGCCTGCCCAGAACGCTAGCTGTATATCCCCTCCCCAGCTGTACCCTTCAGGTACTAGCTCCAGATCCGCAAACATCGCCTCACTAGATTGTCTAGAGGTAGTCCAAGCACGTAGACCTCTTAGACTAGCGGTATTACTCTCCAGCCTCTCAGGTAAAAGCAAGATTGTCCCCCCCGACTCCACCTCTGTCCGCTCGCCCCAAAGAAGCGATGGAAAAGAGGACAAAACGGGAGCTAGGAATGCTGGGGCTGCAACAAACAGCATGGTAATAAAGATGTTTTTCTTAGCCCTTCTATCTGACAACCGCCGTGGTGTGGCTACGCTTGGGACCACTACAGCAGAGGCGAATGCGCCCCCAATTAGACCACCAAGGTGCCCCAACATAGAGGCGTTCTCAATACGCAGACCAGACACAAATAACAATGCAAACAAGAGCACATTTCCGTAACCGTAGAAGCGCTGATGGTGGGTTGGGATCGTCTCACCAAACCTAAACCCGACAACAATCACAGCACCCAAAAGCCCGTAGCCCGCGATGCTTGACCCCATCACTGGCAGGCTGCTAAACAAACCCACAGCCATCCCACCAACAAAAATTGAGCTGGCCACTACAACAGCGGTAGCGGAGGCGCCAAGTGCACGCTCGACTCGGTAGCCTGTGTAGCCCACCACAGCCAAGTTTGGGAATAGGTGCATTGGACCTGAGTGCACGAACTGTGAACTCCATGGTGACCACCACTGACCATCTAAAAATATCTGTTCGAACCCCGCGACACTAGTGCCGAAGGCAGTCAGGAGCCATAGACCAGGGGAGCCTATTGTCCAGCCACGAATAGAGACGAACAGCTGCACCAGCCCCAACAGCAACACAGCCCCTGTAAAGAGAGATGAGAATATCGGCTTACCTCCTAAACGCAAATTGTCCGAAAACCTCGCGTTAGGGGTGTCCAGCGCCTCGACTAGTGCAGGTATCTGGTTGGCCACGACAAACTCACCGCCAGTCCACGGCTCGAAACAGATCTCGATCCGAGCGGAAGCTCGACCTTGACGCAGGTGCTCCTCAAGCTCAACAACGTCCACCACAGAGACAATCCCACGCACCCTCACCTGCGCGTCGGTATGGTCTTCTTGGTTAGTCATTCGTCAAATGAAATGTCCATATTCAGCGCCCTCGCCAGGAAGGCGAACTCATCGGCAGACTGTTCAATCTTCATACTTGTGGGCATTCCGCCCCCGTGTCCTGCGCGAGTCTCTATTCTAATCATAACGGGGTCATCACCACCTTGTGCAGCCTGAAGAGCCGCCGCGAACTTGAAGCTGTGGGCAGGAACAACGCGATCATCATGGTCTGCCGTTACAACAAGTGTAGCAGGATATTCAACGCCTGCCTCACAGTTGTGAACTGGGCTGTAGGCTCGGAGAGCATGAAACTGCTCCTCGTTATCCGAGGTGCCATAGTCACCCGCCCAGAAGCGACCAATGGTGAAGAGATGGTAGCGCAACATGTCCATTACACCCACTCCAGGGATCGCTGCCCCGAACAGCTCTGGGCGCTGCAGCATTGTAGCTCCTACAAGAAGCCCTCCGTTACTGCGCCCTGTGATGGCAAGGCGATCTGGGTTGGTCCAATTCTCAGCGATTAACCACTCGGCAGCTGCTATAAAGTCATCAAATACGTTCTGCTTATTTAGCTGAGTACCTGCCTCATGCCACACCTCGCCATACTCTCCACCGCCTCGCAAATTTGCCACAGCATAGACACCGCCCATGTCGAGCCAGACCGCAACACTAGACGAAAAGTAAGGAGTAAGAGGGATAGAAAAGCCACCGTAGCCATATAGAAGCGTTGGATTCTCACCGTTGAGCTCTATGTCCGCGCGGTGAGTGATGAACATTGGGATCTGTGTACCGTCTGCGCTGGCATAGAACACCTGCTCGGTCACATAAGGACTCGCATCAAAGGTCGCCTGGGACTCCCTATAGAGAGTCACCTCCATATTAGATGTATCGAACCGGTAGATGTTGGAGGCCGATGTGTAGCTGCCAAAGACAAAGAAAGTCTCGGGGTTGTCGATGTGCCCTGAGAAGCCCCAGACGCTGCCGAGTCCAGGCAGTGGAACCTCGCCCACCGCTGTACCATCTAGCTCAAAGATCTCGACCTTCGAGCTGGCATCAACAAGGTACTTCACCAATATACGACCGCCAACAATAGATGTACTGACTATTGGCTCAGGTCGCTCGGCGACTACCTCAGTCCATGTCTCGGGGTCAGAGAGATCGAACGAGACAATCATGCTATTTGGTGCATCGCGGTTAGTCCGAAGCCAGACTGTATTATCTATTTTGGCGATGAATTCATATCCCGCGTCGTTCTCTAAAAATAGAGGCTGCCACTCTGCATCGGAGCCCGACTCCGGGCGAACCCAAAGCTTGTTGATATCGTCTGTGGAATTTGAGCCATAGAGTACCAAGGTTGAACCATCCTCCGTGACTCCTGCGTAGTAGCTAAACTCTGGGCTATCGGGCTGCTCCCATATAAGGGTGTCGTCAGACTGGTTGGTTCCGACCGTGTGAAAGTAGATCTGGCTGTGTTCATTGACCCCTTCCAGCAGACTTGATGGCTCTGGGTAACGTGAGTAATAAAAGCCAGTTGATTCCATGTCCCATTCAGCACCTGAGAATTTGACCCATTCGACGAGATCCTCAAGAACCTCTCCTGTCTCGATGTTCATCACGCGGAAGTGCTTCCAGTCGGAACCGCCATCAGAGACACCATAGGCGATGTACTGACCATCGCCACTGGGGTAATAGCCAGCAAGAGAGACCGTCCCGTCGTCGGAGAATGTGTTTGGGTCGATTAGTGGGGTAAAATCACCATCGAGGGTGTCTGCAACGTGGAGTACTGAGTGGTCTTGTAGACCATCATTGGCACTAACAAAGTAGCGACCTCCCTCCAAATTTGGACTCGATGATTTTGGATAGTTCCAGACCTCTTGGAGACGCTGACGGATTGCATCGCGAGATTCGACCTCTCCGAGCCATTCATGAGTCAACGCGTTTTCGGCATCGATCCAAGCGCGAGTCTCAACTGATTCTGGATCTTCCATCCAGCGATATGGGTCAGCTACGTCAACGCCAAAATAGGTGTCAACTTGATCGCTCATGCGAGCCTCTGGATAATCAACGGAGCTCTCTAGAGGCTGCTGAACCTCGACACTCACCGCAGGCTCTGTGCCTTTTGGGACACAGGAAAGCAGTAATACTAGGGTATATAAAGAGATGGAGAGGCGAGGGTTGATATGCATAAATCGGGCTCCTTGTTGATGTCGGTAGAGTAACACGGGAGAAGATTATGTGGGGTTACGAGCCCACAGGGCTTTACTCGCTAGCTACCCACACAAACACTGATGTTCGTGCGACCAAGTGGTATTAGAGCGAGGGACGATACTGGTAAACTCACACCAATGGCAAAGTCGGTATCAACTCTGTTGCCCAATCGTCGCGGCAGAAGAGGTACCGTCCGATTACCTGCACTGCTCACGAAAGCTCAGGGTACTACATGTGTGGATTTGTCTCGATTATCAGTGAAAGCCCTGTCGCGGCGGATCTTCTATTAGGTCTACAGGCTATACAGCACCGCGGGCAAGACGCTGCGGGACTAGGGGTCTTAGATGACGGCAAACCTCAGCTAGTAAAAGGCTTGGGAATGGTCACCAAAGTCTTTGATAGCCCTAAAACTGAGCTACAGCATGGCACCGTAGGGATCGCCCATGTGCGCTATCCAACGACTGGCTCCACCTCTACCCGAGAGGATGCCCAACCGTTCCTCTCTCGCTGGCCCGGAGTTCTGCTGGCACACAATGGAAACGTGGTGAACCTGGAAGCCCTGAACGGCTCGCTTCGAGACGAGGGAGTCCATGTACTCTCCCAGTGTGACGCTGAGTCCATCCTTGTTGTGTTGTCTCGTGAATTGATCAGGATCCGACCATCGGGTCACACCACAGCGGATCTCGTAACTGCAATCGGGACTTTGTTTGAGAGAGTGCGAGGAGGATACACTGTTGTCGCCGCCATGGAAGTCGACGGAGTAGAGACTCTTGTCGCTTTTCGCGATCCAAACGGTGTGCGTCCAGGGGTCTTTGGACAGCGCTCCGATGGCGCCTGGATGGTAGCCTCTGAATCGGTAGCGCTCGATGTGGCTGGGTTTAAACGAACAGGGGATATTCCTCCTGGCTCGATCGTTATTTTTAGAAATGGCACCGAGCCAGTAACCCATCAGATCACGGACCAACCGACTCGTCACTGTGTCTTTGAGCGTATTTATTTTGCCCGTCCCGACAGTATGATGGAGGACGGACGCATAAACCGAAGCCGATGGCTAATGGGTAGACAGCTCGCTAAAGAATGGGCAGCACGGGGTCTAGAAGCCGATGTTGTGATGGCGGTGCCCGATACATCACGACCAGCTGCAATGGCAATCTCGGACGCCTTAAGCATACCTAACCGAGAGGGGTTCATAAAGAACCGCTACAGCGGCAGAACGTTTATCATGCCAACCCAGGCAGCCCGTAAAGCCGCATTGAGACTAAAACTCAACCCAATACCCGAACTCTTCGAAGGTAAAAAAGTATTACTTGTCGACGACTCTATTGTCCGCGGAAACACTATGCAGAGGCTCGTTGAGCTAGTTCGTAGCCTAGGTCCAAAAGAGATCCACCTCGCGATATTCTCACCTCCTGTAGCTCACCCATGTTTCTATGGGATAGACATGCCATCGCATGAGGAGCTTATTGCATCAAGACTGAGTCCCAATGAGCTCAGCGATCACCTAGGTGCCGACTCTCTAACTTATCTCTCAATCGAGGGACTGCGAGCGGTTACGGGTGAAAAAATATGCGACGCATGCTTCTCCGGAAACTACATGATCGACGTTGACGAGGCGGATCGTGAGGCGATTAACGCAGCCAGGCGACCAAACGGGTAAAAACAGTACAAACGCGATATGGCCAAGCTATGCCAGAAGCTTCAAAACAGTCAAAAGAGATCGCCTCTATATTGATGCTCGCTCTAATAGCTCGAGCGGCTGCAACGCTTGGTGTCGGTGTGGGGTTCTTTGGTGACGACGGAATCACTAACGAAGCAGCCAGACAGCTGGGAGGGGCAGACTTTCCCCTAATAACAAAATGGTTAGCCTTATCGGGAGGAGGAAGGGCCCTCAGCGTCATGGCTGGGGGCATTATGGCTGTGGCAGCCGGTCAGATGGGGCTAGCGCTGGGGTCTTCTCGGAGAGGAGCAGGATTATTGGCTGCCTGTGCACCTCTACTGGTACTGACCGGTGCAGTAGCAAGCAATCAGGCGATCTCACTCGCTATGGCGGCGGCGGGCGTAGCCCTAGTGTGGGCTGGTATTCCGCTATGGGGAGCCTTTGTGGCAGGCATATCCCTCTGGACAGGATTTGGAGGGGTGGCTTTACTTCCACTGGTATTCATCGGACCACTAATTGGAAAAGGGGTACACAGCTTAAGCGCTGGATTCGCTCGTATTTTCTCGGGTCTAGGGGTCAGCATAGGTATCGCCGCAAGCGGGCTGTTTGTTGGGCTAGCACCGACCACAGAGACGCTCATTAGACCTCTACAGAGCATCTCTGCAATCACACTTGGCTCCATATCAGATTCATTTGAAGCACTCCTGTTCATGCCAACTTGGACTGGTCACCCCGTAATAGGTGCACTAGCGTTAGCGGCGATACTTTTCGCCCAAAAAGAAGACCGAATAAACCGCATCCTTGTTCTCGGCGTCAGCGGTGCCACCATGCTGCTAAGTCACGCTATTTTATCCCAGACCACCACTGGATCGGTAACCCATTTACTAGCACCAGCATCATTTGGGTTGACTGTCTTGGCGGGCTGCATTCTTATAAGGACCTCTTGGGTCTCGATTTTTCTACTCTGGCCCGGTCTAGCCGTAGCAAGCCAAACTGGTGCTTATCGCGCAGTAGAAGAAGACAATTCTAATAGGGCTAGCCTCTATTGGTTCGGTGAATTCGATGTACGAACATTCTTTGAACAGGGCAGCATCTGTGGACAGGTAGAGCTTCACAACATCTCAAAAGAGTTGATACAAGTACAACCAGAGGGTTCGACGGTAATCGCGATAGAGCTTCGCGACAATCGCGAAGTTGAGCTGTTTGTCCCGCTTAGTTTGGAGCGATCTGACTTGGAATTGAGATCGTTCTCACTAGATGACTGCGAAACAATGGATGTAGAGCAGTGTGTGAACATGCTTTTAGAGTATTCAGCCGCAGGAGCTACCCTGGTAGCTCCTCTTTCCAGCGCTCGATGCGACTCAACTCTTGCTGCACCCGGGGAGAGACTCCTAAGCCAACAACTAGAGGAACACTTGAACCAAATCGATCGATTTGGCGTTCTGAGATTAGATTAAACAACAGGATCGGGTAATCTATCCCTAATCCAACCTACAAGTTAGACAGAGATCATGTACGCACCAGTAATACTTATAGCTATCGTAGTTTTCTTGGTTTGGCCGATGCTCGGCAACAAGGGACCCGGGAAAATGAGCTCAGAAGAGGAGCCTCTAGACGAGGCCCGGCTTCGTGCACTCGGATATATGAACCTTCACGATCGCTGGGTGCACCCCTCCCTACGACTCTGGACTCCTGACCCAAAGAGTCTACTTAAATGCGACAAAGAACAACTTGAAGTCTTTCATAACAGCGAGACCTGGGTGGAATTTTCAGCGCCTGATAAACCATTCCTCTCGCCCGATGTCGGCAGGGTAGTCCGAGAGCTTCAACTCACATGGTTTGGCTGGCTAGACGCCTGGTTC
>CAWVYO010000101.1:0-11320 GCA_963934385.1 uncultured bacterium
CGATCCGCGTGACAGTTCAGTTTTATAAAGCCACCTCAAACGGAGTCGTGTCACAGCAAGATGTGAACGATGTTCGTGCTCAGATAGATCGGGTGTATGAGAGCGGTGATTACATTGGCAGCCTAGTTACGGGTGACCCTACTCTCCGTCCAACATCTTGGGTCGAAGAGTCAGACTCACCTCGGTGGGCTCCCGGGACCTTCAACACCCTCAAGTCGTGGTAGGCTGAAAGTGCAAAAATAGAGAGAGCCCCTCAGAGATTTCTCTCTGAGGGGCTCTGATGGCACGCCCTAAGGGATTCGAACCCCTGACCTTCTGGTCCGTAGCCAGACGCTCTATCCAGCTGAGCTAAGGGCGCATATATAAACCATCTAATTCGTTTCTAAGATTTTGGTATTTAATGGTGGAGACGGAGGGATTCGAACCCTCGGTGGAACTTTTGGCCCCACACACGATTAGCAATCGCGCACCTTCGGCCACTCGGTCACGTCTCCATAAAGTGTTTTTACTAAAAGCGATATTATTAAAGAGGTGAAAATGGAGGAGGTGGTGGGATTCGAACCCACGGTACCTCACGGTACGGCGGTTTTCAAAACCGCTTCCTTCGACCACTCGGACACACCTCCAGCATTGTCGAGATGCCTTTTATAGTCATTAGACTATACGGTCAAGCCCTCCCATGTACGGTTGTAGAACTTTTGGTATCAATACGCTGCCGTCAGCTTGTTGATAGTTCTCCAATATAGCTACTAATGTTCGACCTACTGCCAAACCTGAACCGTTTATGGTGTGACAGAACCTTGTTTTTTTCTTTGAGCCATCGTCCGAATCGGGTCGGTACCTCAGGTTTAGTCTTCGGCTTTGAAAATCTCCAAACATTGAGCAACTTGAGATCTCTCGGTAGGCACTCTGACCTGGCAGCCAAACTTCGAGATCGTAGCAGAGGTTTGCACTAAATCCGACATCTCCGCCACATAGTCGCACTACTCGGTAGTGCAGCCCAAGCGCTTGTAGGAGCATCTCAGCGTGGGAGGTTAAAAGTTCATGTTCCTCTTTTGCCTTTTCAGGGGTCGTTACTCGCACCATCTCGACCTTATGAAACTGGTGTTGCCGGATAAGCCCTCGGGTGTCTTTTCCGTAAGCGCCAGCCTCTGATCTAAAACAGGGGGTAAAGCATGCCCACGCTTTGGGTAGTTCTTCCTCTTTCACTATCTCCCCGCGGAGAAGGTTGGTGACAGGCACCTCTGCTGTGGGGATAAGAAAGGCATCTTGCCCATTCATTTGATCTGCGAGCTTAAATGCGTCGTCTTCAAATTTTGGTAACTGGCCAGTTCCTTCCATTGCCGTACGCCAGACAACGTATGGGACCATCACCTCGTTGTAGCCGTTTATGTCTGTATGAGTGTCCATGAAGAAGTTTATTAGAGATCGCTCCATACGGGCAGCGCTGCGATGAAGCACAGCAAACCTGGCACCAGACATTTTTGCAGAAGCTTCCTGATCTAAAATACCTAGATTAGTAGCTAGGATATCGTGGGGTAATGGTTCAAAATCCATCTCTGGCTTGGTGCCCCACTTGCGAACCTCTACGTTGTCCGCTTCTGATGAGCCCTGTGGTACGTCCTCGTGTAGTAGGTTTGGCAGTTTCATTAGCAGTGAGGTTCGACTGTTCTCTACCTCCTCAAGCTCAACCTCAGCCCTCTTGGCTTCTTCCGAGGCGGTCTTTACTAGTGACTTTAGCTCTTCAGCTCCCGCCTTGTCGCCAGCTTTCATCATGGCGCCAATCTGCGGTGAGAGCTTGTTGCGTGTGGCTCTAGCCGCCTCTGCTACGAGCAGGAGTTCCCCGCGTCTGTCCGAGAGTTCCTTTATTTTGGCGGGAATGGCCAGAGTCTCCTCGTCAGCGTTACGACGCTTGAGGGTATCTATTACAATCTCTGGGTGCTCAGAGACGAGCTTTGGGTCTAACATTTTGCAGCGCTCCTGTTATGTTGTGGCTCTTTAACCCAACCAGACCCCGCCACCCAACACTTCCTGAAGGACCTCTCGTAGGTCGTATATCAGACGCTCTGAGACCTGCGTTATACTGGGTGGTTCGGTTAGCTCAGTCGCCATAGTTGTAACCAAGTCGGCATCCATTCCGCAGGGGTTGATTCTCTTGAAGTAGCTTATGTCTGTGGTTACATTCATGGCCATCCCGTGCCACGTTACCCATCGTTTAGCCGCGACCCCTATTGCGCAGATTTTTCGGTCTCCTACCCAGACGCCAGTGTTGCGCTCATCCCGGACGCCCTTCAACCCGAAGTGCTCGCAGGTGTCGATGGCTGCCTGTTCTAGGCGTCGCATGTGCTTGTGTATGTCTTGGTGCGGTGGCATGAGTGGAATGATCGGGTAGATCACAAGCTGCCCAGGGCCGTGGAATGTAACATCGCCTCCCCGCCGAACGTTGACTATCGGAACGTTACCAACTTCGAGAAGGTTTGATTCCGCACCGCGTGTACGACCCACGGTGTAAACAGGTGGGTGTTCTACGATTAATAAAGTCGGAGGCAGAGAGCCGTCTGCGACCTCGTGGAGTGTACTGAGTTGCAACTCAGCCGCCTCCTCGTAGTCCATAACACCAAGGTTTTGGACCCTTAAAATTGGATTTAAGACTGAACCCACGGCGACAGTACCTCGATTATTCGCGCGTGTACTTCGTCGGGGGTGCCCAATGCGCTCACATAGGCGATATTTTCTCCCTGCTCAATGAGATTTTTCAAGGCGGAATTATAGGCGTTTGAGATCTCCCTTAGTCTGTCGATCTGCTCAAAACGCTCCTTCTTTTCACCCCGGGCCTCGATCCTCGCTAGGGCGAGCTCTGGATCCATACTCAGGTAAATAGTTATGTCTGGTGCTCTGAACTCAGCATTCAGTTTGGTGATTAGATCCAAGGGTGCTGCGAGAGATTGGTAGGCCATGGACGATGCGTAGTAGCGATCAGACACGACCATCTTGCCCGACTCTACGAGTGGGAGGATCTCACGTTCTAGGTGATCGAACCTGTCCGCTGCAAACATGTAAGGAAAGGCGGCGTCAGATATTGGGGTTTCATCGCGCAGAGTGGCCCGTATGAGCTTCCCTATTGGTCCTGAAGAGGGTTCAGCAGTGATGTGAACATTGTTTAGTCTCTCGGCCAATAGGTGGACCTGAGTTGTGCTTCCGCAGCCATCAAGACCTTCAATGGCGATAAATGAACCTTTCATCTCTTTTTCTCTATCTATTGAGCACAGTTTAGGTGGTGATCAATCTAATAACAGTGCGACTTCTTGACAAGCACCCGTATGGTTTACGGATAGACTGCTCCCGTTATAGAATTGAGGTGAAAATGTTAGCGTTAATACTTTCGATAGCCATTGCGAACGCCGGTGATATCGAAGAAGTAGAGACTTATTCAGAAGTCGAATCAGGGATGGCAGCCTGGGGTGCGTATGAAGCTCACTTTGAATCTGAGAATATGTCGGAGCACGCCCTTGAACACGGGAGAGAATGGTCATGCGGGACGACGGTTGTTCAAGGAGTGAGGGATAACTGGGACTCATTTACAGCCGAGCAACAGGCTCGGATTACCGAGCGCCTTACTCCGTGGAAAGATGATTTTATGGCCACAATGGAGCCAAATCCAGCACCTCCTATGGGCAACCCAGCAACAAATACATGCTTTGAAGTTTCTCGTCCAAGTGGCACAGGTCAAGGCTTGAACAGGCTAGATTCGGAGCACTTCTCTGTTCAGTGGGACGACTCCTTGACCCAGTCTACAGTTCAGTCATTTTCGGATGCACTGGAGACCTCTTGGGATGTAGAGGTCGACCAGATGGACTGGAGAGCTCCAGATAAGACATCGATGTATCTTATCCTAGTCTACATCTCTAATGACAACATGGGCGGTGCCTATACGAGTATCGATCGCTGTGGCAACGACTACACGCCGTATATTGTTGCGGGTAGAGATTCGTTTTGGGGCACTTGGTATCAAGATATGGCTGCCCATGAGTTTAACCATGCGATTCAGTTTGCGTATGGGATGGCTAATGAGTCTTGGCTGTGGGAGGCGACCGCGCTTTGGATCGAAGAGTACGTTTTTCCGTCTCACAACGCTTGGAGCGACTACATCACGGGGTACACAAAAAACCCCCACTTGGCCATAAACGCCGACAATAGAAACAGTAACTCTGAGTTCTTGCACATGTACGGTATGGGAATTCTGAACTTTTATCTGGATGAATATGTTGGTGGCCCAGAGTTAATTCGCGATATTTGGGAGTATTCCAGTAACGAGAATGGCTTCTATAGTTTGTGGATTGGCGATGCCTTAGATTCTCTTGGTTACGACTGGGATGAGGCATACGAGGGCTTTATCGCAGCCAATACTGTGATGGACTACCTAGAGGGTGGCGACATGCCAACTACTAAGATTGAAGACAAGGTAACCAGCTTTCCCGCTAGCGGAGGAAGCAGCAGTAGCCACGAGCCGGAAGGGTATGGTCAAAACTATATTCGAATAAAGACAACTGGGGCAAACGATGCTGCGCCCAACCTGCTGGTCAACTTTGTTGGCGACTCTAGCAGTGACTGGTTGGTAGAGCTGGTAGGAACTGATGGTCGTACAGTAGTTGACACCTTTGTTATGCCCATAGGTGATACAGGTATTGGGGAGCTCGAATTCTACCGTTTTGGTGACTACGAATATGTCTGGCTAGTTGTTTCGCCCTTAGGAAATACTTCAAAGTCCTATTCTTATGAATGGGAAATTGATGCCGTCGAGGGCTCAGGTGACTTAGATACAGGCGATGGTGGTTCAGATGCGGTAGGAGGCTGTGGGTGCAGTGCCAGTGGCGATGTACCTAGTGCTCTGGTAAGTTGGTCTTGGATGGTCTTATTTGGTTTAGTTATTAGTCGTCGCAGAAAAGCTAATATCGAGGTGTCATAGTGCGTTTATTAATTTTATGTGTTGTCGGGTTTTCAACAGCTGGCTGTGGCCTTTTTAGTGGTGCTGAGCGTAACTCGTCTACGGATGATACTGGCGGCACGGTCGATACTACCGACACGGTCGATACTACCGACACGGTCGAAACTGGCGACACCGTCGAAACTGGCGACACCGTCGAAACTGGTGAGGGGCCGAACGATGTAGAGCCAAAATCAGGCGACTACGAATTCTTCTGGAGTGGAACCTTTTCAGATGAGTGCGGTATGTTTGGCGGCGAACTGCCATGGGAAGTTGGTGACCAACTCTTCGAAGGCAATGCTACTGTTCACTCATCAGGAGTTACATGGATCATTGCTGGAGATAGCGAAGTAGAGGCACAATGGGTGGGGGATGATAAGTTCGAAGGCGTGATAGCAGACCTTGCTGAGAGTGAAGCAGTGGATGGTCTTAATGCGACATATGTAATCGAAGGAGTTTGGTCTGGTGAGTGGTCAACAGATCTCGACTTGTCAGGCTTTGTGGGTATGACGATCAGGTGTATTGGACAAGATTGTCAAGAGGCAGAAGCTATGTATTTGGAAGATAGCGGTGTCATGTTGCCGTGTGAGAGTTCCTACTTAGTGGACGGCTCATTCGCAAGGTAGTCTTTGGTTAGTTTTCTGTCCTTGGGACTCAAAGGAACAGGACTTCTATGCTGGGTGTAACATAGCTACAATCTACAAAGCACGAGGTCGTATTTGAGTTTAGGAGTGCTGCATATTGTTGTACCTGTCTTGCAGGAGGCGGCGCCTTAAAAAGCCCACTAGGTTGGTCGTTGATTTTGCTTTTCTGCGTTGTTATACGGCGACTTAGATAAACTATTATTGAGGTTTAATAATGCGGTTTTCGGCTTTACTTTGTTTGGTTTTTGTGTCCACTGGCTGTGGTCTTTTTCAAGGACTTGAAGGTGACCCAGGCGAAACAGATACCATTGAAACGGGCAACACCGTTGAAACGGGTAGTGCTGTCGAAACGGGCAACACCGTCGAAACTGGCGACACCGTTGAAACTGGTGAAACTGGTGAGGCGCCTAATGATGTAGAGCCAAAATCAGGCGACTATGATTTTGCATTTAACGGTACATTCATTGATTCTTGTATGGAGTTAGGTGGTGAGGGTCCTGATGCCGGGGAGTTTTTGTTTACTGGGAATGCTGTTGTTGCCTCTTTAGGGGTTGCGTGGGTACTAGATGGGGGGCCCGAAGTAGAAGCAGAATGGATGGGAGATGATAAATTCCGTGGTTTGATATCGGAAATGACTCAAACAGAGGAGGTCGACGGACTGAGGGCTACTTTAGTCCATGAACAATTTTGGTATGGTGAATGGTCGACGAATGTAGACTTAACAGCCGGAATTGATCTAACTATTCGATGTGTAGGTCAAGACTGCCAACAAGCAGAATCTGATTACGCCCAAGAAAAAGGTGTCGTGTTGCCATGTGCTTCTGGCTTCGGACTGGATGGAGCTTTCGCGAGGTAAGTTTGACTTGTTGGTTTCGGTCGTTAGTCCTCAAAGGAACAGTACTTTAATACTGGGTGTTACATAGCTAAACGCTACAAAACACGAGGTCGGATTTGAGATGGGTAAAGCGGCTAGCTTGGTCTGTTATCTCGGTAGGAATCGTCTGTTCTGTACTCGTTATCTTTACAGTAACCCACCAAATACCAGCTCAAGTATCGGCCCAACAAACAGCCTGTCTTGGTTTTAGCCCATACAGCCCAGCAGCAACCCGAAGTACACTTCGAGAAGACCTAAACCCTAGCCATCTTAGGGTCGCTCAGGAACACGGTCTGTCCGAGCCTCTACAGACCAGAGGCGAGTCGATTCCCGACGGCCTGCTACAGATAGAGAACAACGAGAACATAAGGCTCAAGAGCATGGGGCACAGTCGCCCGTTTCTAACTCCAGAAGCGGTGGCGCTTATAGACGAGATTGGTCGCCGCTTTAGAGAGTCACTAGCCGCTGACGGATTGCCCGAGGTGATCCCCTACCTGAGTTCAGCCCTGAGAAGCGAGGAGGAGCAGCGTCGCCTACGCACCAGAAACGGCAACGCCGCCGTACACTCAGCTCACATGTACGGCACCACCTTTGATCTATCTTACAACAACTGGTACGCTACAGGTGAAGGTACGACGACTGGGGGTAGCCTTTGGATTCAGCACCCAAATGTCAGATACGCCCTGCGGTACCTGCGTCGAGTTCGCGGTGGTTCGAGGCTCTATGGCTGGTATAGCCGGAACGTAGAGAGCCTAGACCGCGCACAGACCTGTGGAACGCCCTCTCATAGGGAGCGGCTGCGTGACATATTGGTAGACCTGCGCCAAGAGGGGCGGCTGCTGGCTCTTGAAGAGTACAATCAGCCCTGCTTTCACGTGACCGTGCGCGGCTAGTTCAGAATGTGAATAGCCTCACCAAGTGCGGCCTTAGTCGCCTCCATTACACCTTCCCCTAGTGTCGGGTGTGGGTGTATAGTTAGCCCGATATCCAGAGCAGAGGCGTCCATCTCTACCGCCAGTGCCGCTTCTGAGATGAGGTCTGAAGCGTGGGAGCCGCAGATCGTTACACCCAAAACACGGTCATCGGAGGCGTCTAACACCACCTTTATGAACCCATCTGTGTGTCCCGTTGTGAGAGCTCGACCTATCGCAGCGAATGGCACCTTGCCGACTTTTATGTCGTAGCCTGCGGCCTTGGCTTCGTGCTCCTGGAGGCCAGCGGTTGCTACCTCTGGGTTGGTGAAGACTACAGCGGGAACCGTCTTTGCCTCGTTTTGAACGTTGTGACCAGCGATAACCTCGGCTACCACCTCTGCCTCGTGAGAGGCTTTGTGGGCGAGCATTGGGTTGCCAGCCACATCTCCGATAGCGTAGATACCGGCGACACTCGTCTTTCCCTGCTTGTCGATTTTGATAAACCTGCCGTCCATATTGACATTAAGCTTCTCAAGACCAAAACCCGTCGTATTTGGGAACCTTCCAACTGTGACCAAGATAGCGTCGGCATCTAAGCTTTTCTCGCCCTTTGGTGTATCGACAGTCACGCTCGCACAGTCCTCGTTTTCTTCCCAGCCAAGCGCTCGAGATTTTAACATTACAGGCACTTTTGATTTTTTTAGATTGCGGGCCAAGACGCGAACAACGTCAGGGTCAAATCCAGGTAGCAGCTGGTCGCCCATCTCGACAATTGTGACCTCGCTTCCCAGTTTTGATAGAACGGTTCCCAGCTCAAGACCAATATAGCCACCGCCGATCACGACAGTGCGTTTCGGTAATTCTTTGATGGCCAACGCCTTTGTTGAGTCCATAATACGAGGGTCTTTATAAGAGAACCCAGGGATCTCAATAGGTGTTGAGCCAGTGGCGATCACGATGTTTTCGCATTTTATATTTTCGGAACCGTCGGCTGTTTTTACTGTGATTGAGCCAACTCCGTTGATGGTGGCCTCGCCAATCATCATCTGGGCGCCGTTCTTCTCTAATAGTTGGGCTATTCCGCCCGTGAGTTTGCCAACGATACCCTCTTTCCACGCTTGTAGTTTGAGCATATCAATCTCGACATCGCTGCCAAATGAGATCCCCATATCGCTCAATCCAGACTTTTTTGGAGAGACCAGGTCACTGAATTTTGTAGCGGCCGAGATCAGCGCCTTGGATGGGATACATCCAACGTTTAAGCAGACACCGCCCCAGTTGGTCTTTTCCACAACCAAAGTTTCGATCCCGAGTTGAGCCAACCTAATGGCACAGACGTAACCTCCGGGTCCAGCGCCAATAACTACTGTGTTTACTGTTTTCATTAGAGGATTTGTCCTTCTTAGCGCTCTATTTGCGCTTCAATTAGTTGCGGTCCACCGTTCTTTCTGGCGGAGGATACAGCCTTTGTCACTGCAGCCTCGTCGCCACCGTCTACTGTGATCCCTTTTATTCCGTATGCTTTAGATAGCGCTGATATCGATGCGGCAGTCTGCTTGGCAAGTGGAGATTCAGGCGATGAGAGATCCCATGAGTGAGCTAAAAAGACTACGTTCAGGTTGTGTAGAGCAGCCAGGTTTAGAGCCTCGTGAAACTCGCCTGTAGCGGCTGAACCCTGTCCAATAAAACACAGTACGCGAGACTTATCGCCTTTGGCCATGCTCATGCCGCAAGCGTGAAGCATTCTCGCTGCTGGCGATGTTGAGACAGGGGCTAGGCGATATGGTTTGGCACCAGCAAATCCGTTCTCAAGGCGCTCAACAGGGCAGCCTCTCAGCACAACACCGACGCGTTCCCTAAGTCCAGTAAAGACCCAGTCACCCTTTTGCATTCCACGGAAACCTCCGGCAATTACCGCCTCGATTCCATTTATGGGTAGGTCAAAAGGGGTGGGGGAGAGTGCTGACAGTGCCGCGCTCGCCTCTTTGATTGTGTCGACGTTAGAGCTCACTTTAGCTCCATTAGAAGGTGCCCAGGGTTCTCAAGCAGAACCTTGAGCGACGAGACAAATCGGGCGCCTACAGCGCCGTCGATCACTCGATGGTCAAATGATGGCGAGAGGTAGAGCATGTCTCTGATGACGATCTCGCCGTCTATTACGACAGGGCGTTTCTTAATCTGATTTACACCCATGATCGCCACTTCTGGGTTGTTGATAATCGGTGTTGCGAACATACCGCCGATATTTCCTACAGAGGTGACGGTGAAAGTACCACCTTGAAGGTCGTCAGGGGAAATCTGACCGCTCCTTGTGCGTGCTGCGAGGTCTGATAGCTCAGCGGCAATTTGCAGGATTGATTTCTGCTCGACGTTCTTTACCACAGGTACAAATAAGCCAGCAGGTGCGTCAACTGCCACGCCGATGTTTACGTCGCCTTTCACAACTAGCGTAAGTGGCTCCTCAACTATGTTTGCATTTAGGTTTGGGTACTGCCTAAAGACAATTGAAAGCGCCTTCATGATAAATGGTACGAAGGTTAGGGCTATTCCCATCTCCGCTGCTGGTGCCTTGAGAGCCTTACGCATGGCAACCAAGTCGGTGACATCTATCTCTTCTACATATGTGAAATGTGGTGCTCTAGAGACTGAGAGTTGCATCTGTTTTGCGATCTTTCTACGCAATCCAATTATTTTTATTCGTTTTTCAGAGCCACTAGGTATCGCTGCGATCTGGGGTACTGCTACAGAGGCTTTGGGTATGGCTGGTGCCGAAGTCGCACCGTTAGTGAATCCCTCCACGTCAGCCCGAGTGACTCTTCCATCTTTTCCAGAGCCAGGGATTGTATTGATATCGAACCCAGCTTTGCGTGCGGCGTTTCTTACGGCAGGACTCGCTAGTGTTTTTGTCCGCGATGCGGGGTTTGAAGTTTTGGCCAACACTGGGGCTGCTGCGGCAGGTTTTGGTACCACAGGTGTCGCGGCAGGTGTGGAGATTGGTGCAGGTGCAGCTATGGGTGCTGGTGCAGCCTTTTTCTCTACTGGTTTTGTCGCGGCAGGGGCGCCTGACTCATCGATGTCCATAAGCGCGGCGTGAATTTTTATTACGTCACCTTCTTCGCCATAGAGCTTTACTACGGTACCACCTCTTCGTACGGAGATTTCCACGTTGGCCTTGTCGGTCATCACTTCGCAGACTGGTTGGTCCTCGCTGATGTTTTCGCCCTCTCCTACGAGCCACTTTACAAGCTCGCCCTCAAGGACGCCTTCGCCAATTTCAGGAAGTTCAAAGGTGTACATTATCTGCTCCACGGCAGTCTTTTTCACCGCCATTTTCGTTGTTCGAGTTCTAATAATTGAGAATTGAGTTTATCACGTCAAAGAGGCTCTCTTTGTTACGCCACGCAGGGTGGGTTCCAATAGGAGCCTCTAAAGATAGGAAAGAGTGGTTTGTGAGGGTTGCGACTAAGCGGTCGGCGAAAGCCTGATCATCGTGCAGTACCAACCCCATGCCGGTCGCTGTGATAGCCTCACCCGCGACCGAGAGGTCAATATCGCTTAGGTTTCTCAGGTCGACAACTCCAATCTCCAGCCCGTCATTGGCTAAAGATTCGGCTGTGTCTAGAGCCCTGGCTACTCCAGCCCCCCAAGTGATGATTACTAAGTCCTCTCCGTCCTTGACCCGTTTTGCTCCAGTCAGAGGTGTGGGCGACATGTCGACATCTCCCCGTTGTCCCCAACTGTTTATGGGCTCGACGATGACCACAGGACCGCTGGCTTTGGATGCTGACAGCAACATCCCAGCTGCCTCAGCCGGAGTCGAGGGCGACACAACAGTCACTCCATCGATAGCCGTAAGAATATTGGTACAGGTGCTAGTTGTTTGCTGTTGCGCTGACTCACCTGA
>CAWVYO010000102.1:0-11184 GCA_963934385.1 uncultured bacterium
TCTAGGGGCGATTAGCGTGAAGAGCTATCAGCAGCCTTCTCGTCGCCAGCGCCAGTGGCTATTGTCTGCGGCCCGCGAAGGTGGCTTGAATGTCTACACCGAGGGCGGCGGAGATCTCTTCGGCAATATTGGAATGGCTATAGACGGTCACACAGGGGTTGAACACGCCTTGCCAGTTGCGCCGCTCTATCGAGATGTGGCTGAGATATGGGCCAGAACAGGCACTGGCTATACACCTACTCTACTTGTCGCCTACGGCGGTATCTCTGGTGAACGCTTCTTCTATCAGTCCGAAGAGCTCCTGAGTGACGAAAAGTTCCTGCGGTTTACCCCCGAGAACTGGGTTGACAGTCACCTAAGGCGTCTTGGGTTTTATGTGCGCGACAACGACTGGTTCCACCAGTCAGTGGCTGAGTCTGCTGGTGCGATATCAGAGCTTGGTGGTAACGTTCAGCTCGGTGGTCACGGTCAGGTGCAGGGCATGGGTCCCCACTGGGAGCTATGGGCACTTGCTGGGGGAATGGGAAATGAAGGAGCGCTCTACGCGGCGACAATGGGCGGTGCTCACTACCTTGGTTTTGAGCGCGATTTAGGTAGCATTGAGGAGGGTAAGCTCGCCGATATGCTACTCATTCATGGCAACCCAATTGAGAATATCCGCGACTCCATTAATATCGTTGAGGTGATCCAGGGGGGCGTTCGCTACAGTGGGGAGAGCCTAGAGGTGCTGCGATGATTGAGTCGCTGGTTGCGACGGGTGCAAAGATCACAGAAAACGCTGCGCTGGATAGGCTGGCCTATTGGCGAGTTGGTGGGTGCGCAGACTACCTCGTTGAGGTTTCAACGGTGGAGCAGCTTCAGAGGGTGTTGGCTGTAGCAAGGCAGGCAGATGAGCCCATCACGGTGCTCGGCAACGGTTCGAATTCCCTTATCCACGACGAGGGCGTGAGAGGTATTGTATTACGCCTAAAGGGTGAGTTGTCGGCGCTAAGAATTGATGGTTACGTGGCTAATGTTGGCGCCGGTATGATGCTAGTGGTGTTGCTCTCGAGGTTAGATAGGGCGGGTCTGGTAGGGGCCGAGGCCTTCGCGGGTGTTCCAGGCACTGTAGGTGGAGCGGTTGTAATGAACGCTGGAACCACTCTCGGTGAGGCGAGTGACTTCTTGATTAGCGTTGATGTTGTGTTGGCGACTGGTGAGCTTGTGACAATGACGGCGAGTGACTTGAAGCTGTCTTATCGCCACTCTGTGTTGCCCGAGGGTTCTGTTGTCGCCCGAGCAAGGCTACAGTTAACTTCGGTTGGTGTAGCGGATAAGATGGCGAGCCGTGCAAAGTTAATCGCTGCGCGAAAGGCGACCCAGCCACTTGACTTGCCCTCATGTGGCTCGACCTTCACTAATCCTTCAGGGGATCACGCGGGGCGCCTAATCGAAGCAGCAGGTCTAAAAGGGCGCCGCATTGGCGGTGCCTCTATCTCCACAAAACATGCTAACTTCATCGTGAATCACGGTGACGCGACCGCCCTAGACATTCACGCGCTTATAGAGTTGGCCATGAGTGAGGTAAAGGGGCAGTTCGGAGTAGAGCTTGTGCCAGAGGTTCGTTATCTGGGGGATTGGGGGTAGTAGGATTCTCTGCTCAACTTCCCCTCGACATATACCCTAAAACGCCCTAAAAATGGCTCGAACATCATCTTGCAGATCGTTCAGGAGCAGTAGTGACAACACCCTCAACTCAAAAGAAGCTCATCTTCGTAGTAGGGCCGCCTCGCTCTGGTTCGACCCTGCTAATGCGAATGTTGTCATCTCACAGCCAGATCTACTCGCGTCCCGAGCCACATCTGCTCACACCTATGGCGCACCTAGGCTTCTATGACAATGTCAACCAAGCCCCATTTGACCACCTTCAGGCGGGTCAGGCACTAGCGGAGTTTGTGCGGGATCTGCCAGGAGGAGAAGAAGCTTACCTAGCGGCCCTAAGAGCCTATTCTGATAAAATGTACGAGGGGATAATATCCACCCAAGATAAGCCCTTCTTCTTAGACAAGACCCCCGCTTATGGGCTGATCCTTCCATTTATGGCAAAGCTCTACCCAGAGGCTCACTTCATTATCTTGACTCGGAACCCCTGCTCGGTCTGGGACAGCTACGCTCAGTCCTTCTTCGACGGTGACTACAAGTCAGCCAGGGACTTCAACCCTATCTTGAACCGATACGTTCCCGCTATGGCTGACTTTATGCGTACTACGACGGTACCGTTTCTCCACGTCAAATACGAAGACGTCGTCTCAAACCCCGAAGAGACCCTTCAGGGAATTTATGCTCACATTGGTGTGGAGCACGAACCTGAGTCGGTAAACTACGGAAGTGCACCGAAACCAGCCGACGGAGGTCTTGGTGATCCCCTTGGTGTGGCAAAGCACAGCCGCCCAGTTACCAGCTCGCTTCAGAAGTGGGCCAATCACGTGGCTATAGATTCTGACAAAGAGGTCATGCTTCGTGAGATGGTCGCTCTGTTAGATCCGCGTGATATCGCAACCTGGGGGTACGACAGAAAACAGCTGTTTGAGCCTCTTGCCTCTGTAGATCTACCCGCTGCAAGAGCGTCTGGAAAGGTAGCCAAGCGGAAAGATCGTTGGGCTAAATACAAACTAAAGCGTCGCCTGCTCATCTCTCTTCGCCGAAACATACACCACAACGCTTTTGGTCGCCTAATAAAGAAGGTGCGGTTTGTTTGTGACGTTCTTTTACGCGGTGACGGGGCGTCTGGCTGGAGCGACGCCTCGAAGCGAGACGACAAGAACGCACAGTGAGTTCAAACAATTTCAAGAGCTGGATAATCTCTGCGTTCCTGTTTGTTTCAGCAACACTTTCGATTTCTTGTAGTAGTTCATCATTGAACCGCGGGATCAACACCACCACGCCTGTCCCGCCAATACAAAGTGAAGATACATCTCGGCACCACATATTTTTGATTCACGGTTTAGGCGGCAGCTCAGCAGATTTTGGGCATATGACTAATGCGCTAGGGAGTGCCTTAAATACAGCCTCAGATGACCTGCATATTATCAACAGTTTCGATTACAGACCCGAAAACGACATAATGAATTTCTATAGTTTTGCTCGTCAGTTTGCAGGTCATATCAATAGATATTTCGTATCAGAGCCGCTGAGTACCTCGGACAAGGTGTCTGTCGTCATGCACGCTCAGGGCGGACTGATCGGTACAGTATGGCTCATGGGCTCGTTGATGGGTGACCCCATCTACTCTTCAGAAATAGTACCGAACATCGACTCGTTTATTACCCTCAACACTTCGTTTTGGGACCCAAAATCAGTTCATCAGGCCAACCAAATGAACGACCTTCTTCAGCAGGTGTCAGGGTTCAATCTATCAGACCCAATGAACAGACATCAGCTCGAGGAGATGAACTTTGGTTCAGACTCAATGTATAGCTTTATGCAAACCTTGTTGAGCCTAGACCGAAATTTGCTCTCTGACATCAGGATTCTAAACATTGCGGGTGTTCCCAATAGTAGAGATGCTCTAGATCCAGTACTCAGTAACGCGCAATACGCTCGCGAAGCTGGCATTTCGCCACCTAGCTCACGGTTGAATTTTCTCTATCACGATGCGACATCCTCACCTATGGATCAGCTCGTGACGCCAGTACCGAGCGAGATTGATGTGGCAGATTTTGCCACTGTCAGTAACCTTGAAATTGCCCCAGTGACAGCAACTGAACCAATGCCAAGTGATGGACCAATTAATGTCCCTAGTCTATCTACTGGCTTGGTTCATATCCCTTCATCATGTGTGACTGATCACCCATGTTCGCACCCTATTTTTCCGCTGCTGTTGGGGCACATCAGCGGGACTCACCCCTCCGTTGGGTCAGGTTCCATGGCTTCAGATGAGCCTCGATCTTTCACGGTTAATATTAACCTAAGGACCACCCATACCCAGCGTCTCCAGTCAGACACCTGTGAGCTGACATTAATGGACAGAGATGGAGTTAGCCCTGTGTCGTCTGACTTAGAGTTGGGCACTATGAGCGAGCCTTTATCTAGAGGAGCCTACGCTAGACAAGAATACGCGGGTCACGGCCGTTATCATATGGCAGGCAATATGGTCTCATCCGCCCCCGTGTCGACCATCCGTGTTCACATCGAGTGCGATGGAATGATGTCTCGCGACGTTATCTTCGATGTCAGGGGAGGCTGGACCTCGTATTTAGATGTGACGATGCCAGAAGCATCATCTGTTACTCCCTGAATCAGCACCCATGGCACTGTAAAAGCAGGTGTGGCTCCATGATATCGTCAGAGCCAATATATGTCATAAACGAGGGAGACAGACCGTAAGGCTCAGTGGCTGAGTCAACATTTTCAATGGTCCTAAGAGTCATTTTCCAGGAACCCAAAGCCAGCCCGTCTACGGATATAGGTGAGTCGTCGCATGGCCAGGTGGTCACTTGTTGTGACTCGCCATCTAGAAATAGTTCAAGGTAGATTTCGGTAAAGTTAGTGTCTACGCAACGCCTCCAGTCATCTTGAAAACCCGCAAACTCATAGGTTATTAATAGCCGACCTAGCTCTTGGGTGTAGTACGAAGAGGTGTCATTAGTATCAGTTACAGTTGTGTCTGTAGAGGTATTGGTGCCCGAATCGTCGCTGTTGCCCCCACCAGAGCAGCTAAAAAGTATTGCCGCCAAAACAGGGATTAGCACGGGTACCTTTGCCGCTACTTTTTCTTCTTTTTCCGACGGATCTTCCATTTGCTTCCCCGCTGCTTGTCTGTAAGGAGCTCTCCGAGCCAACTGTGTGCTGCTTTGAAGTTCTTTATACCAGATTTTTGGTTGAGGGTGGGGACACCTGAGTCATCCTTCATTACCGAAGGTTCGTTGGCGTCAAAAGTGACTACACATTTAATCTTTTCAGGGCCAAGGCGGGCAGCTGCGGCCAAGGCTAGATCTCCTCCGCCCCCAACCCCCCAGAGCGCTATTCGGGTTGGGTCTGTCTGTAGCTGTTTCAGAACCTCAATGGCTGACAAGATGTCGCTAAGCTGCACCTGCCAGCTCTGAGCCTCACTTGAGCGGTAACTTGCGCTCGCTCCTACAATGCCACGGCGTGCCAACAAGGGGGCCTGTATTCTAAAGCTCTCTGGTGCCCCCTCGATCCAGCCGTCGTCGTTAATAAACATAACAGCGGGCCAACCGTCTCTTGGGGCGAGATCGTTCAGCTCCCATAGATCGATATTCTGTTCTGCTTCAGGGCCGTACTTGACCCCCTCCCAGATGTCCATATCAAAAGTAAGAGGGGCCTGGATCAACTCCAAGCCCCTCTTTATTGTCTTTACAATAGGGTGTGATGGTCGCCGAATTATCGATGTTCCATCTTTTCCCATATTGAAATTCTATCCGTTTATTTTTTCTGCCAATTCGCCAGTTTCAAATAGCTGCATCATGATGTCTGATCCGCCAATGAGCTCGCCGCCAACATAAAGCTGTGGGATAGTAGGCCAGTTCTGGTACTGCTTGATGCCTTGACGAATCTCAGGGTCTGCGAGTACGTCTACTGTCTGAAAATCAGCTCCGATATTGGATAGGATTCCAGCAGATTGAGCTGAAAATCCGCACTGTGGCATGGCCGGAGTGCCCTTCATAAAGAGGATGATTTTGTTGCTTTTTACGAGTTTATCTATTCTTTCCATTACGTCTGACATTTTTATCTCCAGGTAGTTTGTGAGCTACTTTTTAGCCCACTGTGTTGGTGTGTATGTGCGAAGTGCGAGGGCGTGTATCGCCTCGTCCATGAGTGAGCCGAGTGTACCGTAGACAAGTTGATGTTGTTTTACCAGCCCAACTCCGTCAAAAGCAGAACTAACAACTTCCGCGTCAAAGTGTACACCGTCACGCATGTCGTTATTTACGACAGCCGTGCAGTCCGGTAGACCCTTCTCGATGATAGTTTTTATTGTGATGGTGTCCATTTCAGATTCCCTGTTGCGTTATGTACTACAAAACTGTGCCATTCTATACGAGTTGCATATATCCTACGGGATAGCCAAGTGATAGCTAATAGTCGATAATTTTAGAGCCAGCCGTGCCTAAGACCCTTTCAAACTACATCTTTCGAATCTACGGGGCTCTAGGGTTGCTGTTCTTCGTGCTATCAGGCGGTCTATTATTGATGGTCGTAGGCTTGCCGTTGGTTGTTATTGAACGCCGAGACAGGGAGCGGTTTGGAATATTGGTCAGCGTAGCTTTGGCAAATATGTGTATCCGATTTGTCCCAATGTTCTGTAGTGTCGACGTAACTGGTCGGGAGAATGTACCTTTTGGTGAGGGTTATTTGGTGGTCTCTAATCACCGTTCCGCTGTCGATATTCCTCTCACCATAATGACCACTCATACCCAAGGCGTCTCAAAGAGGGTCGTTTTGTATATGCCCTTCTTGGGAACTCTAGGATATCTTGGTGGTGCTATTTTTTTTAAGCGTAAGGTTGCAGGTGAGCGTAAGCGGGCACTGCTAGAGTCCCTCGATATGATGTTGGCTGGCAACGGGCTTCAAGTATATCCAGAAGGTACTCGGACTCGTGACGGTAAGCTAAGAAAACCAAAGTTGGGACTAGTACAAGCCTGTTGGGACAGGGGAATAACCGTTGTTCCGTCTGCTCTATGGGGTACCGAGAATGTTGTTCCTCCTCCAATTCAGCTGCGAGTAAGGGTTCTTGTTCACCAAAGAATTCTAGCCCAAATGCGACCATGCGATTGGCCAGATAGAGAGTCTTTTGCTAACGAAGTTTGGCGCCGTGTAGTAGAAGCTACAGACTTGTTAGAGAGAAGTTTTCCTGTCAAAAAATAGTATCATGGTAGCCAGCTTACTCTTTACAGGTGGCGACAAATAAATCTTTGATGCATAATCATTCCAGATTACGGAAGGAGTTCAGTTTTGATTATTATTCCATTACTTTTGTCATGGGTCACGCCCGTTAGTGCAGATAACATTAGAGCATGGGGCGTTGAGGATTATGGTTTTGGCAGTGAAGGGTATTTGGTTGGGGACGGAGGCTGGACCGGTGGTTATGAAAATGATCCTTGGTACATAAGGTCTGATGGCGTCGCACTCGCTCTCACAGATGACACCGACGATGGCAATGACAAATACGGCAGGGGTTCTGCACAAGACAATTGGGTTCTCTATGGCGATGAAATAGGCGATGGCCAGATTGGCACCACTTTTTATAATTACGATGATGACAGTTTTGGGTTGGTGCTAAGGCATAACGGGAATGACTCGTTTTATATGCTTATCCACTCTGCAGATTCCACGCCTCCGCCGGTCGATAGTGTTGATAGAGGTAGATTGCTACTGTATAAGGTCGAGGGTGGAAATGGTGAGTTGCTCGAGGATGGTAGGTTTAATCACGACGACGACGCTTGGAACACGCTTGGCTTCTTGATTAATGATGGGGTTATCACCGCAAACATGAATGGTGAAAATGTGTTTGAGGTGGAAGACTCAGATCCTCTGCCCCCGGGGCTTTCAGGTATGTATGCCTATAATAATGGGTACAATGGTAATGGAAGCTACGCCGCTGTTTTAAATATTTCTGCGAGCTATACGGATGATGATGACGACGGTGTTGCAGATGATGATGACAACTGTGAATTCGAGCCAAACACCGATCAGGCCGATGAAGACTCTGACGGAGTAGGCGATGCCTGCGATCCAGACTTCAATACCGATACTGGGAGTGTCGACACTGGCGACAGTCCCGGTGGCGGTGGCGGTGGCGGCGGCGGTGGCGGTGGCGGTGGTGCCGTAGTCCCTGGCGGGGATGTCATTCTGATAGGGCAGTGTGGCTGCTCGTCGACTGGTAAAGCCGGCACTTCTTGGGGGCTACTGGGTCTGTTGGGAGCCATCTTCTTTAGGAGAAGAGATTAAGCTCCGCTCTGCAGGCTTCTATTTTAGAAGCCACCATAGAGACTGGGTCGAGATCGTATGCGATGCGCTCGTGCTTTTTAGGGAAGAGTACTCCTCTTGAGCTGTTCACGAGACCTCCAAGTCCGTCTTGTCGGAAACCGGCTCTGGTCTGGGCTGCCGAGGCTCCTTGCGCCCCGTAGCCAGGCATTAGGAACCAAGCGTTGGGTAGCTTTTTGCGCCAGACTTTCAGCTCCTCTCCAAGGGTGGCGCCAGTCACAACCCCTACAGGTCCTAATTTGTCGCCACCTGAGATCTCTTTGTTCCAGTTGTTTACCCAACCTGCGACAGTGTCAGCTGGTGAAGGCACGCCGGCAGTCTGAAGCTCTGCGCCACCCGGATTTGATGTTCGAAGTAATAAAAAGACACCCTTGCCGTCTTCTCTGCACCGCTTGATAAAGGGTTCCATTGAGTCCTGTCCAAGGTAAGGAGAGAGGGTGACAGCGTCAGCGCCGATTGGTCCGTCATCGTCTAAGATCCCTCTCGCATAGGCCTCAGCTGTAGAACCAATGTCGCCTCTCTTTGCATCGACAAGCACTAACAGCCCCGCGGCTGATGCCGCTTCGCAGGTCGCCTCGAGAGCCGCGAACCCTGGAGAACCAAGCTGCTCAAAGAGCGCCACCTGCGGTTTTACAATCGCCACTCGATCGCGCATGGCTTCGACCATCATAAGCGACCACTCCAACACGCATTTAGCGGCAGATGCTCTAGACCCATTAGATTTTAGGTCGCCCCAGCTCTCACGCATAGCTGAAGGCAGAAGGTGGAGGTGTGGATCTATTCCCACGCAGAGCGGACCTAGCTCAGTAACTTTTTCTTGCAGACGGGACGTGAAGTTTGACATAAGCTCGAAATAACTCGATTTACTCTGCGCTGTCCTCTTGCGGCATCGGGTAGTGGTCATTTGTCACACGAGTGACTTGATGTATCGCGAAGAAAAGCCTCGAATCGAGACCCTTTCGGATCTTTTGTGGAACGAGAAACCGACTCTTCGATATTGCTCTTGTCGCTAATAAAGCCATTTTTTTTATGTTTGAACCCAATTTGCTCTCCAAAATCGCTTACTTATTATAACATTGCATCACGGAGGGACTATGGCTAGAATTACCGACAGATATGGGCGAGCATTGTCTGGGGTAATGCCTGGACTTGTCGAGGCGGTTGTTGACGAGAACAAAGACGATCCGGCAGGCATGGGACGGATACGCGTAAAGTTCCCGACTCTTCCGGACACACCAGGTTCATATTGGGCACGATTGGTGACACCTATGGCTGGAAACGGTCGAGGTTGGGTGACCATCCCAGAGGTGGATGACGAGGTTCTGGTGGCGTTTGTTAGGGGAGATGTGAATAGCGCCATTGTTGTGGGTTCACTCTTCAACGGAAAAGACAAGCCTCCGTATGCAAATGAAGATGGCGATAACAATATTCGAATGTTCAAGTCCCGCTCGGGGCACGTGGTGAAGTTTGATGACACATCTGGCGGTGAGATGATTGAGATTGTTACCAACAACGAGAAGGTGAAATTGACTTTTGACGCCAGCGGAAACAAGCTTCAAATCTATTCGGGTGGAGACATAGAGATTGAGGCTACAAAGGGCGTCAAGGTCACATGCATGGACTTTGAGGTCACCGCTAAATCCGGCGTAACTATTGAGGCCACGGGGGCTGCAAAGCTATCCGGGGCCAGCACAACTGTTGAGGGGAAAGGCAACATCTCTGTTTCAGCCCCTTCAATCTCAATAGGGTAGTCTGTATGTTTGGAGTGATCACAGGCGTTGTAATTGAAAACAAGGATCCAGAGGGAATGGGGCGTGTCCGCGTCGAGTTTCCAGGCGATGCAGAGGAGCCCCCAAAGAGCAGCTGGTGCAGGGTGTCGACCCCTATGGCAGGTGGTGACAGAGGGCTTGTTATTATCCCCGACGTTGACGCAGAGGTGGCGATTGGGTTTTTGGGCAGGAGCGCCTCCCCGGTTGTGCTTGGCTGTTTGTTCAATGGGGCGGCTGACAAGCCGCCATATGCTAACGATGATGGAGACAACAACCTAAGATTGCTTCTCACAAACGCAGACCACCAGTTACTCTTTGACGACACCGCTGGTGCAGAACTCATAGGTATCGGCGCCAAAGCTGCCAGCGTGGGTGACGTGACCTCTGGTTGTGTTCACCAGGTGATGGACGACGCCGGTGCCAAGTTGATACAGAGCTCAGCTGGTGATGTAGAGTACGAAGCAACAGGTAAAATCTCCATAAAATGCACAGACTTTGAGGTGTCAGCCTCTGGAAGTGTCACAATTGAAGCGACTGGTACTTCAAAGTTATCGGGCGCCTCTACGACTGTAGAGGGTAAAGGAAGTGTGTCGGTCTCAGCGCCGATGATCTCTATCGGTCCCTGATCCTTGCTGGTCAGCAGTCTTCAAGTTTAGAAAGAGAGTGGGTAGGAAATGAAACAGGAAATTACGGACGTCATTATTAATTTTTTACGCACCAAGATGGAGGCGTCGGGATTGAATACCGCTGCCGTGGCAAAGGCGTCAGGTCTTAAGCGAACAGAAGTTAGAAAACTCCTGTCCGGTAGAGAGGATGTCACCTTGAGTCAGCTTGTCGCGTTATCCATTGCTTTAGATGTCGACCCATCGACGCTACCTTGGGCTGGTGACAGCTCTGGTGCGTCTAAAGCTGTCGAGGTGATGAGAACCGGTGTAGGTGATCGAGGACACATGAAAGAGGTGTTTGAGAACGAACCTGTAATGGTTGACCCCTTTGGTATTCAGGGGGAGCAGGCATTTAAGCTTGCGTTTGGTCTGGGTATTGACTTCATCTTTGTTGCCCACACGGACCAGTTGGAAGATAGTGGGATCCCGCCGGCTGTTCTCGCCCAGTCACCAACCGAGATCGTTTTGCGCCTAGATGCAGCCTTTCATCGTCACAACGATCCACAATTCACTCCCGAGGGAGTCTGTTTGGTGTTGTCGTTTGATACGCTCTACACCTGTAAAGTCCCGTGGTCTGCTATCACAAAGGTCGTCTTTCAGTTAGAACCCATAGAACCGCTGCCCGAGCCCCCGTCAGAGCCCGATGTAGATGTAGCCAAGACTTTCGGCCCTGGCTTGCGATTGCTCAAGGGCTAACACTATGCGAACTGGAGTAATTATGTCTTTATCGGTCGTCATTGTTGGGTCAGCATTAGCGCTCTTTG
>CAWVYO010000103.1:0-11131 GCA_963934385.1 uncultured bacterium
ACACACGCCGGCACTGAGGCTGACACCGAGCTAGCGGAGAACGTTGACGGAATTGACGTAATAGTTGGCGGTCACGGACACGTCGCGCTTTTTGAGGAGATTAACAGAGACGGAGTGGTCATTTTGCAGGCTGGAGCCTACACACGATACCTAGGACAGCTAGACCTCGTTCAGACAGATGCCGGGGATTGGGAGATCGAGCAATATCAACTACACGAGCTCAACGACTCTACAATGGGTGACCCCGAGATAAATAGCGCAATAGACGGTTTTGTTGCTGCTCTAGAGTCCGGTCCCCTAACCGAACTCGGGTACAACTTTGATACTCCAATAGCCTCTGTAGAAGGAGATCTATCCATGAATGCATGCGCTGAGTCTGGCCTCGGTGACTTCGTAACCGACGCATTCAGACAGCAACTCACAGCTATTGACCCAGAGAATCCAATCGACGTCGCTATTGAGAGTCAAGGTGTAATCAGAGACAACTTTGTTGCTGGAGTGACGGGAATGGAGTCGTTCTCAGACCTTTTCAGAGTCATGCCTTTAGGGTTCGGGACCGACGACGTCCCTGGATATTCATTGGTCCACTTCTATATGAACGCCGCTGAGGTCGCTGACGCCTGTGAAGTGACCGTTTCGATCTCTCCTGATTACGGTTGTGACTACTACATCCAGATCTCCGGTATGCGATGCACTGTAGATATGAGCAAGTCAATGTTCAACCGGGTGATAGGAGTCGAACTGCAGACCGATACGGGCTGGGAGGAACTTGACATATCATCGAGTAACCCCGAAATGTACCACATCGGCGTGGATAGTTACGTAGCCAGCCTAATGTACATACTGGAAGGGCTCACATTTGGCGGCATTGTCGTAGAACCAAAGGACGAAAACGGGGTCCCACTACCAAATCAAGCCGACTGGATATTCGACAGAGACCCAGATATGGATGGCATTCAAGAGGTAAAGCTGTGGGAGGCACTCGCTGGCTACGCCGATACATTCGCCGACACTACAGGCGACGGAATACCTGATATCGTAGGTTATACAGAAGGCGAAACTAGAATTATGGGATTTGAGTAGCCGTACTTATTTAGCTAAAAAAGTAGACTACCCCAGGCACACACCGTGCAAGCTCATGGTGTAGTGCAGCCTCAGCCGCAGGTTCACTCAATGGGGACAAAGACTTCGCGCCATCAATGACTGTAATGGCCCTCCCCTGCGACATAAGGGTATCCAAAACAAACTGGCTAATGTCCTTTATTGACGGGGATTCACATTCGAGGGTGACAACACCAACTGTGCCCGACAATGTCTCCTTTAGCTCTGTATCAACGGTTATCAGCAGCAGTGGTCCTTTCTCTGAGATCTCATTTACTAGGTCTCCGATGACAGTACCTCGGACCTGATTAGGCTCTAGATTAACTACCTCCAAACTCCGCTCAGTGGTGATCGGTTCACGGCGACGATAGGAAATCACAATTGAAAGAATTGAGCCTAGGGCAAACCCAACAGCACCAAACAAGACTTGTAGATTGGCTCCAGACTCCTGTTCACCTTCGCCCACAATATTGCCAGCACTCTCAGCAACTGATTCCATGCGTGTATCGTTAACAATTCTTCCTGAGACCTCTGAGTCCGTAACTACGATCCTAAGAGAGGGCTGCTCAAACTCACTTGGAATGTAGAGGTTATCGTTTGTCCAAATTACTGCGCCGTCCCCGTCCATTAAGACGGAGCTAAAGCCTACGCCGTCGACAGAGACCATCCCGCTATGCCTGCTGTCATCAGCGCGAACATCTGGCGGCTCGCCATCATCCATAAGCCTCAAGGTGACCCTCTGACCAGTACTGCCTATCTCAATCAACAAACCATTGTCCAAAACGGAGTCTCGCTGATTCTCGACACTTACAGTCAACCTACGACTCTCTACGTGAGGCTGGTGCTGAGGCTCCTGCCCAAGGGCCACACCAAAGAACAAATAAAAAGCTAAGGGAAACAAGTCTATTTCAACACCCTAACCACTGAACCAAGAGGTGCCGATTCGGTAAGGCGCTCTATAAAGGTGACCCCTGGATCCCCAACACAATCCAAATCTCCAACAACAACAACCGCGATCCGCTGAGTTGGATATACCGTAGCTAGCCTTTTTAGGGCATCGATTACGTCTACGACGTCTCGCTCTGTCACAGAGATGATGTTGACGCTATCACGTGCGGCTATCTCCAATGATTCGGGGTGCGCGACCACCAAGGGTCCTATTTCCAACAGCTCGTTGATAGTAGTATCTAAGTCGGCTCCATCACGACAAAACTCAATGTCTGGTGGAAAACCAATCAAATTAGCAGCTGGAGTAAGCCCCCCTTTAGTTGCTGAACGAATCAGCGCTGTCGCGAACCCCAACCCCGCTACAATACCTAAGATAAATGGCAGAGCTGGAGAACTCTTAGGCTGACCAACTGGCTCTCCATGGGGTTGTTCAGGGTCAGAAGGTTCTGTCGCCTGACCAATGTTTACTGGCTCTTCGACCTGGTGCAACCCAGACTCGATCCACTCAAAATACCTAGTACGTCCTTCACTTTCAGACCCTGCCGCAGGTACGGAAGCTACCATCTCACCACCACCTACTCTCAGGGAAAAAGAGAGGTCTATCCCAACCGGAACCTCTCCGTGGCAAGTTTGAATACTGTCGTTGCGCACGCTGTCGTGTTCCTCGCCATCATCGCGACAAGACACCTCGAACGCCGGTAACGTGTCGCCTTTTATCTCAAGCATCAATGCATTTTCTTGAGGACCTAAGCTGACCTCGACCACGACGGTCTGTAAACTCCCGGTTTCAGCTTGTGCCACCCCAACACAAACCGATCTACCAATAAACAATATATTTGCTATGATTGCCAGAGTTAGCATTTTTTGAATCTTCATATGCTGTAGGATAACCAAAAACGGATCTTGAGGTGCTCTAATTCAGGCAATACCCCTATCGCTAAAAGTTGTATTTCTCTATCTCTTCGGGGCCGTACTCTTCACCTGGCCACTCGTGGCAAACATATCCACTCACGTATGGGCTGATAGGTTTGACACATGGACAACCTTATGGCTGATGGGGCATTTGGCAGACGCAATATCAAGCGGTGACCTAGCGACACACACCAACGCCATCGCGTTTCCTCACGGATACAACCTTCTCTCGTTTGGACATGCAGGAGTACAGGCTCTCGGTATCCCGCTAATTTTGATGGGGCTCAGTGTGGGGACCGCCTATAACGCAATAATGCTCCTTTCCTTCACAGCGACGGGGGTGTGCGCACATCTATTCTTCCACAAACTCACACAGTCACACAGAGCCGCCACCGTTGGCGCTGCGCTATTTTTATACAGCCCTATTTTTTACGGAGAGATGTCGGCGGGATGTTTAGAGTTAGTTGCGGCTTGGTTCATACCGCTAAACGGATACATGGTCCTTCGAATCTGCGAAGCCCCCTCACTTAAGAGGAGCCTACAGGCTGCGGGCGTCTTGGGAATAACAGGTCTGTTCAACTGGTATTTCACCATTTTCTCCGGAATATTGGCGCTGACTTTTATCTGCTGGCAGTTAGCAAAGAGAACTCCCAAAGGGTTCACTTCATCAAAGTTCATCTTACTAGCTCTTGCTACTGCTGCCTTAGTAGACCTCCCGCTACTCCCACATGTGCAGCGTGAGACCCCATCAAGACCGCCCATTAGCCGAGCTGACTTCTCACCAGAGCAGTGGGTCTTATCTGGTGAAATAGCTAATGCTCGTCTGCCTTTGGATGAACTTTCTTCAGAGGTATTATTGACCCACGACAACATGCAGGTGGTACTAAACTCCACGAATATTGAAAACCTGACAAGCGGTCACTTTTCCATAAACCCCCTGGAAAGCACACCTGGCAGAATAGCCTGGATCGCAGGTCTAGCAGGGTTGTTTGTCGCCCGGAAACGAGGCGTGCCATGGGCCGTAATGACTGCTGGATTTACCACCTTAACACTTGGACCTTATCTTCTTCTTAATGCCTCACCCATAGTACCAGATTGGTCTTTTCAGAACCCACTCCCATATGAGTGGCTCTACAACCACATGCCAATGTTCTCCAAGGCCTACCGTCCCTATCGAATAGGTTTTTTAACGCTCCTCACACTGGGCTCTCTAGGAGCAATCGGCTTCCAAGTCCTCCAATGGAAACACAAACGTCTGGGCGCCTTAGCACTCTTTTTAATCACAGCTACGCAACCTCACTGGATCGACGGCGATCTAAGTAGTAGGGCTATGGCCTCAACTTCAGTTCCGGACGTATATACTGAGCTTCAGGGGCAACCAGACGGGGCCCTATTGGAGCTACCACTCCTCTATCAACCGACATCTGCTGACGCGGCGAGAACCCAGTATTACCAGCTCACTCACGGTCACCCCATTGTGAATTCAAACCAACTCATTCGACGTACAGAATTACCCCAATTTATCGAGTTCATACAGAGTCACCAGCTCCTATCGTACTTCGCGTCTGGGAACTCTAGTGAAGACTGGGTGGTTACCAGGGATGATTTTAGTCAGCTTCGTGATGCTGGTGTCCACTACATCTCCTGTCAAAGAGGTGACACTCACAGTGCACTTTTGGAAGAGAATTTAGGTCCTCCAGTTATCACCGACGGGCTGACGGATATATTTCTAGTACAGTAAAAACATTCACACATCGGTTGTTATAGTTGTGCTAATATTGACTAGTCAAGAATCGACAAAAAATTTTAGTATCAGGAGTACAGAGCGTGACACAACCTATGGAACATCGCTTTGAGATCCCACTCGTGTGGGACTCTGTAAGTAAAATACGCCTTGAAGTCGGAGTGCTCTTCTCATCATATATCGATGAGGTGCGTGATAGGGCAGTAATGATCGCTTCAGAGCTTGCTGAAAACATAGTAAAATACGGGGCTGTTATCGACGATGAGCGGGTGGGATTCATCACTGTGTGCCTATCTGATGAGCAGTTCTCGATTCACTCCCACAACGCTGTGGGTGACATACGCCACGTACAAGCCGTTGAGGCTATTATCGAAGAGATCAACGACTCCGACGACCCTTCCAAACTATCCATCTCGAGGCTAAGAAAGCTCATTGCTGGAAGCGTTGACGGACCTAGCCAACTCGGTTTGTTGAGGGTGGCTACCGATGGAAACTCAGACCTGTCATGTAGATTTGGAGACACCGTTCTAACAATAGAGGCGGTTCACAGGGATAGTGTCGGAGATGCTGCGTGAATCTGGTTAGCGATAACCTATTTGCCACAGTTACTCGATTAGAGGGCAAAGTGTCCATCGTGTTTGATGGCAAGAGCGACCGGCAAAACCCAGGCGAGATAATAACGCCATGGAGCGAAAAAGTGGTCCCCACCCTATCTGGACTCGATGTAGATGTAGATTTTCGTGGATTAAAGTACCTAAACTCTAGCTCCTTCATGCCTATCTTCAAGATGCTCAGTTCAGCTCGCGATATCGCCAACAATGTCCATGTGCGCTACGACGGCTCAGTAAATTGGCAACGACTGTCATTCGCAAGCCTGGAGACAATAGCCAAGTCCTGGCCAAATCTACACCTTTCCAACCATTGAACAAATCGCAAAAATCTGGGTTAGCGGTAGTATTAACAGCACTGCTCTTTGGGCTTCTGTATTATCAAACACGCCCGCCTGATGAAGAGGGACACCTCGGGACTATAAATTCGCTGCGCAATGCGAGAGCATCCCTACGAGAAATCGAGCTGGAAATAAGCAATCTCCAATTAACCATCTCTGAAAACTACCAGCCACTCCAAGCATCCATTAGCTCTTTTGATAGCTCATTGGAAGAGCTCCCTTCACTTGTGTTTTCTTCGCTTCGGCGAGAGGTATCCTCAATAACTGAAGCCCTTGAAAATGGTTCGAATCAGCTAGCTCAGTACCACGAATACATCGAAGATTTCCAAACTGCCAACTCAAACCTGATAGCCGCAATAATAGATGGCGACACTCACGCTAAAATGCGGTACTTCGGGGAATTATACGAACTTAATTACAACACACATAGTTATGAATTGTCTATCGCGATTGACAACGCCACACTGCGATACAACCAGGCGTTTCAGAGCGATATGGAAAAGATCGAACGCTATCGGCTGATACTGTACGCATGGATGGTGGGGCTAGCGATCGCTCTGACTACAACGATTCAGCGTTTGAGACACCTTTCATTACATCAAGAGTCGTTGGTGAAGCAACGCACCATGGATCTAGATGACGCTCTCTCCGAGCTGTTTGGAGAGATGGAGCTCGCAAAAAAGATCCAGACTGCCCTACTTCCTAGGTCACCTTCAATACGAGGATGTGAGGTCGCCGCAACAATGAAGCCAGCCGACCTTGTAGGAGGTGACTATTACGACATCATTTCGACAGCGCAGGGGGACTGGATAATAATAGGCGATGTCTCTGGGCACGGCGTGTCAGCAGGGCTCGTAATGATGATGGCTCAGACCGCAGTAGCGACAAGTATAAGGCAAGGAGCAAACGTCACACCGCCGGAGCTATTGGCTATCGTAAACAGCACCATGATTGAGAATATTCGTCGACTCGGCGAACAAAAATATATGACCATGACTGTCGTATTCAGGGACTTGAGCGGTTCATTCCACTTTGCCGGCCTACATCAAGATATTCTAATATATAGGGACCACTCTCAAGAGGTCGAAAATATCGCGACAACAGGGATCTGGCTCGGACTAGTAGAAGAGATAGACCCAAAACTCCCCGCCGGGCACTTTGAGCTGGCAAAAGGAGACGCTCTTCTGCTTTACACAGACGGCATTACAGAGTCCCTAGCGGAAGACGGACAGATGTTAGACAGCGATGGATTAGCAAGTTTACTAAAATCTTCAAATGCTTTAAAAAGCGTGAATGAAGCCCTATCATACATAACAAACTCAGTAGAAAACCGAGAAATCGACGACGACCTAACTGTAATCTTGATAAGGGGATAGGGACGGCGATGGAGGTACCTCCATTTACCGAACACATATTTAGGAAAAATAAATGTTTCACCATGTAGTAATGTTTACACTTAAGGCCAAAAATGAGCGCCACGTAGTAGCCACAGCCCTTCGACGGTTGGAGGGAAGTGTACCAACACTCGAGACTATAACAGTCGGCGTCGACACACTTAGCAGTCCTCGTGCTGCGGATGTCTGCCTAATCACAACCTTTGAAACTTTGAAGGGGTTTGAGCAATATCAGTCCCACCCAGAACACATAAGGGTACTGGACTTCATCAAGCCAATGGTAGACAAAAGCGAAGTCGTCGACTGGTTTGCAAGCAGCTAAAGCGGTAGCTGACAATCAAATCGATGTCCTAAACTTCCTAGGCGAACAGCCAGTGGTCACCCCTGCACATCGCTAGTCGAAGCTCTTTTCCTAACGGGGAAACACAGCCACCTACACTCGATAGGTCCGTTGTACACCTGAATCCTCTTTGCGGGCTTCATCCCAACCTTCCCAACCAGTGGACCGTGAGCCGTAAGAATCCACCCTGTCCAACCCTGATAGTTCTGCCAGAGATGCTCACCCAAAGCGTGGTGAATCTCCGCGGCCTCGTCTAGTGTACCTAGACGCTCACCGTACGGAGGGTTGGCGACAACTATTCCCTCTTTACCCTTTGGCGGCATCATCTTTTCGAGTGATGCCTGTCGGAGCTGAACTTTGTCTAGCACTCCAGCGCGACGCAGATTTGCCTCAGCAGCCTCGACTGCCCTAGGATCAACGTCACCGCCAATAATTGTGATGTTTTGATTATTTTGGTCGGCAGCCCGTTCTCTCGCCTCTTTTATCATCTGTCGCCATGCCAACTTGTCATGACCTGGCCAGCGAGCAAAGCCCCAGTGTCGTCGGTTCATCCCCGGTGCTCTGTCAAAGGCAATACCAGCCGCCTCAACAAGGAACATTCCTGAGCCACACATTGGATCCACCAAAGGGGCTCCATCTCGGGCGAGCTTACGCCAATTGGATATTGACAACAGTCCTGCAGCTAATGTCTCTTTTAATGGCGCGGGACCCTCTATCCTACCCGCACCACGCTCGTGAAGCGGGTCACCAGATAAATCTACACTTATTACAACTTCGTCTCGACCAGCGTGGACGTTTATTCGAAGATCGGGGTTGTCGCGGTTTACGCTAGGTCGGCTTCCGCGTGTGTCCCTAAGCTGATCGACAACAGCATCTTTTACACGAACGGCCCCAAACATGGAGTTATTTAGCCACCGTGGACGACCTACAAAGTCAACACAGATCGAGGAGTCGGGGCGAACATGTTCACTCCAATCCACTCCGAGAGTACCCTCATATAATTCCGCTTCATTCCACGCCTTAAAAGTAACTAGCGGTAATAAAACACGAGTAGCAATACGCGACCACAAGCAGACCCTGTAAGCGGACTTGATATCACCGCTAAAATAGACAGCGCCTTTGCCTGTCTTGACTCCCCCGACACCCAAGCCCTGCAATTCACGTGAAAGGGCATCTTCTAGCCCACGACTAACCGTGGCGGTAAACTGTTGTTTTGAAGACATTGAGAGTTCCTGTATGAATTTGTTGGTGCTATATCACAGAATCACCAGAGAGGAGTTTTTTCTGAAGTTAATGAAACTACACAAAAAACACACGACCCCGCCTCCAAAAACGCACTATGTCGCCACTATGACAAGTAAAAACAACATTGTAATATCAGTAGTTGCTCTCTCAATATCAGTGTTTATCACGGGCTGCACTAATGAAGTCAGCGAGGATTATACTGATACAACAAGTGATATCGAGTCTGGACTAGACATCGTAGATACAGAAGTAGAGGAAACCGGAGAACAAACCGGAGACCCAAACATGGCCCTTCGGTTGACGTCATCGAGTCCCCCAGCGAATCTGCTAGTGATCAGTGTAGACACTATCCGAGGCGATTTTGTATACGGCGAAGCGGGTAATGTAGAGCTCCCTTTCATCGCAGAGTTAATGGCTAACGGACTTGTCCTAAAAAATCACCAGTCCTGCTCGAACTGGACTGTACCGTCTTTATATTGCTTACTCACAGGTCGAAATACTACGGAAATTGGATACCACCCAACAGGCATGGAAGAACACGAGCTACCCGCCTCAGAATACACAATAGCCGAGCGATTATCTGACGCTGGATTCGCAACCCAATTTCTAACATCAAATCCAGTCACGAAGAGTTCGAGCGCTATTTCTCAAGGTTCTCAAGACTTCGTCCCGATGTTTAAATCAACAGCTACTGAGGTTACCGACGGAGCCATAGAAATGATGAGTGCCCTAGGCGACAGCGGGTGGTACAGCCAAATACACTATTATGATCCTCATTCTGAATACAATCCACCTGAAGAGTACTTGGTAGGAGTCGACCAACTGGTGCCCACCGGGATCGATGTCCGAAATGCTGCTGATATAAATCAACTCCGAACCCTAGAAGGTGATCTATCAGAAGCAGAGATGGATGCACTTCGGGCGCATCTTCATACGTACTACAATGGAGAATTGCGATACCTTGATTCTGAGTTGAGGCGCCTCTTTGACAGTTTAGATGCTACAGGCAGACTCGACAATACCTTAGTCATGTTCATTGGAGATCACGGCGAGCAGCACTTCGACCATGGCAAGACACAACACGGCAGAGATCTTTTTCAAGAAGAGACCCGTGTACCAGCATTGTTTTGGATGAAAGATGGTGGAATCGAAGTAGGCGAGTGGGACGAAGCCACCACTCATGCCGATATACTCCCGACACTTTTTGAGGCGATGGGTATTCCCTATCTCATTACTGATATACCGCTCACAGGTGTACCTGTTGGTACCGCCACAAGCAGAACCCTCACAGCTATTCACGCCAAAGATCGAGGCTCTGCCGTTCGAGTTGAGCGCGACAACCACGAACTAATATTGCGACTTGATGGTCGTATTGAACTCTACACAGTCAATGCAGATCACCTAGAGAGCGAAAACCTCTATACTCAAAACCACCCATACCTAGACGAACTTCTGGAAGAAGCCGAAGTTCTTGTGGATAGGCTTCGTGAGATAACTCCTATTTTAAGACCGTAAAAACGGCCCATTCTAAGAAGCTTTTATAGCTGAAGCTCCTGAATATTTACGACACTAAGATCGCCCGCTCGCAAACTAACCAGAGCATCAATAAGAGCATCCGCGGCCTCGATCGTTGTAATACAAGGCACATCGTACCTTAGACCTGCCAGCCTCATTGCTCGTTCGTCTAGAGCGCTCTTTTTACCCATGGGTGTGTTGAGCATTAGCTGGATCTTCCCGTTCTTTATTGAGTCAACAATATCAGGGCGCCCCTCCTTTACCTTATAGACAAACTCGGACTCGACGCCCGCCTCCGTCAATACTCGATGAGTTCCACCAGTAGCGACCAAGTGAAAGCCCATACCCGAAAGTCTCTTTGCTATCGGAGCTGCCCTGTGCTTGTCTTCGTCTCGAATAGAGAGAAATACACCGCCGCTCATTGGCAAGGTCATACCGGATCCGATGAGACCCTTTGCATAGGCCTCACCGAAATTGCGACCGATTCCCATCACCTCACCAGTAGATCTCATCTCCGGTCCCAGAACAATGTCCGCTCCTGGGAACCGCTTCCATGGAAAAACAGGTGACTTTACAAACGACATGCCTGCAATCATATTGTTTTTTGGACTGATATCTTTTAGGCTCTCCCCTAACATGAGCCGAGTCGCGATCTGCGCGACAGGAACCCCCGTAGCCTTTGATACATATGGAACAGTTCTAGATGCTCGGGGATTGACCTCAATAATATAGACCACTCCATCCTGTATCGCGAGCTGCACATTGACCAACCCTACAACTCCCAGTTTTAAGGCGATCCTAGTGACTATGTTCTCGACTTCTACCTTGTTTTCAGCAGAAAGTTGTACTGGGGGCATGAGCGCTGTTGAGTCGCCAGAGTGAACCCCGGCTGCCTCAATATGCTCCATTATTCCCGCGATATAGACTTCTTTTCCATCACAAAGAGCATCTACGTCATATTCGACAGCCCCAACAAGGAATTT
>CAWVYO010000104.1:0-11050 GCA_963934385.1 uncultured bacterium
CAAACGTACTGGGTCTTTCAAGTGAAAACGGGGCTCTTGTGGGGTTTGTCGATGTCGGTAATGTGTTCTTTGTTGATCCAGCGGTGCTCACAACATCTATGCTCATCGATCCAGAGCCGTTCTTGCGGGTAGGGACAGGTATAGGAGTTAGGTATCGCACTCCAGTGGGTTCTATTCAGGTTGACCTGGGGATCAACCCCGCTTGGTACATGACAGACTGGGCGGAGGAGCGCGGTGAGGAGCCTTTACGGCTTCACATTGCGCTTGGGGCTACATAGGCTCTCTACCCCCAGCACTGGTCCCAGATAGCTTCTGTAGCCGCATTCTGTTCGGGTGACCCCATGTCTTGGTCGTCTATAGCAGTGAAAATTCTTACGAGATCAGTAGTGGGTAGATCACACGCACCTGAGGTCACATAGCAGCCCACATGAGAGGCGAAAGCGTGTTCCCATAGCTCGCTGCAGGTCATGCTTGTGTCGGTCTCAAAGATGAAGCTCTCTTGTAGACAGAGGAGGTTTTGGACTAAAAACTCCTGGGTTGATGCCTCGACAATTTCATAGGTCTCCCACATGAATATTTCGGCGTATTTTGCCCCGTACCCCAACGCGTACCCTTCAGATCCACATCCATCACCGTGGTTTTGGAAGCTATCAGCGCAGCGATATGGCTCGCCAGGTTGTAGAGTTGCCTCCTCGGGCGCCGTCACTTCACATTCCTCTGAGATGGTCACTGAACATCCAGTTAGGGCAATAAAGATTAGGAAATTGGCTATCATCTCACCTGGACTCGCTCAGGAGCCCGAAGCGCAGCCCTCGAACCGATATTACAGTGGACTCCACACCTAGTTTGCCGAGTAAGAGATCTATTACAGTGGCTCCAGCCAGTAGGCTGTCGGCTCTATCTGGTGATACGGCGGCGATTAGTCTTCGCTCGCTCTTAGAGGCCTCTTTTAGTCGCACTATTAACCCCTGCAATGCCGCGCGACTCATGACTGAACCGTGAACTCTTAATGGGTCCCAAGCCGTAAGTCCGAGTGAGATAGCCGCAAGAGTTGTTGCTGTGCCAGCTACGCAGATTACCACCTCGGGAGTAGAGGTGACACTCAAGCTAGAGACCAATTGAGAGATTCGAGACACCATATCCTTGTATCGATCCGGTTCCGTCACCCCATGACCTAAGAAGTCCTCTGTTAGTCGGGTAGACCCCAGCTCTAGAGAGACCCCGCTTTGTAATTCAGGACCGACCCCTTGTACGACCTCTGTTGAGCCTCCTCCGAGGTCTATTACTGCTACGGGCTCTTGGTTGTTTACTATCCCGCCAATGGCTCCAATATAGGTGAGGCGAGCTTCCTCTTCTCCTGAGATGATTGTGAATCTCAACCCAGCCTCTGCCTCCACTCGTTTGTAAAATTGGTCAGAATTCTTGGCTCTACGTGATGCAGAAGTGGCAAAAGCTTGAACGTTGCGGTTTTCAATTCCAAACCTTTCCGCGATCTCTGCGTAGTCGATTAGGGCGGCTATTGCGGACTCCATTCTGTCTGGGTGTATGTAACCACTGTCACCTATACCCCGTCCAAGTCCCACAACACGAGCTTCGTCATGCAGTACTTCGCCTGTTTCAGATATCACCGTTAGCAGGACCGAATTGGAGCCGAGATCGATAGCGGCTCTGTTTTTAGTCGTCATTGTTAGGTTTTGTTACCAAAGGGCGGGTGACCACGCTGGGTTTGAGAATGTACCCCTTCCCTCAGTGATCTGAACTTGGTGAACGTTGTCACTGGTGCTAACCCATATGTGAGACCCACCGCTTCTGTTAGAAGTAAAGGCTAAGTATCGACCGTCAGGAGACCATGATGGGTCTTCATTGTTGCCTTGATTTTCTGTAATCCGAACACGCCCACTGCCGTTGACCCCGATTGTATAAACGTCGTAGTGTCCGTCGCGGCTCACGTACGCAATTCTGTCCCCACTTGGTGACCAAGCTGGATCAGTGTTGTGGTTGCCGTTGAAGGTTACGCGTTCGGGTGACCCGCCACGGGCGTCCATTTGGTAGATCTGAACCCCACCAGAGCGCTCTGAGGCGAAGGCAATCTTTGTGCCGTCTGGAGACCATGTTGGGGATAGGTCTAGACCAGCGGCTCGGGTGAGGCGATTACTTTCACCGCTAGCTACGTCAATAGTGAATATGTCTGAGTTTCCGCCAGTGGACATGGTCAGGGCGACTATGGCTCCTAGAGGGCTGAATGAGGCGCCTACGTTAATCCCTTCTCGACTAGACAGCGGTCTTGTTCTGCCTCGTGCTAGATCGGCAATGTATAGGTCTGGGTTACCCCTTCTATAGCTGGTAAAGGCTAAACTTCGCGCGTCGGCCCCCCATGCGGGCTGGAGGTTGATTGCACCATTTCTGGTGACAGGAACAACCCTGGCGCCATCGATGTCAACGAGCACGATCTCCTTGTTACCAGAGCGATTACTCACTGCAGCAAACCTAGTATTGAAGATGCCCCCCTCGCCGCCGATGTACTCTAATATCTGGTTTGAAATCCGGTGCCCTAAGGTTCGTAACTGGCTTGATTCTGCCGTAAAAGCTCGAGCCCCTAACCGCTCTCGTCCCGGTACGTCGTATACCCATACCTCAGCGCGATATTGTCCGTCAGGTGTCCTAGTTAGCGAGGTTTTAGCTAGCGCAGTCGCTCCAGGTACGTCCCAGTCAGTGTACCTGAACTGCCCGGGCTCTAGACCTGCCGACGAGGGCTCAATAAATGAGCGCGAATCTAAGACTCGGAAGTACCCGGAGATCTCCATGTCGCGGGTAATGAGGGCCCAGAGTGTGTCCGCTTCGGGATCACCACCGCTTGGTCGAGTTATTGCTAGTGGCAGATCTCTACCACCTGGCTTGCTTATCTGAATAGTTAGCCCATCTATAGAGGTCGACTGTGCTGTAGTCTCTTGTGAGAACCCAAAGACAACCACAGCGGCGATCGCAGCCGTAGCGAGTATGCGGAAAACTTTGGTCATTGTTGTCGTCACTCCGTGTTTGTAAATACGACCATAATCGATGCTGTAGAGTTGGGCATTGAGTTTGGTGGTGGTGGTGTGAGTTGGCTAGTACGTCGAACGGCATTTCGCGCGGCGGCGTCGAATGAGTTGTTTCCCGAGGAGGTTGCGACTCGACTGCTGACGATGCGACCCTCGCGGTTTATCTCTAGTTGCAGTATGGCTGTGAGAGGGTCTGTCTGTAGCGTACTGAAGTTAGCCAAGACGTCCCGCTTTACGGTCTCAGCCCAGGCGGCAATTATGGGGTCACCAGCGGCTCCTGCTGATGTACCAGTGGCGTTATCGATCCCATCTGGCGATGTTTGGGTCTGTGTTTCCGCCGCTTCGGGGGCGTTGAACCTCGATAAGAGCTCAGCTCTCCGCTCTGTTCTCTCTCTTTCCCGCTCCCTTTCTCTGTCCTCCTCGCTCTCTTGAGGCTCTGGTGGAACGACCTCCACTGGTTCGTCCACGACCTCTTCAGAGACCGGCTCCGGGGGTTCTGTCGTCGGCTCCAAGATCTCCTGGGGAACCTCCACAGGTACAGGTTCTGGGGGGGCTATTGTGACTCGGTGGATCTCCTCGGATCTAGGCAGCGATACCATCGCTACCTCCATCACATTGTCCATGTCTATTAGGTTGTCGCGGGATGAATCGGCTCCTTGAGCCCATAAGAATCCAGCAAATACTGCTAAGTGTAGACCGAACGCCATAGGGATGGCGCTCCTAGTGTCGAGCTCTTGTACGGCTAATACACTCTTCACGGTTTACAGTGTCTCCAGCTCAGGTTGAGTGACCAATCCGACGTTTGGAATACCTGCGGCTTTGGCTGCGCCGATAAGAGCGGCTATCCTAGCGTAGGGTACAGATCCGTCAGCCTTTAGGAACACCCGTTGTTCTGGGTTGGCTGCGACTATGGCTGTAAGCCTCTCTCTAATGGTTTCTGAAGGGATGTGAGTCTCATTAATATAGATCTCACCATCTGCAGAAATAGAGATGATCATCTGATTTTCAGTAGTCTGAAGTGGGCTGCCTTGAGCTCTTGGCAACTGTACGTCCATGCCCTGAACCATCATTGGCGTTGTGATCATGAATATGATTAGCAGGACCAGCATTACATCGACAAACGGGGTTACGTTTATCTCGGCCATAACGCCGCGCTTGCCACCAGAGGGTCCGCTCATTCCCATTGTTACCCCCTGTTAGTTACGCTGATCTAAAGTGACGTTTTACAATGTTCAAGAAATCAGAAGAGAAGTTGTCTATTTCTCCAGCGAGTACCCCTAAGCGGGTGTTGAAGTGGTTGTAGGCTATTACGGCTGGTATAGCTGCGGCTAGCCCCACTGCGGTGGCTATGAGTGCGTGGGCGATGTCCGGTCCGACTACCTCTATAGAGGCTGAACCGGTCTCACCGATCTTTTGAAAGGCTCGTAAAATTCCCCAGACAGTTCCGAAGAGACCGATGAAAGGTGCCGTTGAACCAGTTGTCGCCAGAAACGGTATTCTGTGCTCTAGGGCTGTCATCTCTACCGATGTAGCCCTTCGGAGAGAGCGCTCTACGTTTTCGGTGGCTCCAAGGTCCATTGACATGTTGCCGCCCTGCGTCTTGTTCATAGAGCTGAGCTTATTGAGCTCTACGTAGCCCGCCCTAAACACTTCGGCGATCGGTGAATCCGGGAAATTATTGGTTTGCTCGTAGACGTGATCTAGACGCTTGCTTCCCCAGAACACTTCGAGAAATTCTTGCGATTGATTTGTGGCTCTGTTGATGCTCTTTGATTTTGCAAAGATTATCACCCAGCACGCCACAGACATTCCCAATAGGCAGATGAGTACGAACTGAACTGTAGCGTCTGCGTTGAGAAGAAGATCCAAAGCCCCGCCAGATGAACTGGGAGTGGCGGTAAGAGAGACAGTCATGGCTTCGTTCATTTTAGAAGGCCTCGTGCTGTTTGGGGTGGTTCTGAATTTATGATGTCTACTTGTTGTCGCGCTCGCCGGTCCAACCGCTCATTCCGCCGACTACGACGTAGAGTTCTTGGGATCCTATCGAAGACATAAACTCCGCTGCTGCAGATGCTCGTCCCCCCGCTTGGCAAATAAATATAAGGTAATCGGCCTGATCCAATTCGCGATAGCGGTGAGAAAGCTCATCGACTGGCATATGAACTGCTAGCGGTGAGTGATCGGAGTTGAACTCAGAGAGCGTTCGGACATCGATCATCTTGAATAGCGATTCCTTCTCTTTAAGTTTTGTTATCGCGTCGTCACATGAGATCTCGATTACCTTAAAGGCCTCTCCAGATGGCGGTGCCGCGCTCTTAGTGACCTCTTCTTCTTCTGCCGAAGAGGCTTTTCTACCCTCTAGTTTTTCGCAGATTGATATTATCTGTTCGACATTTGGATAGTCATTCTGTGAGTGAGCGATAGTCTGGTTTTTGGCTATTACCACCACTGCGTCACGAGCGTGGGGGCGTATTTTGCCCGCGCAGCCAAATGATCGAGATGTGAGGGCCATTGGATCGTAGAGGTAAAAAATGTCTGAGTGGAGCCTGTTTCTGAGGCGACGAAGATCCTCGGGGCGCTCATTTGTTATGCAGTAGACAGCGGTATCCAACTCTCTAAAACGCTCTAGGTTTGCGTTGAGGCTTTTGACGATATCGAGAGACTCTTTGGAGTCTGAATAGTGAGCAAAGACTAGAACTACGTTTAGAGCGCTCTCAAAGTCACTAAGCTTTACCCATGTGCCTTCGTCCGCTGTAAGGGACAGTGACGGGGAGGGGCTGCCTACTTGGATTGGTTTGAACCTAGCTAATTCTCTGAACATATGTTTCTACCTTCTCTTTTTGCTTCTTCTTAGAACTTGTGGCCCTATAACACTAAGTGCTTGCTTGGTTGCTAAAACCTCGCCAATAATTCGGAGACAGGAGCAACTGTCACGAATCCTCTTAGGTTATCTCCTCCGCCTCTTTCTCCACGGTCAAAAACAAAGAGTCCAGTAATGTCCAGTGCGACCTGTAGTGTGGCCTTTCCGTAGAAGGAAATGGAGAAACCTAGACCTCCTGTGACCCCTGGTGAGTACTCTTTGGACGACACCCTTGTGACGCCATCTACACCAGCCAAGTCAAAGTGCGATCTGAAAATGTCCAGCCCTGCACCGCCTCGAAACAGCGCCGAAAGAAGTAGGGGTTTTAGTGCGCCCTCGGGTCTTGGAGCCCATTGCAGCGAGATTCCGTGCCATTGATGAACAAGAGTCCCAGCGTAAGTGTCTGGATAAAGAGGGTTCTCGCTTGGCAGAGCCCAAATGTCGGCATCACCCTCAAGCTCGTGTCCAGATATATGAGTGACATATCTAACAGATGTGTCATAGGTTATGGCTCGCATGGCTACCACACCTGCCAGTGGACCACCACCCCATTCAGTGGCCGTTCCTCCGTAGTTGTTGGCCATTCCCAGCGCGACACCAAGCCCCCAGGGGGCGTTATTTCGGGGGTCAAGTCTAACGGTGTTTGATTCGGGCTCTTGGGCCATGGACGCTCCAGATAGGAGCGAAAAACAGATAATGGATATAGTGAGTTTTAAGTTCATGTTAACGCTTCATTTCCCAAGTGGTCCCACGGCTAAGCCCTTTGGTGTAAGCAGCCGCTTTGATGTGGTCAATGCAGTATTGTTCTCTTTGATTTCGATGTATTTGGGCGACAGAAGTCTCTGGATCATGTGTGAAATATAGCCAGCCGTCTCGTGCGAACAGGTCGTCTAGGAGCGCTCTCTTTTCGTCAATAAGTAGTTCTGGGTACCGGTCATACCCCATAGTTATAGGTACTCTAACCCAAGCTACACCCGGTATTAGGTCTGCTACAATAGCTAAGGGACCCTTTGGTGTCTCGATCTCGGTCATCATCAAGCCAACTGTGTGTCCGTTTGAGAAGTGGAACCGGAAACCGTCTCCTAGCAGAGTAGAGTGTTCTTGGGTCTCGATATGAAGTCGCCCCGATTGTTCGAGCAGCCTTGTCAGGGCTGGTATGAAGCTGGCACGGTCTCTCTGGTGCGGGTTTTTACAGCGCTCCCAGCCGGCCTCTGAGACAACAAATTTGGCGTTTGGAAATACGAGAGTGGGCTCAATTCCTTCTTGCCACGAACTCAAGAGTCCCCCAGCATGGTCAAAATGCAAGTGGGATAGGACTACAATGTCGATTGAGTCCAGCTCGTGTCCCGCTGCCAACAGATTCTGAGTGAGCCGATGACCACCAGTCTCAACCCCAAACCTCTCGCTCATCTTTGGTTCAAAAAAGTCGCCTATGCCAGTCTCAAACAGGATTTTTCTGCCGCGGTCGTCAATTACGAGCAATGCTCTGCAGGCGAGTTCCACTCTGTTTAGACTGTCGGTAGAAAACCATCTCTCCCAAAGTGCTTTGGGAGCGTTGCCAAACATCGCTCCTCCGTCGAGGCGCTGTCGGTTTCCTTCTATGGACTGGAGGAACATCTCTTTTTGAACTCTTTGATGTGCGAGCTAGTGAGCTAGTGTTTGTGAATTTGTTTCATTAATAGGGTATCATCATTGGCGATGAAAGCCCTCCAAACAAATCTACCCCAATCGGCCAAGATAGGCGTGTTTGCGCCTTCAGGCGTTTTTAATGAAGAGCGCTTCGAGGCTGGTTTGGAAATTATTAGAGGTTGGGGGTTTGAGCCAGTGCTGGCACCCAATGTCGGTAAGAGTCACCGATACCTGGCTGGAAGCGATCAGGATCGACTCGATGACATTGTCTGGGCGTTGACGGAAAGATCTCTTGCTGCAAGCTGGATGGTACGAGGAGGGTATGGACTCACCCGACTATTGGTAAAAGTGCCTTGGGAGAGGGCGGTTAACAGACCTGTGCTGGGCTTTTCAGATGGAACGGCTCTTCATGTGGCGCTTCGGCAGTCCGCTGGTATCCACGGTGTTCACGCTCCAGTAATTCACTCCCTGTCTAGCGCGAATGACGCCTCTAGAGCAGCGCTAAAGCGTATGCTTCAAGAAGGAGTCGTGCCCAATTTAGTTGGGCACAAGCTTTCTGACAGTCAGGATGGAACAGCCTTTGCCCCAGTAGTGGGGGGGAATCTCTGCATGCTCAGTTCAATTTGTGGAACTAGATGGCAACTCGACGCCACGGGCTCAATACTTTTGTTGGAGGAGATAAATGAACCGCCCTACAAGGTTGACCGAATGATCCAACAGCTGAGAATGTCGGGTGTTCTGGATGGGGTTGTTGGGGTTGCGTTGGGTTCATTTACTGGTACCGAGGCCCCCAAGGGAGATGGCTGGAGCACGGAAGATCTATTGTTGGATCTTTTGTCAGATCTGTCTGTTCCCATAATCGGAGGCTTACCAGTGGGACACGGCGCTGATAATTTTCCATTTGTGTTCGGAAAACAGGCCTTAATTCAGGCTGGTGAGTTGGTCTTTAGCTCCGTACCGTAATAATTACCTGTTGGGCACCATAAGCCCATCTCAGGAGAGAGAATGACTGAGCGAAGATGGTTCGAGCAGCCGCCCCCAGAGCCAGCGGCAAATGCGGCGCGCAATGAGTCTTTCGCAAAAGACCTTTGGCTGAGGTGTAAAGGCTGTTCTGAAGCCCTGTACAGAGCTGATCTGCCAGAGCAGCGGCAGGTCTGTACTCATTGCGGTTATCATCTCCGATTAGACGCTATGGCTCGTATTGAGCTGTTGGCGGATGAAGGGACATGGTTGAGGGTTAGTGATAGGTTAGCCCCAATGGATACACTCGGGTTCGTCGACTCTAAGCCCTACATAGACAGAATCTCAGCGTCATACAAGAAGACTGGAGAGCTCGACGGGTTTATCTCGGGCTCTTGTGAAATCAGCGGCGTTCCCGTTGAGCTTGGCGTGATGAACTTTTCGTATATGGGCGGTTCAATGGGGTCTGTTGTGGGAGAGCTTATTACCCGCCTCTATGAAAGAGCGACAGAGCGGAAGCGCCCAGCTATTGTGGTCTCTGCCTCTGGTGGGGCTCGTATGCAAGAGGGGTTACTCTCGCTAATGCAGATGGCTAAGACATGTGCGGCGTTGGCTCGCCTGAAAAAAGAGGCGAAGATGCCTTATATTTCGGTGTTGACAGACCCTACAACGGGCGGCGTGGCCGCCTCGTTCGCAATGTTGGGTGATATTATTATCGCCGAACCAAACGCGCTTATTGGGTTTGCTGGTCCAAGGGTGATCGAGCAGACCATAGGTGAGTCCCTCCCTGAGGGCTTCCAGACAAGTGAATATCTTCTTGATCACGGTATGATCGACCAGATCGTACACCGGTGGGAGATGAAAGAAACATTGGGGCGCCATCTGCGCTGGATGATGGAGGGGTAGTTGCGCAGTCACCCATATCTGCGCAGTCTGTCTGTTAATGGGATCCGCTTGGGGCTGGATCGAATCGCGCTCTTCCTAGAGAGTTTGGGATCGCCACACCTGAAGTATCCCGTGATCCACGTGGCTGGAACCAACGGTAAGGGGAGCGTCGCCTCAATGTGTGAGGAAATATATGTGGAGGCTGGCATAAAGGTAGGCGTAACAACCTCCCCGCACCTTCAACATGTGAACGAGCGGGTGCGAGTTAATGGCGAACCGATAACGGACTCTCAGCTTGAAATGGTGGTGTTGGAAGTCCGTGAGAGGGCTCACGCATGGGGGCTTGAGCACTCCATAGACGGCGATCCCTTGACCTATTTCGAGGCGATGGTGGCAGTCGCGTTTCTTCACTTCGCAAGATGTGAGGTGGACATCGCAATTATTGAGGTTGGTTTGGGTGGTCGCCTGGACGCCACAAATGTGCTGAGTGCGGGTGTGTCAGCGATAACCTCTATAGCTCTCGACCACTGTGACAGGCTTGGCTCAGATGTTGGCTCAATAGCCTCGGAGAAGGCGGGCATTATCGGTGTCGATAGTGATGTTGTGGTTGGGCCGCTGTGCAAGGAGGCGATGCAGGTAGTGCGGTTGATCACCATGGACAAGGGAGCCACATTACACGAACCGAATGTGGGCTACCGGATCAAAACAGGGTCAAATGGTCTAAGCTACTTGGGTTTAGGTACAGCTATTGATGGACTAAAGCTGGGGTTAGAGGGTGCCCACCAGCAATCCAATGCGGCAGTGGCAATATCCTTAGTGCTGGCGATGGGCTTGAGAGACTCCGGGCTGTCTGTTGGCGAAGGGGCTATCCGAGAAGGTTTGGCTAATGCACGCCACCCTGGGAGGCTGGAGTGGGTAGGTGACTCCATTCTTATTGATGGTGCTCACAACGTAGAGTCCGCTACGGCTCTGGCCAACTACATTCAGCGATTAGACGCCCCAGAGGGCTGCACGCTTTTGCTGGGAGCCTCGTCAGACAAGAATGTTCGCTCGATAGCTACTACGTTGGCACCTTACGTTAACGCTGTAATAACCACACGGTGTTCACACCCAAGAGCGATGGAGCCGGGAGATGTCGCAGCGCAGCTCGTAGACCTAAAACTACCTGTCACACCAGCTGGAAGAGTTGAAGAAGCTCTAGAAGTGGCAAAGGGCAATGGCGGAATAGTTGTGGTCGCTGGAAGTCTCTTTTTAGCAGGGGCCGTTCGAGAGCTCTGCGGCAGGTGATTTATCTGCCTTTGACCCTCCTTATTTGGGGCGCCTCTGCGGGAGGTACCGAGATTGAAACCTATGCCGAGAGCATTGTAATTGAAGATGCGGAAGCATACGCCAGTAATGGTCAGACCATGTTTGGGTCGTACTTAGTTGAGTTTGATGCGCTACATGCCGAGCTTGATAGTCAGGTACTTGAGGTTGAAGGGGCGACAGTATCTGTAGAAGGGTGGGGGTGGAGGCTGTGGAGTGAGCGGTTAGCCTTAATGGATGACGGACTCTCTGGTGACGAAGTTGTGTTGAGTAGGTGTGTCGCCGACTGGAAACCATGGGAGCTGCGGGTTGATCGCGCTAGACTAGTAAACAACCGAGTGGATTTAGAGGGTGCCAGCCTATCTATCCTTGG
>CAWVYO010000105.1:0-11023 GCA_963934385.1 uncultured bacterium
GAAATGGTAATTCGGCTTCCTGGTCCTTACTAAAGCAGCTAGCGATAAGCCCCGGTTCTAGAGGCTGGAGGGTTGGTGATATTGTGTCACCGCCTTTAATTCACTGGGTTGTCTTCACGGTAAGTGCACTAGTTGCTTTGTGGAGAAGCGGATGGCTTGTGGCATTCGGGGCTCTCTGCCTCTTGATAGCTGTTGACTCCCACCTAGTAGCCATCTGGAGCGACAACCCTATCGGTGAGGTCGTAAGATTCCCGCGGAGGGCGATGATTGGATTCGGGGCAGCTTTCTCAGTCACGGCTGGATTAATGTGGAGTTACCTGGGGCGAGTAAAACTCCTATCGAAGATGCAACGCCCATACATGATGGCAAGCCTTCTCTTGTCTGCATATCTAGCCTGGTGGGGTGCCACCGCCGGGGGTTACGCCACTGCATACCCGCTCACCGAAATCCCTCAAACACCTGAATTCACAAGAGTGATAGCCAATGACCCAGAAGATGTGGCCGTCTTGTTATTGCCATATGAATTACCGATAGAGAACACCAACGGGGAGCAAATGAGGGGCGAAATGTCTGTATTTGCATCCATATCATCAGAGATCGCCTCGTCTGACCACCTCTTTTTACAGACGCGCATGAACAGCGCCGCTTGGTATGCTCCCGGGCTCGTGACCCTTTTTGAAAGAGACAACCCAAACAGCTTTGTAAAAAACCTAAATGACCTAGCCAGAGGAAGTATGGGTATGCCACTTCCAGCATCGGCGTTCCAGACACCGTTAGCATATAATGCCGACGTTGAATATCTTATGGGTGAAGGGCTTAAATACGTCGCAGTTGACAAGGCGAGGTATCTCGCAAATGAGCTTTCACAGATTGAAAGAGTATTAGACCACTTCTCTGTCGCTCGACAAGAGTTTGACGACGGGACTGGAATAATTTTATTTACCATGTATGAAGAGCGCCCAGAAAACACTGGTGCGCCAGAAGGGCTTGGATTAGACGGATCTGGTAGTGGCTATGCTGGCGTGATCACAAACGTACGCCAATACATAGGTAGAATGTACGTTGTAGTACATTCTGGGGAACGAACCATAACCTGCCCAGTCAGGCCAGAGAACGGAGCTTTTTCCTGCGGTGGAGTCAGTCATGTGGATGATGTCTCAATCACTATCGCTAACGAAGCCTATACCGTTGCCCGGCGAAGGAGCGGGACCGGGGAAGATCTCACTATATTAGATAAGGTGCAGTCAATAGACCCTGCACCCACAGAAACTGAGGCTGAATAGCAATGAACGCGCTCAGCCTAATTGGTGCAATCCTAAGTAGAACCCGGGATCAACAGCTTGGAGGTCGAGCTGCGCAGACCGCTTATTTTTTGCTGGCTGCGGTATTACCAAGCCTCATGATAATTGTCACCGTTGTTGGATCAATGTCAATCTGGGACGACGGGGCTTGGCTAGAGACACTTATGGGTATGGGTCTTCCGCCAGTCATATCAGAGCCACTTCTCACTGAGATTGAGAAAATCACCGTTGGACCGATTGGGAAAAAGGTTGTTCTAAGTGGGCTAGTTGGACTCTACCTGTCTGTCCGAGCAATTGACTCTATGTTGCAGGGAGTAAACACCGCGTGGGGTCTAAGAGACCACAGACCTTGGCACCGACAGATGCTTCGCGTGCTCCTGCTAACCATATTCATAATAACAGGGTTCTGCGGCATACTCATAATGCTGGCTATGGGTGAAAGAGTGCGGGATTGGCTGCAGATGTACGGTCAGATTAGCCAACAGATCTCCTTATTTGTCGTTTACTTGAGATGGCCAGCAGTGATCCTAATTATTCATCAGATTGTCTGGATAATCTATAGGTTTGGTGCAGAGAGAGGAGTAGGAAAACGCTGGACTACCTGGGGTTCCGTAATCGCTACATTGGGACTCTTGTCTGTTATCGGTGGGTTCAAATTGTATGTAGAAAGGGTCGCAGACCTAGGCGCTACATTTGGCTCCCTAGGAACAGCGATGGGGTTAGCTATTCTCTGTTACTTTTGCACATTTACGGTGCTAATCGGAGCCGCTTTAGACTGTGAACTCAAGCGTCGCAACGAGGGCTCCTAGTAAATCTCGAGCCCATCAAATCGACTAACAACGCCCCACCGAAAGGTCGCGACAGAGACCAATCTTTTAGCGATGGCATACAGCGAAAAGAATGTCATCAGAACCCATTTCTGACTCCGACTAAGTGGTTTATCAGAAATAATCGTCTTGTTATCCCTCTCACCCTTATCTAAAAAAAGTACTTTACCGATAGCCTGCCCAGCAATCTCATCGCCGACCTTACAGGCACCGCCAAAAAATATCGCGTCCTCCGGATCGCCGTCAGCTCCGCTGCTACCCAAAATATAACCATAATTAAATGGGCATGGAAGAGGCGACACAAACGCCACGCGAGAACCATCATGAAGCTCACGCTTAATAAAGCTACCTCTAGGTATCTCGATCCTTATTACCAGCTCTTCGTGCATTTCTTCACCTATTGATTTGGTAACACATACTCACAATCGACCCAACATTCATTAGTGCGCCCCCTGGCCCTTTCGGGCTATCTTGATGTCAGACTTATGCTTCTAACAAGAGAACCAACCATGACATTTAACAAAGCTACCCTAAACATCTCCCTTATATTAATGGGCCTTGGACTGTCAGCCTGTGGTGGTGATACTAACTTCTCTCACCAAGACGATGAAGTACAGCCTGTAACAGGAAACGCAATCGCTGAATTTTCGGCCACTGAGCTACGATGGGATGACATTGAGATGGGTCAGACGATATCTCGAGAGCTGACAATATCATCTATGGGCGAGGTAGACTTAGAGTTTTATGACGCACGAGTGATCGTTGGTAGCAGCACGTTTTACCTTCCAGACGAGTGGCGCAGTAGCCGCACAGTAGCATCGGGCAGTGATATCACACTGCTCCTGACAGCCAGTATTGAAGAGCCTCTCGTCGAGGGTATTCTACGAGTAAAATGCAATGATGTAGACCAGGTAGAATTCGAGATCCCGCTTATTGCCACAGGTACTTTAGACACCAGTGACAGTGGTCTAACGGTTGACTCGGGACTCTAAGAGACCCTTCGTTATTCGTTAGCCTCCCAGACCACGCTGGGTCGAACTCGCCAACCAGACCGTGTCATAAACTGCTGTCTAGGTTCAGAAATATCCTGACTACGTGTGTAGTGATTGGCGACCCCGTACCTCATTCTCCTGCCGCTCGAAATAACAGCGTCCCATTTATGGTTTTCTAAGGCGCTTTTTACCTCGGCGACTCCGTCGTAAAAAGGACCTCCCTCGTAATCGATGTCCCACAGGGCGATTAGTGGAATTGAAGGGCTTTTTCCAACCATAGCTGGATACCAGGGAGCGTGAGGCACCCAGACCTCTCCCTCATAGCTAGCAATCACTTCCAGCAGGCGCTCACCAGCCTCAACATCCCCTTCTCTAGGCGAGAAAACCGCGGGCTCCCAACTACCCTCATAGACCTGACCTATAAAGAGTGCGGAGATAATCACGGGAGCTACCTGATACCTTCTAACTAGAGCCCCCAGCGCCAACCCTGAGAACAGCGCTACCACCCAATAACCGGGGATTAGTACATTCAAAAAGCCACCGTGATGGGCTCTCATTACCGCCGCAAGAGCGAATAACAGTCCACCGTTCATTACCCAATATAGAGCCCCCTCTGAAATCGACAGGCGACGTACTAGTTGAATCAAAGCAACGACTAATACAACTGACACCACTATTCCGGTCACATAAAGAGGTGAACCAAAAGATGACCAGCCAATAAATTCCCGAACATCAAAACCGACCATGCGACGATATCGAAGGAGGGTGATTGAACCAAACAGCATAGACGATGATACTAATGCTATCGCCCACAGAGGTTTATTAGATTCTTTACGCTCAACGTCGCCCACCCACATGACCGCAAGCATCGCAAAGACGCCCACAGTAGCCACGATGGGCATAGCCCCCCACATCTCAAGCTCTGAGCCCGGCCAACCTCGCTCCCCAACCAAACCATGAGTGGCAGGGACCCGCAGAAGGTAGACCAAAAACAGCCCTCCACTCTTGATGGTCCAATAGAGTAAAAACGCAAGAGCTGGGGCGACGGAGTATTTCACAAATTCAATAGCAACTCGCCGATCTCGATTTTTCAGCAACCACCATAGAATCGGCAACCCTACAGCCGCGAAATTGTGTTTAGCAAAGAACGCAAACGCCAACAACAGACCACCAACCCGTACAGACTTTATGGTCCCTCGTCGACAAGTAACCATAGACCAGGAGACTAGCCCCATCGCCAGTCCATCGGCTCTTACCAAGTCAAAAAACGCTCCGGAGTCTTCGTATGTGGATAGAAAAACTGCCGCTGTTCCTATGCCAATGAACCACGGATTTTGCGTTCCGCCTGCTTGATCTCTCAAAGACGAGGACTCCCGTACAGCAAAGACTAGGGCGATAGCAGCCGCAAAAATTGAGGTGAGGGAGACTATTCGTCCAACGGTATAGGAGGGCTCACCCAATGCAGAGAGGAGCGCTGGGTATCCGGGAGGGTAGATGTAAGGAACGAAGTCGGCGTTGGGCTCAATAAACAGACCCAACCCCTCCCTAAGGCGCTGGACATGGACTAACATGCCCCCTTCCATCCACTCTAGATCAAATGGATATGGTATTCGAACCCAAGAACCCATAGCAATCAAAAACGAGACTGCTACGAAGGCAAAAACGGCGCCGTATAGTGCCAGCCTATCTGCACTAAGGAACTTCACTACGCGTCCACCGGCGAATATTGGTTGCACCGGTGTTCGCTCACAAATCCATACATCTGCATTCCTACACTGTTGGCCAACTCAACAGCCATTGAGCTAGGAGCTCCAATCGCTGCTATTACGGGAATTCTAGCGACTGCCGCCTTCTGTACTAATTCGAACCCAATTCGCCCAGATACCATCAGGATTACTTCCGCCAGATCAACCTCCTCATGATTAAGGCTCCAGCCAATCACCTTATCTACAGCGTTGTGCCTCCCCACGTCTTCACGAAGGACAATAAACTCTCCGTTTGTGCGAAACAGTGCTGCCGCGTGGATTCCTCCAGTCTCGGCAAAAGCCCTCTGGGCGGGGCGCATAAGCATCGGCAAGGTCTTCATTATCTCCCAGGGAACTAGACCAATAGGCGTCAATGGCTCAATACGCTCCATCAATTGATCAATAGTCGCCCTACTACAAACACCACAAGCAGAGCTTGCATAACGACTTCTTTGGGCGGATAGAAAGCGTTCACTATCAACCGACACGCCTGATGCGAACCGTACGTCGACTGCGTTCTCACCTACGATCTGAATTGCCGCAATATCCTCTGACTCCTCAATGCAGCCCTCGCAAAACAGAAAGCCCGCCACAAGCTCCAAATCATTGCCTGGCGTTCTCATTGTTAGAGCAAAAGATCGACCATCAACAGAGATCTCCAAAGGACCCTCTGCAACAACCACGTCTGATTCAACTACATCGCTAGGTCTACGAACCACTTCAATTCGCACGGCGTATTCGTCGCTATTTTCAGCGGCGGTCAATTCTTGGTCGTCAATAGTCACTCGGCCAGATTAACCCTACTTATTATTGAATGCTCCCTAAATGGGTGGGGTGTTTCATTTTAACACTGAGTGCTGACGCTCCCGACTAACGCGACTATAGAAAAAACATGACCCTTCAAGAGATACTAAAATCCAGATTTGGCCACGATTCGTTTAGAGATATCCAAGGCGAAATCTCTACTCACGTGGTTGAGGGCAACGACTGCATGGTCGTAATGCCTACGGGTGCCGGTAAGTCCCTATGCTTTCAGCTACCAGCGGTAGCCATGGGTGGGACGACCCTTGTAGTCTCTCCCCTTATCGCCCTAATGAAGGACCAAGTAGACAGCCTACAGCGCAAAGGAATACGTGCGACTTTCATTAATTCCAGCCTTGACAATGCCGAGCGAAATCGACGTATGGATGGACTTAAAAACGGTGACTGGGAACTTGTTTATGTTGCTCCAGAGCGATTCAGCCACCAGTTTATCCGAACCCTAAAGGGCTGTAATATAAGGCTCTTTGCTATAGATGAGGCCCACTGTCTCTCACAGTGGGGTCACGACTTCAGACCGGACTATCTGAAACTCGGGCGTGTCCGGGAGAAGCTTGGAAACCCGACAACGATTGCCCTCACAGCCACAGCTACTCCTTTGGTGCAAGACGACATCGCCAAGACCCTAGGAATAGAGGATGCAAAAAGGTTCATCCGAGGCTTTGACCGCGAGAACCTTAGGTTGAGGGTAATTCCGGTTCGATCCGTAAACGAGAAAGTCAAGATACTACCAACACTGGTAGACGAGGGCTGCACTCTTATCTATGCGGCTACCAGGAAGAATGTAGAAAAAGCAGCAAGAACACTAGCAGACAACGGGATCCGAGCAGGTATTTACCACGGAGGGCTCACGCCAGATGAGCGATCCGCTGTACAAGACGATTTCATGGGGGGTGGCTTAGGTGTAGTAGTAGCTACAAACGCATTTGGAATGGGGGTAGACCGCTCAGATGTGAGGAGGATCATTCACTGGGATGTCCCTGGCAGCGTAGAGGCATACTACCAAGAGATAGGGCGCGCTGGGCGAGACGGTGAACCGTCAGACATCATCCTTCTCTTCAACCAAAGCGACAAGAGGATCCAAGAGTTCTTCATCCAGATGGGTCACCCTCCGTTAAATTTCGTTCGAAAAATCTACGAACACCTTCTTCGCCAAGGATCAAATCCCGTCTTCATTTCCCGTGAGAGGCTGGCAGATGCACTCCCTGCTGACGCTGGTGGCGACAGGACGGCGTCGAGTTGTGTCTACTTACTCCAGAGAGAGGGGTGGGTACAGAGAGTTCACCCAACCGATCAAGGTGGCTCCCTTACCCTGACTAACAAGAAGCCAAAAAAGCGACCTTCAGGAATAAGAGGTCATGTTTGGAACGAAATAGATCGGCTCCACGACGGCTTCTACGACGACTCAATAGGAGTTAGTCCATCCCAAATGGCGACTGAACTCAACCTCACTAGAGATCAGGTAGTAGCTGCCATAGAGGGTCTGCAACAGAGAGGCTTTCTCTACTGGACACCCCCGAGCCGAGTCGCGGGAATCGAACTTATGAGGTCAAATGAAGAGTTCTCTCTAGATGAGGCTAGGCTACAAGAAAAGCGGCAACACGAGTATGAAAAACTCGACTCCATATTGGCATACCCGCGCTCTGGTTGTCGACGCAGGTTTTTGATCGAGTACTTCGGTCAGAAGGCAAAATACGAGCGCTGCGGGGATTGCGACGGCTGCAATAGAGGTACAAAAATAGTCACAAATACGGCGCTTTCCGACGACCAGCTCACAGTAGTGCGCAAAGCTCTAGCTGGTGTAGCTCGCATGAAACGTCCCAGCTCCATGGGTCTAATATCAAAGGTACTCCACGGTTCACGAGACAAAGCTGTACTCTCAATGGGCTTTCACAAGCTCAGCACATGGGGGATCCTATCCTCATGGACTGTAGGAAACATTAACGCGCTAATTAGCGCCCTTACAGATGCAAAAGCACTACATCGACTACACGTAACCCGAGAGATCAGAGGTCAGGAACGCACATACGCTGAGTTCCAACTGACGGAACTCGGGGTAACTGTAATGAAGGGAGAGGCTCAAGACTTCACCATGGTCTTTCCAGAGACGGGAAGCCACAACTCCAAAAGGAGCGTTAAAAGAACCAGAGGCGAAGCGTTGGCTTCACCTGATCTCTGCGATGACCTGGTCATAATGCTCAAAGAGGTGAGAAGAAAAATCGCGACGGCGGCGGACGTCCCTGCCTACGTCGTAGCTACGAACAGGTCTCTGGAGGCTATGGCAGAGGTTAGACCTTCATCTAAAGAGGCTATGCTAGATATTCACGGAATGGGGCCGAAGAGATTTAAGCTATACGGTAGACCATTTATCGATGCTATCCGAGCGTGGGGGTCCTCCTGAGCAGATCCAACCGATTACCTTTGTGGCACCTAACAGCGTTGGTCTTAGCCTCATACCCATTAGAAGCCACCGCTAATGAGCCTCTACCCGATGAGCAACTAGAGACTCTACCCGATGAGCAACTAATAGTGCGACTTGTCGGTAATCACCAAAGGATCGTAGGTCTTGAAGTTGCCATTGATGGTGAAGTCTACACAACAGATTCGAACGGGGAAATCCCAGTTAATTCATCTATAGCGGATTCCACTATCCGCCTAATTTCTGGTGACTATTCACTTTATGAACAGACCGTAGAGTTCACAGACGGTGGAGTCACACTCTGGGTACAAGAAAACTCGATAGAAGCCACTGGGCTATACAGAAACAACGTTGGTCCAACACAGACCCTGTCCTTGAGCCGCCATGAGGTAGAGACCACCCCAGGATCCCTAAATGATCCTGTGAGGGCGGTACAGATGCTGGCTCCTGTAGGGCAAGCTCCTCTAGATAGCGCCTGGCTTCTAGTTCGAGGAGGACGAGAAAACGATACATCACAGTCATTAGATGGCGTGGAACTCCCGAACCTCCTGCACTTGGGCGGCTACTCTGCCGCAGTGCACCCGATGTTTATAGAGAACGTCACACTAACTCCAGGAGGTCTATCTGCGGAGATGGGCAGATCTATTTCTGGAAACCTAAACTTATCTACCGCCGCTCTAGACGGTGGGGTCGCCGCAGATGCTGGGGTCGACATTATCAACGGACACATGTTCTTCACCACCCCAGCACCTGGAGGAGCAGCAGCCTTCTCAATACGAAGATCTTGGTTGAGGGGGGCTCTAGAGGGTTTCTCTAACCTAGGCCCTGACGGCAGCCGCATAGCGCCTTCATTCTTCGATGCTAATGCCAGATGGGAGGGCGAGGGCAGAAGCATTCACCTTATCGCCCTAAGTGACAACATCGATCTGCCAACCACAAACGACGAGGTGATCACCGCTACAATGGGATCTGTAGCTGCAATCGGCCACTGGGAAAATGTGCTCAGTACAGACGATTGGTCTGTTGATATTAGAGGTAGGGCAGGATCTCACCAAGCAGGACTAGAGTCACTAGAAGCAACTAAATCTCAGATTGTCACTAGTGCAGCTATACACGCGATAGCATCGTCCGACATGGGCAGTCGCGGTGCCCTTAGGGCGGGTGTTGACTCAGAAGCAGCACAGGGCACTGTCGCCTTATCGCCAGTTAGCATCAACAGAGCATTTCTATCCATAGAGCCCTGGGCTGAAGCAACTTTCGGACAGGAGACATTCGTGTCTACTGGTCTGAGATATTCAAACTTTGTAGCTAATGACCAACTATTTAGGGGAGCGCTATCCCCACGGGTACAGGTCGGGACGAGCTTGGGTGATACGATCATCAGAGCCTACCTCGCGCGCCTCCACCAATCACCGGATATTGTCTACCTAACCTCCTACCCAGAGGGGAATAGCCTGGCCTTGGAGACCTCCAACGAGGTAGGCGCAGGAGCGGTGTGGGCAAACCAACGACTGTCATTGTCCTCCAGTATCTACCTTAGATCCCTACCCGTCCTCACAATGCTGGAGTTAGATGGCACAATTGGGCAAGGACAGGCTCTTGCAGTTGGTGCTGAGACGACTGTGATTGTTAAATTAGGGAGAGTGCGTTTAGATCTAACGGGGTCAGTTCTGCGCTCGCAGCAACGCGAGGAGTCACAAGACGAGTGGTACCATAGCTATCTTCACCATCCAGTTGAATTGGGAAGTCTAGTGAGATGGGATCTTGGTAGCGGCTGGACGCTCTCGACTCAAGCTGGCTTCGCCAGCGGCGCACAGTGGGACACAAAGATCCCAACCGCCACCGACATGACCAACGGCGAAACTATAGCCTTAGCCACACTTGTAAACAGTGAAGGTTGGCTTCCACACAACTACTCTGTAGACCTAAAGGTAAACCGCTCATACACCTTTAAGAACTGGCATCTAAGTTTTTACCTAGATCTGCAGAACGTAACTAACTACCGCGTACCGGAGCTCATTATATCGGGATTCGAATCGACCAATGGCTACGGTGTGGGTATGCCCTTTTTACCTGTCATCGGGGTCTCAGGACGAGTATTACCCAAGGACGATTAGCCCCTAGTTACCGCCGCGGGGTCTAGTTCCGAGGTTAGTGCCGCGACCGTTGCCGTTGCCTCTTGTACCCTGCTGGCGATTACCTTGCCCTCTGGAGCCCTGTTGAGGTCGCGCTTGGTTACCTTGATTAGGCCGCTGAGCGTTTGCTCCATTGTTGCCCTGACCGCGAGGTAACCCACCTTGGCTACCTTGAGACCTAACCTCCTCAACCTTCTCTTTTAGAGCCATAACTGCATCTTTTATGGCATCCGCGTCACCCGAGCGAAGCGCGTCTTTTACACCGTCTACCTCACCCTGAATACCATTCCACAGATGCTCACTGGCATTTACCTCGGCCATTACTTGACCTAAGTCCTGCTCAACACCCTGCAATGCAGCCAAGGCTGAATCTAAGTCATCATTGTCTACGTATTGGTCAATCTGACCTAGAACGTTGGTTACTTCACCCAAAATTTCGTCAAACTCGCCTAAGAAACTGTCGGCAACCTCGAAGAAGTCATCGACGGCACCAGAGAGTGTATCAATTACATCTCCCAGATCTTCGGAAAGGTCACACAAGCCGATTGTACAGAAGGAAAACTCCGCCTTAGCATTTGGAGCACATATTGAGCTGACCATTAGGGCGATGACTAAGTTGCGCATGAAGTCTCCTGAGAATGAATCTTACAGGGATACCATGCAACGAACATGCCAGTTTCTAGTCACAGGCAAGGGCAACTACACTATTGACCAACAAACAAGCTAAATATCTAAAATTACGCCAATTTAAATGTATTAATGTGAAACCAACAGTGGACTGTTTG
>CAWVYO010000106.1:0-10948 GCA_963934385.1 uncultured bacterium
CGCCAGAGAAACCCATACCGCCAGTCCTAAGAGAACGTGGCTCTGGTCGCCCGACCAAGCGCGACCGTCGCCTTATGGACAAATTACTGGAATAAGCCCGCCGACTATCGCTGGGACTCCCACCGCACTTCACTCGTCCCGTATAGGCATCCCTCCTGAGTAAAGCTATCGGCAATTGCAGACAAGTCCACAGGGACATCGGGCTGCTCACACAGCGCCGCCAAGAAATTCCTCGATAAGGAAAATTCGGAGGGCATAAACAATAGAGGAGTATCACCTCCTAACACCCTGCTCCCCTCCAGCACAAACCACGGCTCGTTGTCTACTGGATACAGGCGAGCCGATTCATCTAAGTCGTAAATTCTCAAATATCCTGACCCCGCTACATGGATTGTCAATTTAGCGGATTCAAAACCACGCAGGGTTGCCATTTGAGGGAGCGCTCTATCACCGCTAGCCTGGTGAGCCTCTATGGAGATAGAAACACCCATAGGATCTCCGGGCATGGCTGAGACCCTGGAGGCAACCTCTTCAGCCAAAAACCCTCCCTCTGAAAAAGGGACTCTAGAGCCATTGTTACTTAATATCAACAATGTCAAACCAGCCAAGCAGACTACAAAGACAGGTACGCCATAGAGCCAAGCCACCCGCGTCTCTTCCTGTACAAAGGGTCCCATAGCCGTCTCGTAGTCTGACACATCCTTCAATGTCAGGAGCCTACTAGTAGCTGGTAGCCCTCTGAGCTGAAGCCCAAGGTTCAACTCGGCCCTGTGAATGGCCGCAAGACCATGGTCGTGCTCCAATTCGTTCCTGTTGGCCTCGGATAGATCTTCTGGCCGTATTCCAATCCAATCCCTATACACGGTTTATCCCCTTCACATCTCCCCCTTAAGACCGTTGCGAAGTAGATATCGAGCTCCAGCAATCTGCTTACGTATCTGGTGTGGTCTAATATCCACTATCCTAGCAACCTCCTCTGGCGACAGACCATGTGAGTAATACAACAACAGTATTGACCTCGCCTGGACGGGTAATTTAGCCAGCGCACGCTCTATTCTAGCCTGCTCTACATTCTCTCCCCCCAACGAGTCCGCTCCCAATCCGCCACCACCAAAAGCCGGCGTCTCAGTCACCAGATCTGGCGCCCTATTGGCCTCTAAAGCCAGGTTGTGGCAGACATTAAACAGGTAAAGTTTGAAGCTGCCGTGAAGCGTCCACCCCCTAGCCCGAAGACGAGCAAACGCCTCTAAGACGACCCTGTCTGCAACCACTGGATCAACACAGAGGCGCCAGGTGAATGAACTCACCTGCTGAACATATCTATCAAAAAGCCAAAAGAATGCCGCGTCGTTTCCATTGAGGAACGACTCTGCGAGTAGACGGTCACTCGACTCTTCTGTTACTTTCTCGATGCCAATCATTATCAGCGGCTTCTCCACCTATCTACAACTGCTCTGCAATAGTGACATAATTTTCAACATAGTGCCAAGCCTAATAACATTGACGCCATATTCATTACCCTGTAACTTGAGTTCATGAAATCAATATTATTAATCCTAAGCCTAAGTGGTTGCACAGCATCATCTGCAATCCAAGGCTTTCACATAGCCCACAATGACTGCGGTCCAGTCGACGAGCTAATAGTAGCTATAAAGTTGGGGTTAGATGACCTCGAGTGCGAAGGGTCTGCCCAAGAAGATGGACTCATGCACCTATCAATTTACAGCGATAATATTCGGTTTGGAGATCAGTACACCATCGGTCAAGACATGTCAGCCATGTGGTGCGTTGACAATATATGTGAGGAGGTTGTTAGCGGTAATATTGAGGTCACAGCCTACGAAGACTGGATCGCTGTCTCTGGTTTCTACGACTTAACCTTGGCTGACACCACTAACTTCTCGGGAGAAATAGCCGCGGAGTGGTGTGACCTAGGAGATGTTATCTGCGGATAGTCCAAGCTTCGGGCTGAGATAGTAGGGCGCGAACCAACGCTCCCGTCAGAGAGTGACCCGGCATGTACGCTCTAACCCGCCCTGAAATACGGCTATTTAGGATTGCTAAATCTCCAAGCAAATCCATGCACTTATGCCTCAGAACCTCATCTATCGCCTTAAGTCCCCCTTGGTTTATCACGTCATCTTTTCCAAACACAATAGCATTTGATAAAGTACCGCCTTTAGCCAGCCCCGCCGCCTTTAGATCTGATATGTCTGCCTCAAAACAGAAGGTACGAGCCCAAGCAATCTCACTTGAGAAATAGTCTGTCGTGAGATCAAAACTAGTGTCGCTCCGCCCTATCAAAGGGTGCTTAAACAAGGTGGTCACCTCGACAGAGAGTCCTCTCCTTTTAGAGTCACCCTGAGGCGCGAGCTCTACCCAACGCTCACCTTCGGAAACACGTACTGTTTTTGTGACTACCAGGTATTGAGCGGGCTCTGGCATCGGCTCCGCTCCTGTATCGCGTAAAGAATTGTCCCAGAACTGCGCCGAGCCATCAAAAATAGGGACCTCTGGACCGTCTATCTCAATGATCACGTTGTCTATCTTGTGAGAAAAAAGTGCTGAAAACAGATGCTCCACCGTAGATATTCTGGTTCCCGAAATAGACAACTGAGTCGCGTAGTTGCCATCACATAGGCTCTCAGGCGACACTCGCTCAAGTGTAGACCCAACAATGTCACTACGTCGAATAAGCCACCCTGTGTCTGCTGGGCTAGGTCTAAGTACTACTGAGCACTCTACTCCTGTGTGAAGACCAACACCAGTGCCTGAAATCACGCCTCTTATGGTGGTCTGAAACAACTATCTATCAGCTCGTGGAGGTAGACCAATCACTCGATCTCCCGAATTTATATCGTGACTCGCGAACCATCCACGCTGCATTTCGATAGCATACATTGCGGGCTCTGTTGAAGGGGTAGTGTTGGTAGTAAACGGCGTCATTTGAGCAATATTCACAATGTCACCGCCTTCTGCCACGAAAGCGATTGAGAGGGGTATCTGAGTATTTGCCATCCAGAATGTTCTAAGGGCTGAGTCTGGGTAGACAAATAACATACCGTGATCCTCAGCTAGCGACTCCCTGTACATGAGTCCTTGCTGACGAGAACTAGGGGTGGAGGCAACCTCCACCTCAAATGCAACCCCCGAGATCTCCAAACTCTGGACCTCAATACCGCTCCCGCCACCCGAGGCCATCTGAGAGCAGGCTAATGCCATTAATAGCATCAAAACAACTCCTCCTGAGATAGGGGTTCTGGGTCGACCTTTACTGGAACCGTTAACCCCATGTGAACTAATCCGCGGCTTGTAACAATCCGACCACGGGGAGTCCTCTGCATAAACCCTCGCATAATGAGATATGGCTCGTAAACCTCTTCAATAGTGTGCGCCTCTTCACCTATTGCGGCGGCGAGGTTGCTCAATCCAACTGGTCCCCCGTCAAACTTGTTTACTATGGCCTCCAGCACTCGGCGGTCCATTCCATCCAACCCCTCGCTATCGACATCCAAGCGCCGAAGGGATTCTTTTGCGATGGCGATGTCTATAGAACCGTCCCCCTCAACTTGAGCGAAATCGCGCACGCGTCGCAGTAACCTGTTTGCGATTCGAGGAGTTCCACGTGAGCGCTGGGCTAGCTCCAAGGAACCCTCTTCTGAGATCGAGAGACCCAACCTATTAGCAGATGACCGTATTATCTGATTTAATTCGCTGGGCTTGTAAAATTCAAGGGGGCACTGAATACCAAATCTAGCTCTCAATGGGGGAGTTAAAAGCCCCATGCGAGTGGTGGCGCCGATAAGAGTAAATGGTGGTACTGGTAGCCTCACCGACTGAGCTCCTGGCCCGGAGCCCAAGATCATATCGATATGGTAGTCCTCCATAGCGGGATACATGATCTCCTCTACAGCTCTCTGCAGCCTATGAATCTCATCTATAAACAGAACCTCTCGAGGCTCCAAACTGTTCAATATTGCCGCAAGGTCGCCACCTCGCTCTAGCGTAGGGCCAGAAGCTGTTCTGATAGGTACCCCCAGTTCTTCGGCTATAATGTAGGCCATAGAGGTCTTTCCTAGACCTGGAGGTCCAGCTAAGAGCACGTGATCTAGCGCATCACCACGCTCTAACGCGGCCCGAATATATACCCTTAGGTTGGACTTCATCTTCTCCTGACCGATATATTCGTCGAAATTTTTCGGTCTAAGAGCTGGGTCGATCACCTCTGTTAGTACATCGTACTCCCCACCATCTACAACTCTACTCATAATCCACCTCCAGCCAAGGCCCGCAGCGCCTCAGACAGACGCTTCTCTATTGGACCTGTAGCCATGTCAGATGCCTCTAGATGATTAATAGCCACATCTATCTCGCTCTTTCTGTAACCCAATTGAGCCAAAGCCAATGGCAGTGGATCCGAGCTTATACTGCGGGATTGTGAAGTCGGACCTTGAGAAATGTCTATTCCCACCGATAACTTGCCTTTGAGCTCAAGCGACAGCCTCTTAGCTGTCTTGGCCCCGATGCCTGGCGCCTTTGATATGACCGCAATATTTTCGCTGTCAATTGCTGCGGCTAGATCGTGTAGTGAAAGAGCCCCCAACAGAGCTATTGCCGCCTTGGGACCAACACCAGAGACTGACAACAGTACCCTAAAGGCATCCCGATCATGTGAGTCATGAAATCCAAACAACGAAATGTCATCCTCTCTCACCTGTGTCTGTATCGACAGAACGACCTCTCCAATATCGGGCAACGCCGCCAACTGACGGGTCCCCATTCGTACGTGATACCCCACACCACCGACCTCTAAAACTATAAAACCCGGTCCTCTCTCTACTGTTTCGCCCCGTAATCTCCCTATCATTTCGCGCCCCTAAGCATTGCGTGGTGCCCAGCATGGGCGTGATGGGTGATAGCTATAGCGATAGCATCCAGAGTGTCGTGGGGACCGTTAACCTTGCCGCCAAGCAGCATCTCTACGACTCTACCTATCTGACCTTTATCCGCCCTACCGCTGCCTGTAACGGACTTCTTGACCGTCATTGCGTTGTACTCGAACACCTCAACGTTAGCCTGTGATGCTGCCAACAGTGCAACACCTCGAGCCTGTCCCAGCTTCAAGGCGGATTCAGACGACTTGTGCCGAAAAATAGCCTCAATCGCTATAACGTCTGGCTTGTGGATAGTGATCTGAGCAACAAGTGTCTCGTATATTTCCCGCAAGCGCTGTTCCATAGGCGTCGAGGACTTTGTTGAGACTGCCCCACCAGCTACCAGCTGGTATTTACCCCTCACCTTATCTACAAATCCAAAGCCTGTAGTACCACAACCTGGGTCTATTCCAAGAACTAACATGGGCGAGATTTAACCGTTTTAAATGGTGATAGGAGGGCAATTAGGTGAAGGTTTGTTCAGTATAGCTCGATCGTGTAGAATAGATCAAGGGGCGAAAAAAAAAGCCGCCTCCCAAAAAATGGGAGCCGGCTCTTTTTTCCTCAAAGACCGCCGATTAATCATCGGCAACTTGAAGCCCTATTTTTTAGGTTCGGGCTTTGGACGAGGTGATGGACGCCACTGCATGATGCCCTCCTAATAAGTGGGTTGGGGATATTGTGACTCAGAAAAGTCCCTGAGCACAACAACATAATGTTCCACATTGAGCCATGTGTCAACCCATTGAGTTACAAGTTAACTCTCATTCGAGGTAAAAGGGGCACATGTCACTATCAAATGCAACGTCATTAACGGGCGCTATTTCGCCCATTACAGGCAATTCCCCTTATAAAATAGAGTGCATTCATTGTTTGGCTGGAGTTGCCTTCAAGCTAAAGGCTGGAGACCCTCGCCTTGAGGCTATTCACTTGGGGGCACCCTCCCCTACCCCTCAAATGGACAATCTGGAAGGAATGGTTAGGGCTTGGGAGGATCACCCAGAGTGGCTGGACTTCTTAGACCCTACCGCACCAAACCACTCTGACAAACTACTTGAACGCGACCTATACATGCACCATTGGAAACGGTGGCTACCAACTCACGGTCGCGTGATGGACCTCGGTGGAGGCGTGGGGCGCTTTACAACATGGCTCCTCGAGAAGGGGCTTGATGTGGAGCATGTTGATCCTGATCTCCGATCCATATGGCGGGCACTTCAGCACTGCGTAAATCTAAAAGAGACCAAGCATGCGGAGCTTGGCCGGGTAGACTTTCATTGGACTACCGGCGAGAAACTACCGAATGTGGAGCTAGTAGACACCGTTATAGCGGCAGAAGTCCTCTGCTACGTAGAGGACCCCGAAGCTGTATTACAAGAGGTAAAACGTATTTTAAAACCAGGAGGTCTCCTCTTGTCCTCGGTTGAGGCACGGTGGGGCTGGGGTGCATCTCTCGATGTTGCCCCAGGTACCCTGAAAGCACTCCTGTCTGACGGGGTCGTCCACGTTGCTGGCGACCGCTGGATACAGACATTCTCAGAAGAGAGACTCCGGGAGCTATTTAAGGACTGGGATATCCTATATCTAATGCCCACACACTATATCCCATCGGGACCTTATGAGGCTGCCGGTGGAGAGCTAAACCTTATTGAAATCATAGACTTAGAGGCGCAACTAAGGTCTCGCCCAGCGACAACGCACCACAACCGCGCCTGGATGATAGTCGCCAGACCTAAATAAGAGATGTGGCGAAGGTCACACAGAGGCAGTTAGACTTAGTTTCATGAGAGTTCTACTAGTCCAACCACCTCGACCTTACTGGCCCTTCACTGCTGAGGGGGACAATTTTCTGTTACAACAGGCTCTCCCAGCGCTAGCGGCTATGGCCCGGGCTGACGGTCACGACGTAAAAGTAATCGACTGCCTGCCAATTAGAATGGGCTGGAAGACACTCTACGAAGAGATCCAGAGTTTCAAACCAGAGCTTATTGGCTGCGGCGAGAACCACGCCCTCTACACCAAGCAGGCCATGCGGTTTTTCAGACTGTGCAAAGAGGCCGCTCCCGAAGCTATTACTGTTGCAGGTGGTGGGCACTTCTCAAACCTCGCCAACAGGTACGCAACACACCCCGATATTGATCTTATTTGCGTTGGCGAAGGAGAGATTACTTTCCAAGAGCTCGTAAATGAGGCGTGTAATGAAGACCCAGATTTCTCAAAGATAGACGGGCTAGTCTACGGGGTAGAGGGCAAAGTTCACCGAAACCACCCACGGGCCCTGGTCAAGGATCTAGACACACTGCCGATGCCCGCGTACGACATGATGCCTATGTCTGAGTATGGGCGCTCTAGATACCTATTCTCTCCCGGCGGAGCGACACTTCATCACTCCAGAGGCTGTGTCTCTAGCTGCTCATTTTGCGCTTGGTGGACCACCATGGCGGAGCGTAAGGACATAGGCGACGGAAAGCAGAAGCTAATACCCAAGTGGAGAACCAAGTCAGTAGACAAAATGATGGAAGAGGTTGAGCTGCTCTACCACAAATACGGAAAACGCTCGTATGTCTGGGTAGATGAGTCATGGAACATAGATCCGAGGTTTAACCACGAGTTCTCTATGGCGATGATCAACTCTGGAATGAAGACAAAGTGGATGACGTTCATGAGAGCCGATTCCATTGTAAGAGATGAGAAGAAAGGGATATTGGAGCAGCAGATAAGGGCTGGAATGTCCCACATCTTGATTGGGGTGGAGCGAGCCGAAGACGAGGGTTTGGCCCATCTAGATAAGCGCTTCTATTCAGGCGGAACCGCTGAGCAGGCCCTAAAAATCTTCAGGGAGAAATACCCAGAAGTCTTCGTTCAAGCGACATTTATTGTCGGGGTTGAAGACGAGAACCAAGAGTCCTTGGATCGACAACTAGATATGGCGATGGGCTTGGGAGTTGACTTTCCTGCGTTTCACCCGATTACACCTGTCCCTGGTACGGTCGTTTTTGACGACGCTCTGCGTGACGGCAAGATAACCATGGACGAGTTCGATGAGTTTGACTGGATGACCCCTGTCTTAGATTCAAAGTACATGACACGTTACGAAATCGCGCAAGAACTCCATCGAATGAATAAGAAACTTGTAACGCCAAAATGGCTATTAAAGGGTCTAACTTCAAAGGTTGACTACAAGCGTGACATGTATATTTGGTTCGCTAAAGTCTCTGCAATGATGGCTCTTGGTGCTGTAAAACAAAAAATCAACCCATTAAAAGTCGAAACCTATCAACAATTGGTCACTCCAAAATGGTATGAACAATAGTAGTTGCACAGAACTATTGACCCGAAAACATGTAGGATATGTAGAACATGCCCCTTGAAATTGGACAACCAATATCCAGCTCTGTAGATGTGGTCTGCACCAGTTTGGTGCCGCCAGTTATCGCCCGAGGTCGCATCACACACTTCGACGGACTTGCCTACGATCTAGAAATAGATGAGCCTGTACCTCCCATATCAGTCGGAGCTCAGGTTATCCTTGACCTAACAGAGATACGGGGCGCAAGAGTTATCGCAACCATCTCTGAGGTACAAGGAAGCCACATGAAAGCCGCACAAAAAGCGGTCAGCGAACCAGACAAACGAGCCTTCCCTAGACTCTACGGCTCTGTTGACCTGGCTTTTCGTGCAATTAAACCCGATGAAAGCGAAGCCAGTATAGACGCATGGATATCAAGTGGTCTTGAGACCGCAGGAGAGAGTTGGCACTCCCCTGATCCGTTCATGAACTTCTCCGTTACGGGGCTAAAGTTTGAAGAATATACGACTCACAAAATAGGCGACGTAATCTTACTGGGATTTACAGTACCCACAAGTGAATCAATTTTTCGATGCCGTGGCAAGGTCGCTAGATGTAAGGAGCTACCAAATCAATCTGGTGTCGCCATAAAGAGCAACAGTATCGCAGTAGAATTTCTAGACATGTCGCCGGAGGGCCGAGAGGCACTCTCGGAATTTACGCTACTCATTCAGGGTGTACTCCTATAGGCATATACTTTTATGACCATTGCCTTTTTCGACTTCGATCGCACCATCATTTCCAAAAACTCAGCCTCAATGTGGGTGAGAGCAGAATTAAGAGACGGCTACATCTCACCTTGGCAAGCACTGCTAGCTGGTGGCTGGCTGTTCAAGTACCACCTAGGCTTCGCCAAACTCGACGACGCCATGAGAAAGGCCATCACAGCCCTAGAGGGCAGGCTTGAATCCGAGATGCGAGAACGCTCAAGAACCTTCTTTCACTCGGAATTGAGGGACCTCGTGCGTCCTGGCGCAGAGATGGCCCTTAGGCATCACAGAAACCAAGGTGATCAGTTGGTGCTCCTAACCGCCAGCTCTGTTTATGTAGCAGAGGTAGCCGCCGAAATGCTTGGGCTAGATGGCTACATCTGCACTCGGTTTCAAGTCGACGAAAATGGTCGCTACACAGGGTCAGTACAGGAACCGTTATGTTTCGGTATCGGGAAAGTACATCTCGCCATTGAGTACGCGAAGAAAAAAGGGGTGAATCTAGGCGATTGCGTCTTTTACACCGACTCCAATTCTGACCTTCCACTACTGGAGGTGATCGGACACCCTGTAGCAGTGAATCCAGACCCTAGGCTTCGAAAAACAGCTCACTCACGAGGCTGGGAGATAGTGGACTGGGGCAACCCATCTGAGACTACACAGGTCTAGACTAAGGGCTCTAAATGGCCATTCCGTAGAGACCGTACAAGAACATCTTTGGCGAAATCGTTCTCAACTCAACCATCTGCTTCTTGACTTGGCGGGGTCGCATATAAAAGCGGCGTAATGAATACTGCTGCATGCGAATTAGTTCTGCTGGATCGTAACCGTGCGGGTGGTAGAGAAGCCTGTCGGGATCTGGGTTGAACGTAGTGTAGTTCTCCCAGTCATCGCGGAAGAGTGTCTTTTGCCACGCGTCTTCAAACAGTTTTGAGCCAGGAAACGGGGTGGTGATGGCAAACTTTGCAAAGTCCAGGTCGAGCTCGACAGCGAACTCAATAGTCTGAAGGCTCATCTCTGGAGTCTCGCCAGGGAGACCGAGCATGAAGAGCCCAACAGTCTGCAGACCTGCGGCGTGAGCGTTGGCCACACCGTCGCGAACACTACTGGTGGTGAGAGTCTTATTTACGTTGCCTAGCAGTAAGTCACTGCCAGACTCAATACCCATAAGCACACGACGACAGCCGCCCTTGTACATGAGATCTGCGGTCTCTTTGTCCAGACGATCAGCTCTAGTCTCAGACAGCCACACGCAGCGCTTGTCTAGACCGCGCTTTATTATCTCTTCGCAGAGAGGTCTTAAGTCCTTCTTTACGAGAGGAAAAATAGGATCGATAAAACCGATCTGCTTTACGCCGTACCTATCCACCATGTATTCGTATTCATCGACGATCTTTATGGGATCTCGACGCCTGAAGGTCTTTCCTCCAGTGTGAATCAAAGAGCAGTAATCGCATCTATACGGGCAGCCCCTCGATCCAGAGATAGTAAGAACAGGTTTTGCAATGTCCGCAAACGGCAGAAGACCGTACTTGTGAATAGGGAAAAGGTGCCAAGCTGGATACTGTAGGGAATCAAGGTCCCTGTTTAACTCGCGAGCCTTGTTGGTGATGGCGTCCCCATCAACGGTGCGCCACGTTAGACCATCAATACTCGAAAAGTCGTCTTTCTCGGCTTCCAAGGCGTCCACCAGCTCTACTGCTGTAATCTCTCCATCGCCATGGGCGACATAATCTGCCCAACCTGCACGACAGACCTCTTGAGCGAACACCTCAGCGTGAATACCACCCCAAATGATCTTTATATGTGGAAGCTTCTCTCTAATCGATTCAGATAGGCGCTCACAGTTTGTGGCGCTCGGAGTCAAGGCTGTCATACCTACTAAATCTGGTTTAAATCGCTCTACTCGCTCGACTACCTCTTCAAGGGAGAGCTTATCAGCGAACATGTCAATA
>CAWVYO010000107.1:0-10890 GCA_963934385.1 uncultured bacterium
TACAGACACTACAGACACTACAGACACTACAGAAACAGGAGGGACATCAGGGGTGCCAATAGTCGAGCGCTCCACGCCATGGAGTAACGTCTTGTTCATTACACTGGACACACTTAGGCGGGACCGCATCACCCCATCTCTTATGCCAAACCTTTCATCGGTTTTGGATGGGTCGGTAGTGCTAAATAACAACCGTGCGTGCTCAAACTGGACATTCGTCTCCATGGGTTGCCTACTCACTGGCACATCGGGCGTGGAGAAAGGCTTTGTCCCTATGGACATCGTCGATTACCCAGATTCAGCAGTTATGTTGCCAGAATTACTCCAGGAGGAAGGCTTTCACACCAAGCTGGTCGGTTCTCATGTCCTATTGTCGATTGGGAATCTATTCCAGGGTTTCGATGAGTCCATGAATCTCAATCCAGCCCACGCTGATACGGTAACGGCAATGGCCTTGAGCAACCTACCTGATCAAGAGCAACCGTCTAGGTGGTTCTATTACCTACATTTTCAAGATCCCCACCAACCGTTCTCAGCTCCTAACTCATATGTTCCGGGCATCGAATCGTTGCCATATATGGGCATCGATTGGCGCTCAAAAGATCTCATCTCAATTCTGGAACCCAGATGGCCAAATTCATCTTCCAGTGTTCGCGAGGACATCCTGCTAAATCTGAACGCATACTACGACGGAGAGGTAGCCTATCTCGATGAGTCTTTTGGGGTTCTATGGCAAGGGCTACTGGATTCCAATGCTCTTACAGACACACTGGTAGTCATTATGACGGACCATGGAGAACAACTTTTCGATCATGAAGGCTTCACACACGACGTGGACATCTACACAGAGGAGACCACAAACATAGTAGCCTTCTGGGCAGATGGTCTGACTCCAACAGCGGTCGATCTTCCATCGGCAAATGAGGACATAGCTCCAACAATAATGCATGCCATTGGGCTCGATATTCCAGCTCAGATGAGTGGTTACATCATTGGTACGTCGGAGACAGACAGAGCCCTTTTTTCAGTAACTGCTGATGAATATTTCGGAGTCTCTCAAAGCGTCGAAGTTAGTGGGCAAAGATTGATATATCGCTGGACTGGTAGTCGTGAGCGGTACGACATTACAACCGACCCTCTGGAGCTAGTGGATATCTTTGGGGAGGAGCCAGCAATAGATGACGCATTATTCTCGCTATTACTTCCTGAAATAAATGAGCTCGATATCATCATGACCGATTTCTCACCTTCAGGACTATAAACTAAATTCAATTGGTGTCATGGTTTAGGTAAATTGACGTACAACCACGCTTACTTCACAATCATGTTTTATTTTATCTTGACATGTCAACCCCTATGGAGCTAACCTCAGGTATAGACATGGGAGGTAAGATGATATTCAAAGCACCAACGCCAGAACTCGAAGAGATTCAAACATACACCGAAGAGGTGACGGCAAGTCATTTTCCTTGGTTCCAACAGGGCGACAATGGTGACTGGCAACACAATCGTAGATGGCCTACTGTTCCAAATATTGCGCCGATGCACACTCTAATACCAGCCACTATAGACATCACACTTATTGGATACACAGCGGTTGTCATTGGGCTGGGACTGCTCCTTTTTTAGAAGCTATATCCGCGAACATTAAAACTTAATAATAGCGAGATGAGGAATGCGGATTCCTAAACACCGGCAAATACAAACAGCCTAAACAGGTAGTTTACTGACAGCCAACAGAGGCCGAAAAGACAACGAGTCTACTGCTTTCAGCCTCTAGAGCCGCTACCAACTCCTCTCTGCAATCACTGTCCTCACCGTACATCCACACCTCGAGCAGCTGGTATGGACCGCGCTCTAGGTCGAAAACAAACTGAGAGGCTTCTGATTCCAGTAATTCGATTGCGCTCTCGTTAGAGCGATCACCGTCCAGTTGCTCTTCTGTAGACCTCTGGATTGCGCCGAACAACAGTGATTCAAACGAATCTACACCATCGTTGAGCCCGCCCATTTGATCGATGTCGACAGCGCTTACGACTGCTCCAATTTCCTCAGCAACCAACTGTTCAAGCTCTGAGTCCCCGATGAACCCTTCACAACCTGTGATCTTGTAGCTATGAAACGAAGATGTCCGGCTTGACTTGGTATCAAACTGTCTAAACATATCGTTCATAACTTCGGTACGAACGTCATCTATCTCAGAAACAGATGGATCGCAGAAGGCACTATTATTGGGTTCACCTAAGGAATAAAGCTTCAGGCTACCCAGAGTACTCTCTCCAACATACCAAAGCTCTGACAACTCCAAAACAGTCTGAAACGGACGCGACGCGATGATACTGTCAACAGCTCTTGAATCCAGCCTCACCTCGTGGTCTAAAACCTCTGCGCTAGCTGTATTTACAAGCTCCAAGGTTAGGTCAGCCTCATCAACCGTGAACCCTACGCCATCCCATGTTCCGAGATGTTCATCTCCAAGAGGCACCCAACCGTAGTTTACAACGTAAAGTTGAAGAGACGCCATGGCCGTGGGACCTACCCAGGACACACTATCGACTTCTTCAATAGATATAAACAGATTATCATCATCTGTCTGAGCGATCCCGTCCTCCCCATCGCGCACATCGATAATGGCGTTAGCGGCTCTGACATCTAGTTCTACGGACTCATCTAGCATTACCGCAGATGTATGTTCGTGGTTGAGTAGAGCCAGTACACCCACAGCTTCTGGAGTCCCCTCTACCAATTCCTTGGAAGCATTGCCAAGTCCATATTCGTTGATCTCTGGTTCCATCTTAAGGCAACCTTGAGCCATGACGGAAAGCAGCGTGATATATATTAAAGGGGCCCTTGTGTTAATAATCTTCATGAACTTCTCCAAATACGAATTGTATTTTAATGAGATTTGGTTCGTAGATTCAACATAGCAAAGCCAATCTGCCAACTCTAGAGGGACAAGTGTCATTTTGAACACGCCGCCACGGACCTCCATCGAGATTCGCCGTTTATCTCAAACGCAGAATTAAGCCAAGTATAAAGTTAGTATCTTTATATAAACTACTAAAGCTAAATTCAATCTGCGGTAGACCTATGGTCTAATCTCCTTTAGTCTGGTAACCTGTAAATGTATTAACAAATGGATTGAAATGCTGTCTGGACTAACCTTTTTAACATTACTGTGGAGTCCAAATGTAGGTGCTGTGACCGGAGGTATTCAAGCCGCTATTTTTCCACACGGTCTAGAATATCTAAGCTCAATAGTTTCTGGAACAGAGATTGAGATCTACGAATCCGAGGTAGCTACCGAGTACGACTGTTATGACGAACTTGGGATACGGGACTTCAACCTGAACATACCCGTGAACGACCTACAGATCTCTCTATACAACGACGAAGTCAAAATACGTGTAGAGTTCGGCAATATCTATGGGGACGACATGATCGCGTATGGCGAGGACGAGGACTGGCTCGACATATGCGGCGAATTCGAGACAGATATTTTGTACCTTCGTGTAACGAATGCAATATTTGAGATCTCCCTACTTCCGAAGGTTGTCAACGGAGACTTAGAGGTTGAAGTCATCGGCAATCCATCGTTTACGGGTGAATTGGATATGGACGTCAGCTGGGTGCCAGATGACTTGTTGCTCTATTTTTTGGAGGAGACAATATTTGAGACTATTGCAGAGACCTCGAAGACCATGGCCTCAGACCTATTGAGCGAATACTGGAGCGCTTCACTACTATCGGGTCAGATAGATGATTTTGACGTATCTGTTGGGCTTACCGAGAGCCACACATCTTCTAAGTCTATCTCCATAGGTGGAGACATGGATGTTCATTGGGTAGGTGACCCCTCCTGCACTACAGCCAATCACAGTGGTACGGTTGGGCGAGAGCCAGAGATCTCGTTTGGTGATGGTAGCGGGGCTTCCCTTGGTTTAGGCGCCACAGAGTCACAGATAAACTCCATGTTCATCGCTCTATGGGAGGAAGGCTATCTCTGCTTCACAGAGGACCGAATGGAACTTCTCTGGAGTTCCGTAGAGGGGCTGTTTGATCCAAATGTCGCAGGAATAACAGCTAGTGCGGTATTCCTCTCCCCACCAATTGTTGAAATTAACCCGGATGAATCCACAGTATCACTATCCGGACTTGAGGTACTAATAGGAGGCGTAGTCGAAGGCTCCAATGTAGAACTCGCCTATGCAGACCTATCCGCGACCGCTCAAATGAGTCTAGCGTTAGATAATTCGATCACATCGTTAACCTTGAATCTACACGAATTGAACCTGGAAGTAGAAGAACTTCGAGCAGATCACCTACTGTCAGGTCAAGAAGGTGCCAATCAGGACTTGGTAGCATTCCTTGAGGGCTGGCTATCTGTCTGGGCCGCCTCCGAGCTCGACAACATCGTTTTGTTCACAACCCAGTTCCACACCTACGGGACTTACATCCGCGTACAGGATGTCACCTGGGGCGACGGAGAGGTAAAAACGCTAATTAAACTATATGATGAGGACGATCCCGAAGTCGACAAAGTACCACCAGATACCACCGTTAGTCTTGTCAGTATATCGAAGGCTCCAAGTATCGCGACATTTGAAGTTACTGCAACTGATGACCGCAATGGCACTTTGGCAGTCAGTTGGTCATTAGATGAACAGACATGGTCTTCGTGGTCTGTGACGGAAACTATTGAGATCGCAGATGCCGCCGACGGAGATCACACTCTTCTGGTGAAGTCTAGAGACAGTTGGCTCAACGAGGACCCGTCGCCTTCGTCGATATCTTTTGAGATAACGAGCTTAGCAGACACCGTGGAGACTAAAAATTGCGGATGTTCTGCATCGCCTAATCAAAAAAGAACCGGCCTAATCTGGGGCTTTGTCGTTACCCTCGCAGCCCTAATAAGAAGGAAAGGATAATTGAGAAGAGCCCTAAATAGTCTTTACATTGGGTTCATCAGCATATTGACAGCATCGCCTTGTTTTGCTGCTGGGACTTTTTCGGGACTCGGGCTCCCCGAGTACGGCGGCGTTTTTTCTGGGACATCTCAGCCTGGAGTACTCGGCGTGGCTTTCAACCCTGCTGCCGCAATTAGCGACAGACCGACACTGCTGTTCGATCTGGGGATGATTGGCTCAGATTACTCGTCGAACCTGGCTGGTGAAGAATCTGTAATGTACAAATCAACAGACCTTGTGCCATTTATCGCAATGACCTTGCCTATTGGTGAACGCTTGGGGTTTGGTCTCAATATGGGAGTTCCGTACGCTAGATCTGGTGATGCCGGTGAAAACCAGAGCCAACGATTTCACGGGATCGAAGGCGGAATACTTATAATGCAGCTAGATTCTAGCCTCGCGTATACCGTCAGCGACAACCTAACCGTTGGGGCGGGTGCATCTCTAGCCAGTGTCAGAGCCTCCTCAGTCGTTGCCATCGACACGGGTGCCATACTATTTTCGTTATTCGATAGCGAAGAGACAGAGAGCCTTATTGGCGAGCCGTTGATGGAGGGAACAAGAACACTAGAGGACAGTAAAGCGATTGGTTTAGGTGGTAACATCGGATTCAGGTATCGCAGTGATGGTGGTTTGGAAGCCACCGGTTCATACAGATCTCAGATCAATACCACCGTGCAGGGAAAGGTACTAATGCGACCTTCAAACGTCCTAAACTTAGTTTTGGAGGGAGAGTTGCAAGGCGAAGTAATCATCCCAATGGAGGCTCAATATTCGATCACTCTACCATTGGGATCATTTAGCTTGACCGCCGAAGGCAGTTGGGTGGACTGGAGCGCGACGTCTGAGATTTCTGCCACAGTCGAGAACATGACGGTGGTATCAGAAGACCCCGAATTTCTCCAGCTTTTGGAGTACTACGGGCTAACTGAACCCGAATTGTTAGGATCTACACAGTCTGTCGGCGTTAACGGATATAGGGACACGTTTCCCCTAGGAGCTAGGCTGAGTTGGTCAAACTCTAGCTTGGATATAACTGCAGGCTTTATGTTCGCCCCAAACGCAACACCAGATGAATGGGTTCATCCAGGTAATTTAGATTTCCAGTCCATAGATTATTATGCTGGTGTGCTACAAACAATCAATAACAACTTGAGCTTAGGCTACTCTGCAGCTTATTTTGATATTCAAGATCGAGAGATCACAAATTCCATATCTAACCTCACCGCAACAGCTGGTACTGCCCCTTCAGTACCAAGCGGCAACGGAAGTTACTCTCTTGGACTGTGGCGCGTTGGGTTGAGCGTCTTATATAGACTGTAATTAAGGAGTTCCAATATGTCGACACATCAAAACCCCCAGCAGATAAGATCATTAAATGTATTAGGCACACCGCTAGCTAGTTGTTCTAGCTCACCAAAAACTGGGTGGTATCGAGATGGTTGTTGCAACACTGACGACACTGATTTCGGCGTACACACCGTATGTGCCAGAGTCACCCAAGAGTTTCTTGAGTTCCTGCTGGTTCTGGGCAACGACCTTATAACTCCAGCACGTCAACACGGATTTCCAGGACTAAAGCAAGGAAACCAGTGGTGTGTGTGCGCAGGAAGCTGGTACCAAGCTTACCTAGATGGAAAGGCATGCCCTGTTGTCCTAGAGTCCACCCATCAGAGAACTCTACAGATGGTCCCTTTAGAGGCGCTAATGCAACACTCTTTCGCCGAAGAAAATTAAGCCGCTTACCTGACGGTATTAATAATTGAGAGCGTAGCCCTAGAACAACAAAGGGTCAGCTTCAATATGGATTGATAACAATGTACCTGTTGTCTTCCGTAACCGGCGACTAATATCCTTTGCTAGTGATGTAACCAAGGACAAAGCTACGTGTGGATGGTCCTCCTTGAGAGCTTCAAATCTTTCGCTATCCAAAATTAATACTTTTGCTTCTTTTCCTGCGCGACAGGTCGCTGAGCGGCTTTCTCCGTCAATTAGACTCATCTCTCCCAGGGTCTTACCAGCCTTCATGTTTATTAACTTCCTCAACTCTCCCTGAGTGCCCTCTTTAAAGACCTCTACAGTGCCAGATGCAATCAAACAGAGAAAGGCAAACCTGTCCCCTTGTTCGAACAGTACCTGCCCACTCATAAGCCTGTAAGGCTTAAAATAATTCGCGAGGATCAGTAATTCTTTAAACTCAAAACTACGCCCCCACGCACCGTCTTCCAGTACACTTAAGGTGTTGAATTCACCGGAGTTTAAGGCCTCAAACTTATTACAATATGAACCACTCATGAGTACTCAAATCCTTCACTTACTAGTTACAAAACATACTTAAACGACTCTAGTACGCAGAAATCTATCTCGCCTTTCAAATGGTAACTACAAAACAAATAGATAAGCCCTAAGCGCAACTATGCATTTATACCAGATGTCAGTATCGGTGCCTTAACACCCTGATTACTTCACCTATTCTAAATAGAACAGCTCATGTCAGAGCCACAACACATTGGTGATTTTATCTTTCCATGTCCTTCTGGGCATTTGGAAACCTGAACGTTTGAACCGTCAGCCTTTGTGAGTTCATCGTTGACTAGGGGTTGATCACAGTGTGCACATGTCGCGTTTACACCCATGCCGCATTTGTCACATTTGTAAGTAGCCATAGATTTTTTCCTTGGTTCTATAGGTTGTTTATTTTAGAGAAAATAATGTAGCACAGTTAAGGCTCAGTCTGACAAAATACTCTGGCTCTACAGGCTGTATGGATCTTAGAGAGGCTCTGAAAGACCCGAAATTTAGTTTATATTACCCATATTATACAGGTTCTCAAGCCACGATAAAAAATCGGTTCTGGTGACACAAAGGTACACATAGCCAAAAAACTTCCCGGAACCCCGATAGCTTACACTAACGCCATAAGTACCAGGAAAACGGTTGTCCTTAGCAGAGCCTTTCAGCGTGAAGACTATAGATTATAAATTCGAAAAAGCTCCTATAAATCCATCAGATTTACCGTTTAAGATCTAACAAAATAGTATTTTTTCGCTAAACACCTTTCAACGAGTTTCCGTTACTGCGGGCATCCAAAGGTTTCAGCACAACCTTACACTCAGGAAGCAACGTTCTAATATGGCTCTCACTCTAAACATGAACAGCGGTTTCGCCAGAAGACAAGTAAGTCAGGCAACCAGAAACCTCTCGAACTCCTTTAGTAAGGTTTCGAGTGGTAAGCGGATCACAAAAGCCGCTGATGATGCCGCTGGCATGGCTGTGGCCTCCAATCTCGATACTAAAGCTCGCTCTACCAAGCAGGCCATGAGAAATACCAACGACGGAATCTCAATGATTCAGGTTGCAGAAGGCGCCTATGAGACTGCTGGGAATATCTATAAGCGCATGAGAGAACTCGCTGTCCAGGGATCCTCTGAGACTTTGGCAAATACTGAGAGAGGATATCTGAGCGATGAATATATTCAACTTAGCGATGAGCTAGACCAGATAGCCAAAGTCACTGAATTTAACGGTATCAACCTAACAGCGTCGGGCTCTAATTCAATTATTGAAATGCAGGTTGGAATCAACAACAGCTCTAATGACCGTATAGCCGTTAGGTTTGGGAAACTGGACGCCGACTCGACATTACTGGCACAATCACCTTTCACCAGCATAGCCAGTATGGTCGGAGCACAGAGAGCCATAGACAATGTAACTGCAGCAATCGACGAATTAAATGGATATCGCTCAGATCTAGGGGCCGTCCAGAACCGATTGGTTTCGGCGCTACGCGGTAACGAGACTTATTATGAAAATCTAGTTGGAGCCGGAAGTCAGATCGAAGATCTAGACTATGCCAACGAGACCGCCAACTTGGCGAAAGCTCAAATAATGCAGCAGGCCAGCATCTCAGTGCTAGCCCAGTCTCGTAGTATAGATGAACAAATTCTGTCCCTTATTTGATTCCTCTGATATGGGTATAAGACTTCGTTTAGTTGGGTCGATACACGACGCCTCCTAATAATGAACGAGCGGAAGCTGAATACCCAATGAAAATTGACAGAATAGAGCTAGATAGCGAACTTTATCAAAAGGAACTAGACCTTCGTTACAGAATTCTGCGTAAGCCTATTGGCATGACTAAAGAGCAAGTCTGTTCTCCTGTTGAACGTCAATGTGACCACTTTGTGATGAATGATGAGGAGCACGTGTACGGATGTGTTCTGCTTCACAGAGAGAGCGCGACGTCAGGCAGACTCCTGCAGATGGCCGTTGACAAATCACTGCAAGGCAACGGACTTGGCGCAAGATTAGTCTCGGCACTTGAGGCTTACGCTGCCAGTGTGGGTATCACTTCTGTCGTCTTACATTCTCGTCAAGTAGCTGCTGGATTCTACGAGCGGCTTGGTTACGAAACTTTTGGAGAGCCTTTTAATGAAGTCGGCATTCGTCATGTGATTATGCGCAAATGTATACAGTAATAAGCAGTAAACCTAACGAGTCAGACCAGGTGGTGGTGAGTCGTACATAATCGACAAGTGTCGTCACTACTTTAATACTCGTGTCGCACTGAATACTAAAGGTGTAAAGATGACTCTTTTCCTTAAACAGCCTAGCTTGTACCATGCATTGGGTCAAGATGACGGTATTAGAGCCTTGGTGGAGAGGTTCTATGAGCTCATGGAGAGCCTTCCCGAGGCATCGACTATTCGCGCCATGCATCCGACTGATCTATCCAGTAGCATCGAAAAACTATATATGTTTCTCGTCGGTCGATTTGGCGGTCCAAACCTATACATAGAGCGCCACGGCCACCCACGCCTACGCCAGAAGCACATGCCGTTTGCTATAGACACCGCTGGTGCCGCGGCCTGGATGGCATGTATGTCACAGGCGCTAAAGGAGCAGGTAGAAGACGAAGAGCTTCGTTCTTATGTTGAAACGTTCCTTGGCGGTGTGGCTGATTTTATGAAAAACCGTCCTGACCAAACTAGCTAATAGGCACTTGTCCAGTTCAACGGACGAACACCATAATGTTGTCATCCGCTACGGCGCCGTCGGAGTAAGCCCCCCAGGTCTTATTCAGATTAGACGTTGTGTAGCCTCTGTCACCAGCAGCACCTATCCACGCATTATAAACGCAACATGTATGATTTGACGCCAGTCCACCGACCCGTGCGTTTTCGGCTCCAGAATACGACGGGGTAGTCATCCAGCCTTCATTTGGATCACTGCAATTAAGACCGACTGGATTCATTGAACCCTCAGAAGACGGCATTCTGTCCTCTCCGTAATAGGTACAGTACGAGACACAGTCACCCTGGGAAGGGATAATCGAAAACAGGTTTGATAGGGTGTCGTTCACATCTAAACCCTCACACAAGAAATAGGCTCCGTCATTCTTGTAGTATATGTACATGTCTGTCACCTCAATGGTGGTCCAGCTCTCGTATTTTGCCGTGACAGATATATCAGTTGAGTACGACGGTAATACAGTCTCATTTCGCAGTACTAATGACTCCCACGTTGTGTCTTGAGCCAGTAACCACGGGTCGTTCACATCGTCAATATTGGCCGCCAAAGTCCAACCACCACCCTCACTAGACATATCGCAAAAAGTTTCGAAACTGGTTCCCGTAGCGTCTGGGTCTATCCAGAAATTACCCGTGCCAGCCGCTGGGCGAGCAACTAAAACATCCTCACAATCAGCCGCTGGGCAAGAGGAGGCATCTCCCAAAACGTCAGCGTCATTGTCAATTATACCATCACATTCGTTGTCGACCAGATCGCATATTTCTACAGCACTAGGGCTTATGCCAACATCTGAATCGTTACAGTCTCCACTATCGGCCACCCAGCCTGAGCTGATGTAACAAGACTCATATGTATTGGTTGGATCACCGTAGGTGTCGCCATCGACATCAGC
>CAWVYO010000108.1:0-10761 GCA_963934385.1 uncultured bacterium
ACTAATGATCGAGTCCTGGACAAACCAAATAGACCAGAGGGAGTTCCAGAGGTCAGTACGAGATGTCCCAGGGACTGTCTGAAGTGGCGACAATGCCGCAGGCCACGTAATAGCGACCGACAATGACAGATAGATCAGGGCCAAAGACCAGAGCGGACGTCGCTCAGCAATCACGGGGTTCGCCTCAAAGCGCTCATCTTTTTTCGTTACTTCAGCGACCGTAGTCAAGAAGCCTCCTCCTGCTTCACTTTTTTCGGTTATACCAAACTTGTAAGGAGAACAACATGCGTAACGCACTTATCATTCTATTGCTCACCTCTTGCGCCAAGGGCGGAGAGAGTACATCGTCAGGGCAAGAAACACAGCCCACACGTCAAATTGGAGCTAACCTGCCATCTGACAGTGACTCTCTAGATTTTATTGATGGGTTTGTAAGCCTAGACATACAAGACTTTAGACCTGGATCTAGCAGCGGGGCGATCCTCACCTATGCCAACCTGAACTTCCGTCCAGACGAGAGTTGGCACGCGAATGGCTCCATACGTATTGGCGAAGACCAAATGGAGTGCTCAGAATCTGGGAACTGGAGTATGGCACCCGCAGAGAGTTCTACTGTGGCAACTGTCACTTGGACCGTTGATACTGGCTCCTGTAGTAGGAGCGCTGGAGTGGAAGTACGGGCGCAAATCAGCCTTCTAGACGACGGCGAATACACGGTTCAATTCCGCTAAGCCATCTACAACAACTCTTTTTCTTAGCGCCATTAGCTAAAACTAATCGGCTCTATTCTAGGTTGATTCAACACTAAAGGAGAGTCGATGCCCATACGTGTCGCAATAAATGGATTTGGACGAATCGGCAGATGTGCCCTAAGGGCTGGCTGGAGCGATCCAAACATACAATTTGTACATATCAACGACCTCACTAACGACAAAGTTCTCGCACACCTATTGACCTATGATACGGTGCACGGCCCCTCCAATCTCGACGTCAAGCAGGTAGATGGCGGTCTGTCTATAGACGGCAAGCTGGTCAAAACCTCGGCGATTAGAGACCCAAGCGAGCTTCCATGGGGCTCAGAAGATATCGACGTAGTCCTCGAGTGCACTGGAATGTTTCGTGACCGCGCAGGAGCCATGAAGCACATCGAAGCTGGAGCAAAACAAGTAGTAATTTCTGCACCCGCTAAGAATCCAGATGCGACAATCTGCATTGGAGTAAACGAAGAAACTCTGAACCTTGCAGAGCACAGGATTGTATCCAACGCCTCTTGTACAACTAACTGCTTAGCGCCGGTCGCTAAGATCTTGCAAGACAACTTTGGAATTGTCGGAGGGCTCATGACTACTGTGCACTCCTACACCATGGACCAAAATCTGTTGGATGCACCCCATAAAACGGGAGACCTCCGGAGAGCTAGAGCCGCGGCTATGAACATGGTCCCCACATCTACTGGGGCCGCCACCGCTGTGGCAATGGTGATCCCAGCGTTAGCGGGAAAGCTAAAAGGTATGGCCATCAGAGTACCAACACCAAACGTATCTATTGTAGATCTCGTTGTAGAACTCGAACAATCGACTACAGTTGAAGAGATCAACGCCCTCTTCACGGAGGCTGCATCTGGACCGCTCAACGGAGTATTGTCCGCTATTTCTGCCCCACTGGTCTCAAGTGATATAACTGGTAACCCCCACTCCTCAATTGTGGACTTAGACCTCACTGCATCGATAGGAGGCAATATGTTCAAGATTCTATCTTGGTACGATAACGAATGGGGATATTCCAACCGACTATTAGACCTAACCCGTCTTATGTGTGGAGAAAAAACACAATGAACACTATTGAATCTCTCGACGTTCAAGGCAAACGAGTATTGTTGCGACTAGACCTGAACCTTCCCCTCAAGGACGGAAAGGTTGAAGATGACACTAGGCTAACAGCAGCACTCCCTACGATAAATACCCTCAAAGATGCAGGTGCAAAGCTTATAATATGCTCACACCTGGGGAGACCAAAAGGGCAAAGAGTTCCAAAACTGTCGCTGATGCCTGTTGCAGAAAAATTGGCTGAGCATATGAAAGATTCTGAAATCTTCTTTGCTCACGACTGTGTAGGCGAAGACGTTGAATTCTTGGCAAAGGAGCTCAAGCCAGGCAACGTAATGCTAATAGAAAACCTGCGTTTTCACAAAGGGGAGAGCACCAACGATAAACAGTTCACCCAGCAATTGTCTAAGCTGGCGGATATCTATGTGAACGATGCTTTTGGGGTTCTGCACAGGGATCACTCATCTGTAACTGGGATTGTGGGGCATATGCAGTCAGTAGCTGTAGGACCTCTAGTCCTGGCTGAAACCGAAGCTCTCTCTAAGCTAAAAGAGCAACCAGAGCGACCATTCATCGCCATTGTTGGGGGCGCTAAAGTCTCTGACAAACTAAAGGTACTTGAGTCCCTGATGACACGAGTGGACACCATAATCGTTGGCGGGGCCATGGCCTATACGTTCCTCGCCTCCAAGGGGCACGAGATCGGAAACTCACTGGTGGAGCCCGACAGATTTAACGTCGCGCAAAAGATCATCTCTAGATGTGCACAACGAGGCGTTGAGTTGATCTTGCCTGTTGACCACATTGTCGCTGAAACCATTACTTCAGAACCATCTACGGTGACCTACATACCATCAGACAAATCAGCATTCGATATTGGTCCTGAAACTATGGAGCTTTTCTCAGAGGCGATATCCAAAGCTAAGACAATTTTCTGGAACGGTCCAATGGGCATGACAGAGGTAGAGACCTATGCCGATGGGACTCGCGCTGTTGCAAAGGCGGTAGCTGCAGCCGATGCGTACTCCGTTATTGGTGGTGGTGACTCTGCCGCCGCTGCAAACAAACTTGAGATTTCCGACTGCTTCTCGCACATTTCAACTGGCGGCGGCGCATCACTTAGTTACATCCAAGGCTCTTCCTTACCTGGATTGGTAGCAATAAAAGCTGCGGCAAAAAAGTAATGTCAAGACGAACACTAATAGCTGGAAACTGGAAGATGAACCTCGGACCCGTTGGAGCCGAGAAGTTGTCAATGCAGTTGAAGTCATCACTACTGGACTACCAGTCAGTCGACTTCATCGTCGCCCCACCGTTCATTTCGATTCCAGCCGTTGTGCAAAAATTGAAGCACACTGGTATTCTTATCGCTGGTCAAGATCTGGAGAGAGCAGTCAGCGGTGCCTTTACTGGAGGCATCTCAGGTGAGATGCTCAGGGAGGCAGGGGCTACACATGTCCTGGTGGGTCACTCTGAACGCAGAAACATCTTCGGCGACACAGACGAAATCGTAAACGCAAAGGTACTAGCAGGCTTCAGAGCTGGTCTAATACCAATTCTCTGCATTGGTGAGACTCTACAACAAAGGGACTCTGGTGAGCTTGAGGTGGTAATTGCAGCTCAATTGTCGAAAGGCACATCTGGCTTACAAGCGGATCAAATAGCAACAATCATTGTCGCATACGAGCCAGTATGGGCAATAGGTACAGGGCGAACAGCTAGTCCTGATCAGGCACAACATGTGCATCGTTTTATTCGCACTTGGTTGTCAGATAATTTACCTTCGTACGTAGCTCAAAAGGTGCAGATTTTATACGGCGGGTCAGTCAAACCCGAAAATGCACGTGATCTATTAAGCCAACCTGATATAGACGGTGCGCTAGTAGGTGGAGCATCACTCAACGCACAAGACTTTAAAGGTATCGCAGAAGCGATACAGTAGAACTGGTGAACTAATGGATCTGTTTATAAACACATTTCACGTCATTCTTTGCGTGATCCTCATCCTTGTAATCTTGCTACAACCATCAAAAGGTTCCGATATCGGCGCTGCTTTTGGCGGAGGCGGCAGCAATACTATGTTTGGACCAAGAGGCGCAGGAAATCTTCTATCAAAGGCGACGACAGTAGTCGCAATTATGTTTATGTTTACCTCTATTTCCCTAGCTGTACGCTCAACACCTCAATTTGCGGCTGGTACATCTCTAGGTGACGACATCCTCGGCGGAGGGCTCCAAGAACTGGACTTTGGCGACATTAATGAAGAGCCTCTATCGGACTTCCCAGATCTCGATCTATTCCTACCTTCCGAAATAGATACTGTCGAAACGCCTGATTTATCACCGGAAACCACAGGCGAAAGCAGTGGTGCGACAGATACAATAGACGAAACCAATCAAGCTGATCCCGAAGATACTACTAATAATGAAGATGCCGTTGAAACGACCTCCGGGGAATGATTCAAAACTCTTTGGACTAGGCACTTGACATAGAGGGATAGACCTCGTAATTACAGAGCGCTGCGCGAGTGGCGGAATTGGTAGACGCGCAAGGTTAAGGACCTTGTGGCCGTTTGGCTGTAAGGGTTCGATTCCCTTCTCGCGCACCCTCTTAAAACCAAGCTCAATGGGCTTGGTTTTTAGTTTTTGCAGGGGACTAACTCTTTGGGGAGTTGCACCTGTCTAAGTCCGTGCAGGTGCCATGCACTACATGTCGATGGTGACTAACCTCTATCCCGAAAGACGCCGCGACAGAATCTTGCTGGCTCTCGATTAAATCATCGTGAAACTCAAAAATACGACCACATCGCGTACAAATAATATGATCGTGATGATCTGATCCGTGCCTTAGTTCGTAGATTGCGTGGTCACCCCCGAACCGCTGTTCATCGGCGATTTTTGCATCTACAAAAAGCTTCATAGTCCTATAAATTGTCGCAAACCCCACATTGGGTTGAGCTCGCTGAACTAACGCTAAAATTTCATATAGGCTTAGGTGTCCCCCAGCGCGTACGAACACCTCTAAAATAGCGTTACGCTGCTTAGTGTGCTTCTTGCCATTTGCCTTGATGTATTGATCAAGAGCTACAGTCGCACAAACCAGAAGGTCCTCGGTATCACTCATTCTAGGCTCCATTATTCAAACTAACAATAACGCAAACCCTTGCGTCGCCGCGTATTATTTGAGCAAATAACAATAGTAACACTCAAAAAACACGACAGCCGCAATCGCTCATCAAGGGCGACTACGGCTGTTCGAAATCAACGCTACACCTACTTAGGTGCCGTATTTCAATTTATTTGACCTCTTCAGAAGTCTCGGCTTCTTTCTCTGGAGCTGGCTTTGAAACCTTATCCAAAGAAGAGACTAACTGCACCAAGTTCATTGGAGCGTTATCGCCATTACGGCGTCCCAGCTTAAGAATACGAGTGTAACCACCTGGACGTCCCTGGTAGCGCTCTGAATACTCACCAAACAGCTTCTCTAGAGCAGTGCGGTCAACAACCCACTTACGAGCCAACCTAATGGCATGGACTCTCTGAGCCTTAGCTGTAGCCAATTCATCACCAGAGAGATTCTCTAGCGAAGATAAAGGTACCCTCTTACCGAGTGAGATTACCTTGTCACAAATACTTCGAACTTCCTTGGCCTTGGCCTCGGTAGTCTTAATTTGCTCCTCGAGAATCAAAGAGGTGACCATGTTTCTAAACATAGCCTTGCGGTGAGAGCTGTTACGCCCGAGTTTTCTGCCTGATTTGCGGTGTCGCACAACGACCTCCGAGTAAATAAAAGCGCTGCAAAGCGCTCCTAGCTAGTTGTTCCTAGGAAAGTTTGGTGAAAGTTTAGTACCGAGACCCAAGCTGAGCTCTCCGAGGAGTTCTTTGATCTCGTTTAGTGACTTACGACCGAAGTTCTTTGTCTTAAGCATCTCAGCCTCTGTACGCTCAACAAGCTGATAGATGTACTCAATACCAGCGTTTTGCAGACAGTTAGCCGAACGCACTGAGAGCTCAAGCTCGTCAACACGACGGAAGAGAGCCTCATTGACCTCTTCTTGAGCGCCCTTTTCTTCTACTTCTACAGGCTCATCGCCTTCATCAAAGTGAACAAAGACACGTAGCTGCTCGCGGATGATCTTTGCTGAAAAGGCGATTGCATCTTCAGGTAGTACTGAACCGTTAGTCCAAAGTTCGATTACAAGCTTATCGTAATCGGTGCGGTTTCCAACACGGGCATTGGTTACGGTGTACTTCACTTTCTGAATCGGAGTGTGAATAGAGTCTACAGCAATAATGCCAAGCTCAGAATCGTCACCCTTGTTCATTGAGCTTGGAATGTATCCCTTGCCCATTTTGATAACTAGAGAGCAAGAGAACTCACCACCATCTGTAATAGTACAGATTGGGTGCTCAGGGTTCAATACAACTGCATCTACCGGCTCGCCTTCGATATCGTTGAACACAATATCACCAGCCCTAACTACGTTAGCTGTGCCAGCTGTGCCTGAACCCTTTAGGCTGGCTGTAATGGTTTCCAAAGAAGTCGTCTTTATTACAACCTGCTTCAGGTTGAGAACGATATCAGTCGAATCTTCCACAACGCCGGGAACTGATGAAAACTCATGAAGAACGCCATCGATGCGAATCTGAGTAATAGCTGCGCCCTGTAGAGACGAAAGCAACACCCTGCGCAATGAGTTCCCAAGGGTGATTCCAAATCCTCGCTCGAGGGGCTTTGCTACAAACTTGCCATAACGCTCGTTTGATTTGCTGCCTCGCTCTAGGCGACCTGGTTTGATTAATGACCGCCAATTGGCATACTGGTGTTCTTCTAACATTTTTTCTCCTTCCCAACGCTTCCGCTCAATGTGACCAACAAGGAGACCTTCGCGTATGGGCATGGTTATTGTCCAGAATCAACTGGGGTTGGTTAGACCAAGGGCCGCAAAGCCCTCACGGTGTTTGTTATACGCGTCTGCGTTTAGGTGGACGGCATCCGTTGTGTGGAATCGGAGTTACGTCTTTTATCATTGTGATACGGAGACCAGCGGCAGCGATAGCGCGAAGCGCAGACTCACGTCCAGAGCCTGGACCGTTAACCAATATACCGACTTGCTTCATTCCGTGTTCCATGGCCTTGGCTGCTGCATCATCAGCCACCAATTGAGCTGCGAAAGGAGTTGACTTCCTTGAGCCCTTAAAACCTTTGACTCCGGCACTTGACCAAGAAACAACGTTACCAGCTGGATCTGTAATCGTTACAAGTGTGTTGTTAAACGTCGATTTGATATGAGCAACACCTGTTGGGATGTTCTTTTTAACTCGACGGGTTGCTTTTTTCTTTGGCTTAGCCATTTTATATTCCTAGTTTCTAACTTTGAATTACTTACGCTTTACAGCCATACGACGTGGACCCTTACGAGTCCTAGCGTTTGTAGATGTACGTTGCCCCCTAACAGGCAGGCCGCGCTTATGACGCAATCCTCGATAGGTGTTCAAGTCGATCAGACGTTTAATGTTCATTGCGATCTCCTTGCGAAGATCACCCTCAACATCGTAATCGCGCTGAAGAATCTCACGAATCTTAGCGATCTCCGACTCGGTTAAATCTTGTGTACGGGTTCCGCCGTCCAACTTCGCCTTCTCAACAATCTCTAGGGCGCGTGGTCGGCCGATTCCAAAGATATAGGTGAGCGCGATATCAATTCTCTTGTTTCTTGGTAGGTCTACACCCTCAATACGAGCCATAGTTCCTCTCCTATCCTTGACGTTGCTTATGACGTGGGTTTTCGCAAATTACGCGAAGTACTCCCCGTCTCTTTATCACATTGCACTTATCGCAGATGCGTTTGACTGATGCTCTAACCTTCATTTCAGAACTCCTACTGTGGGTCGACGCCCCTTCTAACCAAATCTGTGTCGATTACAACAATGATTCGAGTAATTCACTCGAATCAGTTCATCGATTTCACCAATTCTTCTTATTAAAGGAAGAACTAGCGAAAAAGTACGTATGTTTCCGAAAAAAAATCAGAGGCATGCCACTCACTTTACGAGCAAGCCGCCTTTTATACCGAGATGACTTGGGCGTCAAGGTTTAGAAATAAAGTTGGTTAAAGACAATCTTAATAAGTGCAAACTTACTCTGTAGGCAAATACGGGCTATAAGCATCGTCACAACAGTTACGGAGACCTACGACATGGCTTATAGTATACTCTCTAGACACCAGATGAAACCCATGAGGCAAGCCTGCCAGCTCGCAGCTGAGACACTTTGTGCCGTGGGAAAGATCCTAAAACCGGGCATGACCACAAACGACATAAACGACTTTGTGCATAACTACACGATAAAGAGAGACGCTATTCCAGCTCCTTTGAATTATCACGGCTTTCCCAAGAGCGTATGTACCAGCATAAATGACGTCATTTGCCACGGTATCCCAAGTGAACGAGTGTTGATGGATGGAGATATACTAAACGTTGACGTCACCAGCATAAGCCCACCGCAACCTCGTGGTTGGCATGGCGACACCAACGCAACCTTTTACATAGGTACTCCAGCCGAAACAACAAAGCACTTGGTCGAGGTGACTCGAGAATGCCTAGAATTAGCTATTTCAATAGTGCGCCATGGCGCCTACGTCGGTGACATAGGCGCCATTATACAAGAGCACGCCGAAAAGAATGACTGCTCTGTCGTGCGCGACTACACCGGGCACGGGATTGGAAAGATATTCCACTGTGAACCGTCAATTCCACACTTTGGAAAGAAGGGGCATGGTGTGAAGTTGAAACGTGGCATGTGTTTCACAATTGAACCAATGATTAACTTGAAGGGTCACGAAGTCCGGCACCTCGATGACGGCTGGACCGCCCTAACTGCTGACGGCGCATATTCAGCCCAATTCGAGCACACCTTAGTAGTCACATCTGATGGCTGCGAAGTTCTTACAGCACGACAAGAGCCACTGCAAAACTCTGAAGATAAAGAGTGGGCCTCACTTGGACCCCTCTCCTCATTTGTTGGTTAAGGCTTATCCAAGCCTTAGCCTATAGCGAGACTGATACGCTGGCTCACGGAAAGAATGTCCCCTACCCCATCCACGCTCCTGGCCAATCCTAGACCTTCGAAGTAAGTCAACACAGGTGAGGTTGTATTGTGGTAGGTCTCTAGGCGAGCACGAACGGTCTCTTCATTGTCATCCGCTCGCTGCACAACCTCTCCACCACAAGTATCACAGATACCCTCAACGACAGTCGGAGCGTGATCCAAGTGATAGGTGCCCCCACAGGACAGGCATGTACGGCGACGTGCCAAACGCATTACCAATACCTCATCCGGAACTACTAGCGCTACAACACATTCCAAACGACGCCCATTATCCTTCATCCAATCAACCAACAATTCTGCTTGGCGTAACGACCGTGGAAATCCATCCAGCAATACGCCACCTTCACAGTCATCTTCAGTTAACCGAGCTGCAACCAAGTCCCAGACTACTTCATCGGGAACAAGCTGACCATTGTTCATGAACCCGCGAGCCTTCTCACCTAGCGCTGTTCCCTCTTTCAAATGTCGGCGAAATATATCGCCTGTCGCCACTTGTGGAACCCCCAGCTCCGTACACAACACTGCCGCCTGAGTTCCTTTACCAGCGCCTGGTGGCCCGAAAAGTACTAGGTTCATATTACCTCCAACTCGCTACCAGACAACATTTGTTGTCTAGCGTTACAGTTTGTCTATGTTGTCTCACGCTCTAAAGTTCGACGATGCCTAGCTCGCCCCTTGTCTCCAGCAACAACACCATCGTAGTGCTTTGTCAGAAGGTGCCCTTCAATCTCTGCGACAGTCTGAAGCGACACCCCGACTACAATCAGAAGACCGGTTCCGCCGAAGTAAAATGGAATATTGTAACTAGTCACCAAGATGGTCGGAAGTATACAGACCACCGCAAGATATACGGCACCTCCGGCTGTCAATCTAGTCAACAGCCATTCGATTCTCTCGGCTGTCTCTTTACCCGGTCTGCAACCTGGAATGTAACCACCATGTTGCTTGAGGTTATCCGCCACGTCGACTGGATTGAAAGTAATCGCAGTATAGAAGTAGGCGAAGAAGATAATGAGCGCCACATAGGTAAGGTTGTACAACCATGCCCCAGGCATCAGCGCTGTCGTCAATGTATCGAACAGCGGATTATCGAAAAATGTACCGATTGTTGCCGGAAACATCAGGAATGAACTCGCAAAGATTGGTGGTATAACGCCAGCTGTGTTCACCTTGAGAGGCAGGTGTGTAGACTGCCCGCCGTAAACACGTCGACCCACCACACGTTTTGCATACTGTATAGTGATCCGCCGTTGCCCCTTCTCTACGAAGACAATCGCGGCGATAACAGCAAACATGAAGCCACCCAATACGACCATGTGCAATAGGTTCATTTCACCCATACGCACCTGTTGGAATACCCTCATTATACCAAGGGGCAATCTAGCGATAATTCCACAGGTAATGATCAGTGATGCACCGTTGCCAATCCCGCGATCGGTTATCTGCTCACCCAACCACATTACAAAGCAGCTACCAGCCGTCATTGTAAGGACTGTCATGATCTCAAAATTTAAGCCCGGGTTCAAAACTACATCTTCGCCATTGCCTGCCTTCATCTGCTCCAAAGAGATCGCAATACTGAAAGACTGTACAACCGCAATAACCAAGGTCATGTACCTGGTATACTGAGTGATCTTGTTCTGACCCGACTGCCCCTCTTTCGAGATGCGTTCAAGCTTTGGCACAGCGACCTTTAGCACCTGCATAATGATCGAGGCGGTAATGTAAGGCATGATTCCCAACACGAACACCGAGAACTGCTCTAAAGCACCCCCGGAAAACATGTCGTACAGCCCGAAAAGCGTGTTCGAATTATCAGCAAAAA
>CAWVYO010000109.1:0-10731 GCA_963934385.1 uncultured bacterium
CGCCACCTACTCGGGCGAATAGCGCGATAGATGAGGCACCCATAGAGAAGCCTGTAAGGGTGTTTAGCGCAGTTGTGAGTCCCGCCGCGTTTTCAATGTCAAAGTGGTTTGTGAAGAATGCGAAGAGAAGACCAAGTCCCAATAGAGCCAGTCCGACTACACTCATACCCATTACAGCGCCACCAGAGAAGGCGACGTTGAGAGCAGGTGCGAGCCCTTCTTTAGCAGCGTTGGTGGTACGTACGTTGGCGTCGGTCGCTACTTTCATTCCAACGAAACCTGCGAGCCCTGAAGCGAACGCTCCGACTACGAAAGCTACGGCGATTTCCTCTCCGTTTCCGTTTCCATGATTAGCGGCGAAAAGAAGACCAGCTACTACAACTACAAATCCGCTGAGTACTTTGTATTCAGCGCGGATGAACGCCATGGCGCCCTCTTGTATAAGAGCGGCGATGTCGCCCATCTCTTTCGTACCTACTGGCTGTTTCTTTACCCAAGCCGCCTTAATATACGCGTATATCAACGCGAGTACGCCGGCTGCCGGTACTAGAAGATGAAGGTTTTCCATGTTCATTTTTTAATTCTCCAAAGGTCTGTTACTGACCCAATTGTTTTATGCGGGTTTGGATTGGTTCCTTACCCGCGCATTTACGATGTTCATTGCGGTGTTTTGTCCCGCGGTAATTATTTTCTCTACTGCGTCTGCAGCCTTTGTGATGATGTCGTCTACCTCTGCAGACTCGTTTGTGTTCCATTTTCCTAATACGTAATCTGCTACCTTCCAGCCATCAGGCGGTCTCCCTACCCCGATTCTTACCCTTAGATAAGCGTTTGTTTCTAGATGCAAGTGGAGGTCGCGAAGGCCATTATGACCGCCGTGTCCTCCCCCGGCTTTTACCCTTACCACCCCGAACTCTAAGTCTAAATCATCGTGAATAACTATGACTTTGGATGTGAGCCCTTTGTAGTAGTCCAATAGCGCCCTAGTGGGCCCGCCTGAGCGGTTCATGAACTTTTGAGGTTTAGCTAGCAATGCTTTGTTCTGCTGTATTAAGACGTCTCCTGACATGTTCCCGAACTTGTCGTGCCCCAGTCGTCCTTCCCAGCGTCGTAGCAATTCGTCGATAACGACAAACCCGACATTGTGGCGGGTCTCGTCGTAACGAGGCCCTGGATTTCCCAAGCCTATAACAAAGTGCAAGAAGCTCTATGCCTCTGCTTGTGGTTCTTCTGCTGCTGCTTCTACTTCTTCTTCTTCTTGATGAACGCTCTTTCCATGAAGAACGATTATATTTGTTCTACCATCAATGCCTAGAGTTACGCCCTTTGGAAGCTCGATGTCACCTGCACGAATGAAGTCGCCGACGGCCATGTTGCTGATATCGATGGTGAACTGAGCAGGAATATCCGCCGGCTTAGCTATTACGCGGACGGTACGTCGAAGAAAGCGAATCTTTCCACCGAGTGTCTCACCAGCGGCTTTACCAGATACTCGTACTATTATCTCTACTGGTACGCCTTCGTTCTTTTTCAGAGCGTAGAAGTCGCAGTGGAGGACCTCGCCACTCACGGGATGCTTGTGATAATCTTTAAGTATGCAGTCTACGGACTTACCTTCGATATTCAGAGAAAGAATAAGGTTTGGGTTTCCGCTTTTGCGGAAGATAGTCTGTATCTCTTTGGGGCTAATAGCGAACTGCATAGCAGCTTCGCCAGCTCTATACATAACTGCCGGGGCAAGTCCCTTAGCGCGTAGTTTTCGTGCTGAGCCCTTACCTGTTTCGGTCCTTGGCTCTGTATTCAACGGAGTGGAGTCCATGTTATTTCCTGTCGCGGCGTCCACTCGCAGTCTGCTATTTGTAGTAACCAAATGGTTACAGCGAAACATTACCTTGGACTACTGGGGTCTTATTGACCCGATAACGTCTCACCTGTTTATGGAAAGAACTCCATTCACAGCGCGGGCGCTATTTAGTTGGTATCCCGACCTGTGTCAAGGCTTTGGTGATATAGACCCAGAATTTGGCTCTTTACAGGAATAACCTAGAGACGGAATCGGCTTCGTGTATAGAGCGAATGGCTTTAGCGAAGAGATCAGCAACGCTTACATTTTCCATTTTACCCATGTTCTTCGCGCCTTCGCTCAATGGAATGGTATCTGTTGTAATAACCAACTCAATTGGGCTGTCTTTTAGTCGCTGTATTGCAGGTCCGGACAGTACTCCGTGGGTTGCTACTGCTATGACTCTCGTCGCACCACCTTTTTCGACAAGAGCCCTGGCGCCACCGGTTAACGTACCTGCAGTATCGATCATATCGTCAACTAAGAGTGCTACCTTGCCGTTGACATCACCAACTATGTGCATCACAGCGGATTCATTCGGTCTGGTGCGTCGCTTATCAATAACAGCGAGCCCGCAGCCCAATACCTTCGCGTAGGCTCTAGCGCGCTCAGTTCCCCCAGCATCTGGTGAGACTACCACCAAGTTAGGCTCGCCTCCCACAAGTTTTTCCAGGTAAGGAATAAGGTTCTTGGAGCCATATAGGTTGTCTACTGGGACATTGAAGAACCCCTGAATCTGTCCTGCGTGGAGGTCCATAGTTAAGACACGGGACACGCCAGCGGCTTCTAATAGGTCGGCAATCAACTTGGCGGTGATCGGAGCTCTCGGGGCGGCTTTTCGGTCTTGTCTCGCGTAGCCATAATAGGGAATGACCGCAGTGATACGTTCGGCGCTGGCACGCTTACAGGCATCAACCATTATCAGGAGCTCCATAATACTTTCGTTAGATGGGCTGCAGGTCGGCTGGATAAGGTAAACATCACGACCTCGAACATTATCCGCAATCTCTACCTGTATCTCACCATCTGAAAATCTAGATACAGTTGCATCACCTAAAGGTACACCTAGGTGCCGAGCGATATCGCGAGCTAGTTCTGGTGAAGCGTTGCCGCTAAAGAGTTTAATGGCGCCAATCATCGCTCACTCCAACACAAAATGTTTGATTTAGTTTATTAGGAAGGGTTGGGGCGGCAGGGATCGAACCTGCGAATGCCGGTACCAAAAACCGGTGTCTTACCACTTGACGACGCCCCAGTGAAGTACGCCTCCGTTCAACGCCTGCATACTATTAAGATCGATCCACTGGCGCAAGCGTTTTGGCAATATTTAATATCCACCACTCAGCTCTTTAATTGCGCTCTGTAGACCCTTAATATTAAGCGGGAACATTGGGAATATTTTATGAATCGCCTGTATAGTCGGGTGTTCCCAGTATCTCTTTGGTTCTGGGTTCAACCAGATCGTCTTGGGGCACTTCTTTTTAAACTTACCCAGCCAACCAAGCCCGTTGAGGGAGTCCTTTGACCAACGAGAGTGTAATTCCCATGGTGCCATAGAGGCGTCACCCACGAATATCACCCGATGCGACTTAGTGAGACCCGCTAGCACTGTATCCGTATCGGCTCTCTTCCAGAGCGCCTCGTCACTGTATAGAGTCCCGTATACGCAATTATGAAAGTGCCAAACCTCCAAAGACTTAAATGCCGAAGTCTCTCCAGCGGCCGTGAAGAATTGTGAGACCAATTGGGCGTATGGTGTCATGGAGCCCCCAATGTCTAACAGGAGGACAACACGGACCTTGTTGTCTCTGTCCTGACGGAAACAGAGGTCTATCTCACCGCCAGCGTCCGCCGTGCGAGAGATAGACTCGTCTATGTCGATAACCTCTGGCCCACTTCTCTCTAGAGTTCTCAGCGCTTTTAACGCTATTTGTATGTCCCTTGTGCGAAGCGTTTGGTCCTGACGGTAAACCCCCCAGTCGATGGAGTCAGGTATTCTAATACCGGTACCCCTACCCTTACCTTGACCTAAAGCCACACCCGTATTGGAGCGTCCACCTGAGCCCCAAGGAGAGGTTCCGCCGGTGCCCACCCACCTGTTTCCTCCCTGGTGACGTTTGTTCTGTTCCTTTAGGGTCTCCTGAAACCGCTTGATCAGCTCCTGTAGGTTCTCAAAGTCATGTTCGCCTGGCTTCCTACCCTCTTTGTACTTAAGTGGGTTGTCGAGCAAATTCGCGAGATCTTCGATTAGAGAAGAGGAGAGTTCAAGATCGCGAAACGCCATGAGAAAACTCTTTTGGTATGTGTCAAAGTCAGATTCTGAATGCACGAGTAGCGCTCGACCTAGCCAAAATAGGCTCTCGGTTGAATTTGCTAACCCAGCCTTTAGCCCTCTTTGGAAGGCTAGCCACTCATTTAGGCCTACGTTTAGACCGTTCGAGCGCAGACAGTAAAGTAGAGGCTCTAACATATACCTATTACTGAACCTCTCTATGGAACTTACTCAAATCATTTTCCTCTTTTAGCAGCACTCCGGCAAACGGAAACGCCGCCTTAATCTTGTCGGCAGACACTCCCGCGGAGGCCAGAACCACTAACCAGTCCAGAAGCTCTGACGTAGATGGTGGCTTTCTGAGATCTCTCGTTCCCCTGACTTTGTAAAAGTGCTTCATTGCGGCGTTGAGTACGTCTTCATCAATGTCGCTGTGGTGAACGTCCACGATCTCCCTCATCGTTGATTCAGACGGGAAATCTATATAGTGAAACACACAGCGCCGCAGGAAAGCATCTGGCAGCTGTCGTTCCGCGTTGGATGTGATTATTATAATCGGTCTATGAAGAGCCTTTACCGTCTCTGATAGTTCTGGAATGTAAAAGGCCATCTCGTCGAGCTCTCGAAGAAGGTCGTTCGGAAATTCGATCTCCGCCTTGTCTATTTCATCTATTAGAAGGACCACCTGCCCCTTAGAGAGAAACGCCTCACCCACCGGACCCATCTTTATGTACTTTCTGATGTCCGATATATCACCATCACCAAACCTTGAGTCGTTTAGTCGCTGTACTACATCGTAAGTATAGAGTCCGTCACAAGCCTTGGTTGTCGACTTCACGTGCCAAGTCACAAAGGGCAGATCAAGAGATTCCGCTATGGCGCTAGCCAATAGTGTTTTCCCCGTACCTGGCTCACCTTTCACTAATAGAGGGCGCCTGAGAGTGACCGCTGCATTTACAGAAGCCAATAGAGATTCGCTCGCCACATATGAACTACTTCCCGTAAATGATTTGGTCATGAACTCTTCCTAATAATGATGTTTTTTCATCTCTGAACTAAATATGACTGTAGCTTGCCTAAGTCCACGCCGAAAGGTACTAGGCAGAAGAACGAGATCGGGCCGGCGCTATTTGGGGCGTTACCATCTACGTTTATTGGGAAGGTAAAATATGGAAAGAAACCTAGCTGTTCTTATAGATTTTGAAAACGTGGCCGCAGGCTCAGAGCGCGAAGGGATGGGGCGCTTCAATGTCGGGCTCATTATGGACCGCTTTAAAGAGAAGGGTCGAATACTTGTCGCTAGGTCGTACGCCGACTGGGGTAGGTTTGGTAAATTCAAGCAGGCAATGTTGCGGGAGGGCGTGAACCTATACGAACTCCCTGCTCACGGAATGGGCGACAAGAACCGGGCGGACATCGCCATGGTAGTCGACTGCATGGAGTTGGCGTTTACCAAGGAGTATGTCGACACGTTTGTTGTGGTTTCAGGCGATTCAGACTTCACTCCCTTGGTGACAAAACTTAAAGAATTAAACAAACGAGTGATAGGCTGCGGAACACGCCGGAGCACCTCTAAGTTGATAGTAGAGGCCTGTGATGAGTTTATATATTATGACTCTCTTGTTAGCGGTCGAGCCGACTCTAGGCGTCAGAGGAAGAGAGAGCCGGAACAGGATTCGGCTACTGAGCCAATGGAGAAAGGCGAAGTCGTCGCGTTGCTTACAGAGACTCTGACTGGACTCCAGCGTGAAACTTCAAAACCGGTCCATGCCTCCGTACTTAAGGAGGCTATGCTTAGAAAGGAGCCCGCTTTTTCCGAGGGAGACTTCGGGTTTTCTTCATACGCAAAGTTCCTTCTTTCGTTGAGAGATGCTGGAATAGTTGTTTTGTCTCGTGATCAGAAAGGCGGCGGGTACCAAGTAGACCTTCCTGGAAACCAAGTAGTTGGAGACGGTGACGCGAGACCAAACGGACGCGGTGACAGGAATACCCCTGATGAACTCCCAGGGGCCGAATTTGGCATTACAGGGAGACCTCTTGAGCTGTATCAAATCCTTCGAGAGGAAGGGCTAGAACCCGCAACTCCGTATCTTAGGAGTTGCGTCTTGAGTGAAGCTCTAAAGAATATTGCCGATCGAGTTGATCGGAACCGGAGAGCTACGGTCCAGTGGGTCGCGCAGGATGTGACTAAACAACTAAGGGGAACCCCAGCGGCTTTAGCTAATCGCCAAGTACGCGCTGTCATGCGCATGCTGCAACAATCTGGAAGACTACTGCATCCCGATGGAGAGCCGGTTAGGTCGATGATCGCTCCGTTTATTCTAGCCACTACGGATCAGGGCGAACTCGAGCGTACTTTGGATCTGGAATTAATGAAGTGCCTTCATGGGAATCGCGTGGACCTTCGCGGTGAAATTGACTCAATATCAAGTCTTTTACGGTGGCGTGACGAAGAGCGTACATCTGTTGAAGAATTGATAGAAGAAGCACTGAGAGGAAGTGCGCAAGACGATCCAGGTGAGGATGAAAAGGACAGCCCGCCCGTCGCAGCGGTTAACCCGACAACTATTGAGGCGGAGACCGACAAGTCCCTAGTTAGCCCTAATATGGTTAAGAAGTTTATGGTGGCAATCGAGCACGCTATCACTGCAGGTCGAGTTGATGACAGAGGGGTCGTAGAGGTCATGGGAGATGACTTGTTGGCGGCACGAATCGGACAAGTTTGGTTAAAGACACCTAAAAAATGGGACGACCAAGCCATGTATGGGGCCGCTGCAATACAGTGCGGATACCCAAATTATTCGCTTTTAGACCCGAGCAGTAAGAACCGAAGAGTGATGCTAGCGCCTGCAGGAATCGAAATCTAGACTTCGCTGGATATCTGGCGAATCGATCTTACAGCCCTAATATCTCCTGTTACCGATGTGGTTCTGGTGACGATGTCTTGTAGTTGCTGGGTGTTGAGGGGGCGGTCGATCAGGTTGACGTTAACCGCCACTCCCCAGCGAGAGAAATCCCTATGTGTAGACATTAAGTTGTTGGCATTAGCTTCGTAGATTGCGTCATCGAGCGCCTTTTTGGTACCTCTGGCGGTACTGTGGACAACCAATAAGATTGTCTTGTCATCCAAATTCTCAGTTAGCGCGATCTTCGTACGAGGAGAAAAAACACAATCCCTTATGGCTCCCATTTCTGAGTAAGAGAGTGTTGTATTTACCACCCTTCGAGCGATTCTTGGTTGTGCCTCTTGGGTTGCGGCTCCGATGTGCGGTGTTGTGGCGACCCTAAATTCACCCATGAATGGGTTTGCCCACTCATGGGTGTTGTTTCCAGGCTCTAATGGGTAAACATCTACAGCTGCTTGCTTAACAGCCCCTTCCTTGATGGCGTGAAGGAGGTCCTCTGGGTTGTATATTACTCCTCGGGCAAGGTTAATGAATATGCGTGGGCTGTTCGTGGGTCGATCTCGCCCCAAGCACATAAAAAGCTCCTTGGTAATTAGCATTGTGTTGTCACGTCCTTCCGTGTCTGTAGCCGAGACATGCATTGTCACAGCATCTGATTGGGAGAACAGTTCACTTGGAGATTTAGCTTTAGTCCAGCCCATCTCTTCTCCTACTTCTAGGGCGACCTCTCGTGTGTCCCAGAAGAGTATTTTCATACCCAAGCCCTCGGCTGCTCTAGCCGTTGCACGCCCTATTCTCCCCAGCCCATATACACCTAGAACCTTGCCGTGAATCTCATATCGAGCGGTTGCGCTCTTCTCCCAGACCCCTGTATGCGTTGAGCGGTATGTTTCAAAAAGTTGCCTAGAGAGTCCTATCAGATGACCCATCACCAGCTCCACTACCGAGCGCCCATTGCTCACAGGATCGTTGAATACCAATACTCCCGCATCAGCACAGGCAGACTTGTCTACGGAATCATCACCAATACAACAGAGTTGAATAGCCATTAGGTCTTTAGCCTTTTCAATCACCTCTTTTGTTACTGGTACTCTCGAGCGTTTGAATAATATTTGGTGGCGACCAGCGGAGAGGATCTCACCAAGCTGTTCGGCATTTGGGCTAAAATCTAAACGTTCGACCTCAATGCCCGCCTCGACCAGCATCTTATCGATGCTCTCGTGAGGGTTTTCGACAATTAGTGCACGCTTTAAGGGACCTTGAAGGATTCTTGGCATGGTGTGTCCTCGCCTATCAAAATTCCCGAGACAACATGTGCGGGATTATGCCCTCTTGGTAGCCACAATTGTCGTGGTGGACAAGACCCTCTTTTTACTACTCCGTTGAGCCTTGGGGCGAGGTCGCCAAATTCAGCCCTTGACTAGCCCAAGCGTGACCTGCGTTAGAGTCTAGGAAGTTAGAGAAGGTTCTTATGGCAGCCGCCGTGGAGCCCGTCCAGTACTGAGCCCAGCCCCTCATTACTTGATTTCGTGGGTTCAACATGAGGCTTCTGTCGTAGGCGTTTATCGCGCAATCTGAGTCTCCCAACATTCGGCATCCTTCCCCCACCATAAACCAAGCAGGAGCCCATGTGTCGAGCCCTACAACTGCGGTTTTAAAGGATTCTAAGGCACGCTCGGTGGCCCCCAGTTTCAACAGGGCCCTGCCCCGCTCGTATTCACCACGTGGTTTTGTAATTCGCATTGCCTCTAACTCGTCGACGTTGAGCCCTGGTGCGTCTGCAAAGGCGAAAGATGCGAGCCATGGATCTAGATCTATTACTCGCTCGATAGAGGACAGCCTATGGTCTCTATGTACTCTCCAGAGCGGGTTATTCACTTCTAGAACTTCTTGAATATGGGCAGCACTAAGGTAGACTCGAGGGTTCAGATGTTGTAGGCGCACCATATTGTCGATGTAAATCTCTGCCTGGGCCTCATACCACTCTGCCGATCTTAGAGTGAGCGGGACAGTTCCGGTTCGGGATGCCCTAGAGAGAAGAGCGTACGCGTGGGCAGTGTTGCTGTGTAGCTCGGGAGCCAACGGTGAGCGCGGCAGCTGTTCCTGCAGGATTATAAGGAGGGCTTCGAGTTGTTCGATCGATTCCTGAGTGCCGTTCTCGGATCTTTCGATGATCGTCAGCATTGTTGACTGCGCCAAGTAATCTTCTCGGTCTAGGCTAGTCGCGACTGTATGCCTTGTAGTGACTGCCGTTACGGAAGCTAACATTAGCATAGCTCCGATACAGAGGATTCTAGACGGACGCCCTAACTTGATTTTGCACTCAGATAGAACGCCACCCACTAACACAGCCGAGAGAATTGCGACCAAGTCGTTACGAAATGGAAAATCTATGATCGATTGCAGGGACAGGCAGACTAACGAAAATGCCAGTCCAACAAATATTGGTGAGGATTCAATCTTTCGCCGTTTAGATATTGTTCTAGCGAGGGACAATAAGAGAACCAGCGCCGGGACAAAGATAGCTAAACCCCCTTCCGCTAATAACTGCAGAGGTTCGCTGTGTGCATGAGCAAACCGGAAGACCATTGGCAGATCTCCTACGGTAGCGCCCGCGTCGTCAAAAGAGCCTAGTCCGCTACCGAAATAAGGGGATCGGAGCCACAATTCTGTAGCGTCATTCCAGATATTTATTCGCCCGGTTAAAGATGAGTCTCCTTCGAAAAGCTTTGCGAAACGACCCCATATTCCAGTAGTCGCCACACCTACTAGCAGGAGAATTCCAGCTAATAATTTTGTCGACGGTCTCTGAGCGATGCGTCTGGAAATATTTGGCCAAAACACAATCGTAGCTACAACTGTTGCTAAGATCCCACCCCTGGACATCGACAGTAATAGTGCTGCGCCGAGCAGAATAATCCCGGCGGTTATGACCCGTCTCCTCCACCCAATCAACATGAGGCTTATTGCGGAACCTAGGGATATGTAGATCATGGCCGCAAAATGATTTTTAGAGACAAATGAGCCTGTCGCGGAACCCATGAAATGGACTTTGGTCTGAAGTCCAAAAGATGAGCCACCGTTTATGTAGCTCAATCCATACACCGCCTCAACAAGACCCAGAATGAAGACACTGGTGACTATCCATAGACCCATCTTGTGACCGAAGAGGAAAAAAGACAAACCCGCGATGCCCACCCATCCAACAAATCTCCAGATCGCCACCGCTGTGGCGTCGGGTACGATCGAGAGTGTTGAGGGACTCGAGGGCTGAGCTAAAGAGTCTACCGGTTCGCGCTCCACCGTGACTAAGTGACTCCGACCATCTACACTAACCACGAGGTCTTGTTCCACAATGACTCGTCCGACCGCGTCCGTGTCTCCCCTATCTAAGAGACTCTGTCGCCATTCGTGTGTGGCTGGTGCGGCGCTGGCCACAATACTCGACGACATTGGCAATAGCTGTAGGGTCAGAGCAAGGCAGAGCATGGCAAATGCTATACTCTCTACGGAAAGGCTCTTCAGCGAACTCACGAATCAGGGCTCTCCTTCTTTCTACGACCAAACCTAGTTTTAGGTTCAGGGCCCTCCCCTGCACCATAGTAGGTGTAATAGTAGTAATAACCATAACTCTTGCGCTGAATATCAAAGTCGTTCAGCACTACTCCAAGTAGGTTTGCATTAACATCCTCAAGCTGTTGTTTTGCTTG
>CAWVYO010000110.1:0-10699 GCA_963934385.1 uncultured bacterium
CCCGTTGAGGATGTCATCATGGCTATGGTGTATGACGATCCTTCCGACATGTACCCAGAGTTATACGATTATTACGACCGCACTTTTCGACAGGGTGAGGATTGCTTCGCCGCGAGAGAATGCAGCCACGTCGAGTTTGACGTCCACTCAAGGCAATATATGCCACTTGGTATAGAGCTAGAGGCTACCTTTAGGACGCAATATCACTGGGTAGAGATGGAGTCTGGCCCAGCTGTTGTTCAGCGAGTCTGGACTCGTGAGCCACCAATAATCAATAAGGATTGGCTCACGGTGGATCAGGAGTATTTCTTATCTGTAATTACGTCTCTACCTGATGGGCGCTCCCGTCGTGTTGCCTCGATGTGGGTAATAGCTGAGTTGGGTAATATTGATGTGCCTGAAGGGATGGCTTTGAGCATTACGATAGACTCTATGTTGGATACGAAAGACCTCTTAAATGAATATTTAGGGAGCAAGTGACCCCCGCAAACGAGGGGCTTAGTCGTGGGGGGGAGATAGAAGAGGTGACTCCGGTAACAGGAGTTGCCGCAGAGGCCAGGAGACTCTGGAAGCTTGGGTGGCCAGTTATGCTCGGTATGGTCGGAATGACGACTATGGGTGTCGCTGACATGATTATGGTCGGTCACCTCGGTAAGCTCGAGTTGGCTGCTGTCGCTGCGGGGCATCTCTGGGGCTTCACGATGATTATGTTCGGTCGAGGTGTTCTCCATGGGCTAGACCCAATCGTATCTCAGGCTCATGGTGCTGGCGATGCTGATGGTAGCCGGCGGGCTCTGGCTTCTGGTTTGGGGCTGTCAGTGCTCTTGGCTATTCCGCTCTTTGTCTGGCACTTCTATGGTGCCGCCGGGCTAGGTTTTCTAGGGCAACCAGAGTCGGTTTTATCTATGGCAGGGTCTTACTGTAAGGCATTGGCGTTCGGTGTCTTACCTCTTTTGGTTTTTCATACATACAAGCAGGTTCTGCAAGGTCACGGTTTTATGATGCCGGCGTCCATCGCGCTGATCGTTTGCAATGTCGTAAATCTGTTTCTAAACTGGGTCTTTATATATGGAAATTTAGGGGCTCCAAGACTTGGGGTGGCAGGTAGTGGTGTCTCTACCTCTATGTGCCAGGTCTTTTTGGTTGTTATGGTCATCTATTTAGGGCGAAAGCACATCGAGACAAACCCACTGATTGTATGGAAATCTTTTAGTTTTACGGGTCTATGGAAGATGTTGGGGATCGGTGTCCCCGTGGGGATTCAGATCTCTATCGAGGCCTGGGCGTTCGTCTTTGCTGGTGTGATGATGGGTTGGCTAGGCGAGGTTGAGTTGGCGGCGCACACTGTCGCTCTAAACTTGGCATCAATACCGTTTATGGCGTCACTAGGACTCTCTGCGGCTGCAACAACTCGTGTGGGAAACCTAGTTGGTGCAGGTCTAGATTGGTCGAAAGCAGCTTGGATCGCCTTGGCGTTAGGAGCCTCTATAATGAGCTTCTCGATGGCGGCATTTTTGTTGGTACCGATGTTCTTTGCCTCAATCTACACCTCTGCACCTGACGTCTTGGCATTAGCGGTCGTCTTGATTCCTATGGCTGGCGCTTTTCAGCTCTGTGACGGTATTCAAGTCGTCTCTTTCGGGGCATTGAGGGGCGCAGGGGATGTGCGCGTTCCAGCCATATTAGGTGGAGTAGCCTTTTGGTGTGTAGGGTTGCCTGCGGGTGGCTACATGGCCTTCTATAGGGGACTGGGAGCCGAAGGGATTTGGTATGGATTCCTAATTGGTATTACACTTGTCTCTGTTATGCTGGCAATCAGAATTCAGATTTTATCAAAACGTAAAATCGTGAGAATCACAGCATAGTTTTTTGTCGCTGTTAGCCGTGCATTCTGGAATTCAAAAACCACTCATAAAATCTAGGCTGCGCCAATATGCTACCCGTCACGCTTCTCCTTATTTCATCGTGCACCAATATATCTGAGCCTACTCGGACCGAGCAACCATGGGACCCAGGGCTCCCAAGCCTAGAGGGTTCAAGTTCACCAGAGGGCTATGAATGGGGGCGAGGTATCATTCACCTTCACTCTCCTTGGTCACACGACGCGTGTGATGGGGCTTATGAAGACGGGGAGTCGATCGAGGCATGTCTAGATGACTTCCGGGCGGCGATATGTACAAATAGTCTGGATTTTGTCTTTGTAACTGACCACCCGTCATACGCTGCATATAAATCCATAGAGCAGCTGCTTTGGTTCGAGGGTGATGACACCATGTTGTACGAAGACGGCAACCCAGTCGCTAATGAGATGGTATGTCCAGAGGGCCAAACACCGATCTATATGCCTGGCTTTGAGGATGCGTTGATGCCAGTGGGGGTAACTCGACACTTCAGCGATGATCTAGATGAGCGCCATGAGCTTTACAACAACTACGACGGGGAAACGGTAGAGGCACTAACCGAGATGGGTGCTGTGGTGTTGGTAGCTCACACAGAGCACCGAGATCTCCAGGTGTTGTCTGGTTTAGCGGAGCATGGTCTAGCGGGAGTTGAGATGTTCAACCTTCACGCGATGGTAGACCCAAACAAGCGGTCCGAGGATTTGGGGTTAGACCCCACTTCTTGGCTCACAGACGCTGCGCCGTTTACCTCGCCAGATGGCACCGCAGAGCCAGATCTTATGTTCTTGGCGTTCTATCAAGAGCAGGCTGTGTCGGTTGAAATCTGGGATGATCTCTCGGCTTTAGGGGCAACGGTTGGTGTGGCTGGTACTGATGCACACCAGAATGTGATAGATCTGAAATTGCGAGATGGAGAGCGCCTTGACTCGTATCGACGAATGATCCGCTGGTTCTCCAATTGGCTGTTGGTCAAAGAGGATACCCCCACAGGTTACCGTGAAGCCCTGTCCTCTGGTAGAGCTTACGCTGTGTTTGAGGCTCTGGGCACACCCGTGGGCATGGACGTCTCTGTTTTGAGCGACGGTGAGCGTGTGGAAGTGGGTGGAGAGGGCAAGGTGGGCGATGTCATGACCGTTATTTGCCCCATCCTTTCGTATGATTCTCCCCAGGGACTAAACCACCCAACTATTGAGGCAGTCATTTACCGAGACAGCGTAGAGTTAGTCCGAGGGTGCGGTGAGCACATCCTCGTTGATGCCGGTGTTTACCGGGTTGTTTTTGAGATCACCCCCCATCATTTGGCGGGTTTTATGGGTGAAGTTGCCGATAGCTTTGTACGCCCTTTCCCATGGATTTACGCCAATCCATTCAGGGTTCACTAAACACGTCTCAGTTTTTCGGTGCTCTTTCGGTCGTTTTTTGATATAAGACCAGCGTTGCCCTCGTAGTTCAACGGATAGAACAAGGGATTCCTAATCCCTAGATACAGGTTCGATTCCTGTCGAGGGTACCACTATTAACTAGGCGAGGGTGTGGATGACCAATACCGCGCAAACTGACGCTGATGTTGAGGGTTATGTGGAGCCCTGTACCGAACCCAGCAATGTTGAGTCCTGGCGCAGTAGCCTGCTTTTCGGCTTGGTGTTCTTTGCTATATATGTGTGGAGTTGTGGAAGCTCTGTGCAGGGTGGAGACTCTGGGGAATTTGCGACGATTTCGGCTTTAGGTGGCGTACCTCACCCCCCTGGGTATCCATTGTTCGTTATCCTTTCACAGATATCGAACATGTTAGTGCCAGTTGGAAGTGTCGCTTTTAAGGCGGCCTTGGCATCAGCAGGTGCAGGTGCCGTTGCGCTAGTTTTCGTGCACCGTTCTGTGCTGCGCTTAACCTCGTCAGATGTAGCGGCTGTGACTGCCGCTGCGGGTCTGGGCTTATCCGCTAGGTTTTGGCAGTACTCCTCTGTAGCCGAGGTGTTTACGTTGGCCGCGATGTCCGGTGCGATCATCTGCTTTGTCGCGGTAGAGATATCCTTGGGCTGGCGAGGACGGGCTGTTGCTGTATCGCTCGGCGTAGCTATGGCTCTCTCTCTGGCAGGGCACCACAGCGGAGCAATGCTACTACCAATGGTCGGCTACCTTCTCTGGTGGAGCTCCAATGACAGACGCGAACTGGCAAAGAGTACAGCTATTTTCTTGGGAGTGACGGCGACGGGTCTCCTTCCTTATCTGATCTTCATGGGCGACGGCGGTGTCTGGAGGTGGGGGCACACTGAGACTCTGTCCGGACTTGTTCACCACATTCTCAGGGCCGATTACGGCACCTTTAGTTTGGGTATTTCAGATGCCAACGTGGGTCCACTAGCCCACCCGTGGCTATACTTGAAGTGGCTCCCACGGGAGTGGGCTGGATTCTTGGCCGTCTTAGGTGTCTGGGGCTCGTGGGATCTATTTGCGAAGAGTGACAAGAGGATAGCCTGGGCATTGGCTATAGGGTGGCTTGGCACGGCGGTGCTGTTTCTCGGTATGTTCAACCTGCCATCGACGGGATTTTATCGCGTCGTAGCTGCTCGTTTTTGGCTTCTTCCAAACACCGTCTTTGCCGTCGCAGTAGGAGTTGGGGTTTCGATATTTGTGCGGCATTCAGTCTGGAGCAGGAAGTACCTCCCTTGGGGCATCCTAGCAGGGACAATGATGGTGCAGGTATTCCCCACAATCAACCGCGTTCCTCATAGAGGATGGACTGTGCTTGAGGATTACGTTCGCAACACACTCCAAGCTGTAGAGCCCAACGCCTTGATAATAGGTACTGGTGACTCTCGTCTGTTTGGATCGCTGTACGCTCAAGAGGTGCTAGGAGATGCGCCAGGGGTTGCGTGGGTTGTGCCTAATATGGTTGGTTACGACTGGTACAGAGAAAAGCTTCTAGCTAGGCATCCAGACATCACTCTATCGTCAGATGTCACTACAATGGTAAACGCAAATGTAGGTATTAGACCTGTCTATATCGCTTTCTCACTCGCAACAGGTCTTGTGTTGGAGGCTATCCCGCCTGTTTACCCCTACAAGGCGGTATTGTTTAGAGTGCTTGCACCAGAAGAAGATCTCCCACCTCTAGAACAGCTTGAGAGGGATCATAATGAAGCTGCCGGAAGTTTTGTGCTAAGAAGCGGGCTGGAGTCCAGTTGGGAGAGTACTTGGACATGGGAGTATGAGGCGTGGGATCAATACGGATACAGTTACCTTGTTTTAGCAGACCTCTATTCGACAGCTGGTGACCATCAGTCGGCTCGTAGGCTACGAGGTCTAGTCGAAGGAATGTCGCCCCACCTTCAGGACTGACACCTAGTGTGGACGCACTTGTCTTTTCAGGCTAGGAGACGGCGAAAGATAGACCTTCACCCCCGGGAATTAAGATGTCCAAAGAGACACCGTTAGACAATATAGACAGGGTTACAGTACCCCCGTTTGCTTGGAATGACGGCGCTGGACTCGAGGTCGCTGGTATCTGTAATGTTGGTCTTGTTCGCAAAGAGAACCAGGACTTCATGGGGTACTTTGAAAAGCATGGGGACGTACTATTGGTAGTCTCTGATGGAATGGGTGGTCATCAGGGTGGATATGAAGCGTCCCGTACCGCTGTGGCGGCTTGCGGTGAGTTGTTCATGTCATCCAAACCAAAGATCTCTGCCCACAAAATGCTTAGCGATGCCGTAAAGCTCGCCAACAAGAGGATCAGAAAATCTTCTAAGGACAACCCTCTACTCAGGGGAATGGGTGCTACGGTTGTAATGGTACTTGTGCGAGGGGCTGAATATTGGCTAGGTCACGTTGGTGATTCTAGGGCCTACAGAATATCTGAGGGTCAAATCACTCAGATAACTCGTGACCACAGCCGTGTTCAGATGCTAATAGATGCGGGGTTGTTGTCTCCAGAGAAGGCCAAGGGGCACCCTATGGGGCACGTGCTAGAGTTCGCTCTTGGCATAGACAAAGATGTAGAGATCGATGTCTCGGAGAAACCGTTCAGGTTGAGAGACGGAGAGTGCCTTCTGTTGTGTAGCGATGGTTTGTGGGGGCTGGTTGAAGACTCGGAGATCGCGGCTAAACTAGTGGGGGGAGATATCTCAGAAGAGGGGCAAGCATTAGTTGATTTAGCGCTTACAAGGGGCGGCAACGATAACACTACGGTCGCTATTTTACGCTATACAGGTGACTCTCCTACAGATGAGTACGATAGCGACGTCGACACAGACGAAGTCGAGACAGCACCTGAGTTTGAGCTAACCGAAGTGTTGACTGATGGTGGAGCCGCTTACATCAGTGATCTAGCCCAGCTGGTAGTGTTTGTAGTCGTAGGTGTTGCCGTTCTAGCAGCAATACTTTAGCCGAACCCCCTACAGATAGGGCGCTAACCGCTCTCTAAACTCATCACTCCACGGGTTTGAGTTCTTTAGCTGTGGGTCCACACAGACAAGCACACGTGTTCCGATTGCGTAGTCAGTGTCCTCATCCAAAGGCATTACTCTAAACGTTAGCGTAAGAGAGCTCCGACCGATCTTGCTAACACTCATACGAACCCTCACCTTTCCAATTCCACGGAATGGGCGCTTATATTCCACATGATTTGAAGCGACTACGTGGAACTGGTCTGGATTTTGGGAGTGGTTTAGCTCGTTGCTCCAGCCCAATGTGCCCCAGAACTCTCCAATAGTGCGTTCAAATAGCAGTAGATATCTAGCGTTGTGAAGAATCTGGAAAGGGTCTAAGTCGTCGAAATAGACCCCGAAAATACTTTCGTGAAAGCGAGCCATTTTGGTTACTCCTCACTCTGTGTTCGCCTTTTCTGCCACACAGCCAAGAAAACGATCACGAGTATTAGGGTGCCGAAGCTGATCATTCTCACAAGGCTCATCCTGTTGATTGGATCTCCCCCGCTAGTAATAGTCACGTCTATTGGTGGCTTGTCTAGTCCGAGAAGCTCTTGGGCTCGACCGATAGCAAGGCTGATACGACCCATAACGGTGTATCCAAATGAGGCCCCGAACGATAGCATCAATACTATGATCCCAATTTTTGAGACGACAGCCATAGATTTTGTCTGCTTGGCGCTGAAGTAGAAATGCAGTAAGCAAGCACAGAGACCAAGTACCAAGAAGATACTCGAGAAGACTCCGGCGCCGTCGGCATCCCACGACCATATCCCGTGTTCTCGGTAGACCTCAGGAAGGTTTGGCATCGACTGAGCGACCTGTGTCATCAGGTTCGCGTTGGCCTCACCCGTTAGCTTGACTCCAGCGAACGCCGCGACGATAAATGCGATTGGCACCTTCGCCATGTAATCGAACTTCTTGGTCATTTTCAACAACAGCATGACGAGTAATATTAGCGGTATTATTGAGAGTAATCGACCCTCAGCAAGCTTATCAATAAGATTTGGCTTGAAAACGCCGTAGTAGATCTCGGTGGCGCCGATTGCGATAGAGATCCCCAAGAAGATGTGTTCCGCCAGTTTGTAGATAGGGTTGTCTTCATAGAGGAACGAAAAGATCGCCAAAGTGAGGAAAATACTCACCCAAATTCCGATTAAGCTACCCGCGGTAAGATGCGTAGCAGTTAGCGGTGTGGCGGTCAAAAGTACAGATGTGAGAGGTAGTGTAATCATGTCTTTACTCCTCCACTTCGCGGGTAAGGAAGAACGCAATGTTTCCAAACACGATGAGGATAATAATGTACAAGTGCCCCAAGTTGAGCACGTCGAGCGCCTGAGTCGCCATCATTCGCACCCCTTCGACAGGGTAGTCCCTGTAGACTAGCTGTTCGTAATGGGCGCTACCGGGCATTCCACCGGCAAGCCCAAATAACTGCCCGGCCTTGTAAAAGGGCACATAGTCGGGCGTTGAGACTGCTGTAGTACTGCTCGCTATCTCAAGGTCGTATTGCCCTTGAATCTGTAGAACATACTCGCGTGTTCCGGGAAATCCAGCACTCACACTCACGATGAGTTCAAAGTCTTGAGCCTGTCTGATACCAGACATTATAGGCAGGTCAGCGGTTACGTTCTCGCGAGAGTCAACAGGGAATGCCTTTAAAATGTCGTCGCCGATCATCTTTATGGCGAGCTCGTTACCTAGCTTGAAGCCCAGAAAGGCGTAGTCTTCACCGTAGACCCCACCGTGTTGTGTGGCGAGATCTTCGATCATAGGCGTTACGAGAGGTGGAGCAAAGGGCCACAAGCTGCCAATGACGATGTTCACATCACGTGAGAACATGTGGTGAAGATTGGCTCTAAAGAATGGTTCAAGCTCTGGTCTGGATGCAGGGTCAAAGTCGGCAGAGACAAACACCGTGTCACCTGCTTCTAGCTGGTCAATTCGGTCGTAAAGAGACTGAACTCTCTCGTCTACCTTGGTCGGGAAGTGAACAGGGTAGAGGGTGGGGATAACAATGGCTAGTGCCATTCCCAAGAAAACCCAGCGCCTATCCATTGACTGGAAACGTTTCAGAAGCTGATACATTACTCACCCCCTAGATGTGATCGCTCTAAGCCCAAGATCACTCTCAATCCTGTACTGACAGCACCAAGCGCGGCGCCGATAAAGATCGCTCGACGACCAGCGATATTAGGCACATCCATGATCCAGTTCATCACCTTTGGCAGGTAGTCTCCAATAACAGGGATAGCTTCGCCAATGGGTACTCTAGCTAGCATTACCAAGATTGCAGCGGCTAAGAGCAGTGTGGCCTCGAGGTTTCGAGCGCGGAACGCTCTAAAGGCTGCAGAGGCGATATAGAAGGCTAGCAGAGCGAACATGGTGGCGTTTAGCGGTACGAACATGTAGTCAAATAGCCACTTGTAGTTCTGTCCGTCATCTTGTCGTCCGGTACCGGAGTAAAGACCAATGCCCAGAGTGACGACCAATGTGATTATCATCACAAGCTTATAGCCCCAGTCCTCCTTTTTCTGCATTACGACGGGGAGGTTTACCTGTATGAGGTTGACCAGCCCCAAGATGAATGCACCAGCGGCGAGGATAAGACCCCACTCCAGGAGCTCGCTGGTGACTGCGCGGTATCGGTAGTGTGGGATGAAGAACTCACCCACCATAACCACGCCTACTATGAAGCTTATAATCAATGGAACTGTACGTTTCACAGTTACTCCTTGGGTGTGGCTAACCTGAGATGCTGAAGAGGTTGATAAGGATGTCGTTGCCTAAGCTCGCAAGCACTGTGCCGACGAGCATTGCGACTACACAGGCAACCTTGATAATGTCGGAGGCCTTAAGGCTGGACACAAGTCGAGGATCGCGAGACAGATATGCCGAGACAGCAAAGAGCTCCTCACCAATCAGTGTGTAGTCACAGGCGGCGATAAAGAATGGAAGCTGAGTTGCCTCAGCGGTACCTGCTATCTGAATAGATCTGTTTACGTAGCCCGTCTCAGCCAAGATTAGGGACTCCGCAAAGAACCGACCGAAGTAGATGTTCGTCGCAGGTTTTTCGCGGTGAATAATCCCGTTAGTACCGGCGCAGAATGCGAACTGTTCGCTAGAGATAAACCTGACCGAGGTCGGATCAAAAGCGTCGGGGTGACCCGCTTGGTAGAATCCAGCACGGACAACCTCGTCTGCGACCTCTCGCACGATAGGGATACAGCAAGAGACGATAAGGTCCGCCTGGTATTCAGCTATAGTCTTTGAGATCTGTCCCAAAATAAGCATACTGGCAATGGTCTGAATGTCTTGGAGGTCGTCGATACCAGGTACATAGAGGACTGGCTTGCCCATCTCGGTAGCGCGGCCAATACCCTCTTCGATAGCCTCGATCCCGGGCATCTTGCGGATGTAGATTTCCTCGCCCGACATGGCTCGCTTGGTGTAGTGGAGCATGAGCCAGCCAACGAGCAAGATGAGCCCCAATAAAGATAAGTGGCCTGTTTGGGCATTAAACCAAGCCCCAACGGGGGTACCTGAGGCCTCTCCAGAGCTACGCGACACTTCGAGTAGAGCACCTACCTCATCAGGGGAGTCTGTGTTGAGCAGTACAACCTTGTAGCTCCACGTCCCCGGCTCGTCTAAACGATCTGAAATTGTGTACTCGGCGTCGTCAGCGATTGCAATTATATCGCCTGTAAACTCCCAAGATTGTCCGTCTGAGGATCTCACAACACGTACAGCGTCCGCAGGTTCTCCCTCGTCGGAGAGATCCCAGGAGATATGCAGTGTTAGACCGTCTGAATTCTTAGGGGATTCAACCGACAAATCTGTAACGGTGCTAGCGAATCCAGTGCTTGGGAAGGCGGTTGTGAACAAGAACAGAATGGCTGTTAGAAACTTTTTCATCCCTTTATCGCCTCCACGTTTGCTCGTGGCACGATGGCATTCGTTCCGTCTTCAAAGGTCACCTCCATTACTCTAGCCTTGCTCTCGGAGTCCAAGACTGTTGGTTCGTTTGGCAGCGATTTAAGTGTACCTAAGAGTCCAAAGTAGGGTGCTCGGATACCGCGAATCTTGTCACCAATTTGAATGCCGACTGGCTCTGGCGGTTTTTCGATCTCAGTTGGTGCGTTTGCCTCGTCAAAGGTTATCACCACCTCTGGTCGCATTACCCCTGCACGAATCTGAGTGGCGCCGTTTACTGATGCTTGCATGCCAATCTTTGATTTTAGAAGTTTGAAGGTCGCTGGAGCCATCTGAATCTCACCAAACCCTTCGGTTACAATGAGAGTTAGCCCGAGCTCTTCGCCGCCTGTGATGGCGACCCCAATCTCATAGCCGAGGAGCTCTTTAATCTCGTCG
>CAWVYO010000111.1:0-10624 GCA_963934385.1 uncultured bacterium
GGGCCCGCTGGGAGCGCGATGTAGCCGTGATTAAGCAGATCTTTATAGAGTGAGAGCGAGTCTTCGACTTCGAGTCCAAGCATTAGTCCTCGACCTCGAACAGATCCGTACTTTGAGAGCTCTTCTCGTAGCCACTTTCCCGTCTCAGCTGAGACCTCTATTAACTTTTGGTCCTCTATCTCCTGGATGGTCGCTAACCCCATTGCGCACCCAACGGGGTTACCCAGGAATGTCTGTGTGTGTAGCGCCTCTCCAGTCGATGCACCCCACGCGTCCATTATCGCAGAAGATCCCATCACCACTGAAATTGGGAATCCACCAGCCATCCCTTTTCCTAGGCAAATGAGGTCAGGTGTCACCTCCTCGTAATTCATTGCGAACCAGTCACCAGTACGACCAAATCCAGTGTATATCTCGTCGAATATTAGAGCGGTTCCAGCTGTCTTACAGGCACTAGACAGTCTCTTGAGCCACCCTTTAGGAGGAGGAGCCATTCCTCCACGCCCCTGAATTGGCTCCACTATGACGGCACCGTATTGATTTAGATCCTCTGGGATAGATCCTATGTCAACGTGAGTTACGTGATGTCCAAGCTGACCTTCGAAAGGGCCTCTAAATTGCTGAGATTTGTAGTCAGTGACGGGAAGTGATCCCGAAGCGAGACCATGGTATGAGTTTCGGAATGCGAGGACCTTGTCTCGACCTGTCGCTATTCGAGCCGTTTTTAACGCAGCATCAACCGCGTCTGATCCCGAGCAACCTAAGATGCCTCGGTCTAATCCAGTCTTTTCTGCGAGGCGTTCTAACAACTCTATCCGCCTAGGGTCGGGAAATGCGTCACCCATAGCGTGAGGCAGCCTTGCGAGCTGTTCCTGTCCAGCTTTGACGACTGCTGGGTTTCTGTGACCTACAGATGCGACACCAAACCCGGCAGTCATGTCGACAAATCTATTGCCGTCCACGTCAGTTACGTTTGAGCCGAGCGCACTATCCCAGACTATGGGATCAGTATCAGACACACCCAAGGCAGACGCGCGCCGTGCCCTACGCGAGGTAATCGCAGGGCACTCACGTTCGGCGAGCCTGTCTATCCACCCTCGAGACTTTGGTCCCACGAGCTCAGTTACTATTTTTGGAAGGTCGTTTCCGGTCATAGTTTCTATCTATCCCGATCGATATTGAGGCGCATAGATGCCGCATAATAGTTGCTCATTGGAGGTCTGTTGTAATACTGTGTGTGTATGCTTAGTTTTCTATCAATTTTAGTCGCATGTACACAGACGCCTTTAGTGTTTGTAGTTGACTCTCACGAAGTCTCAATAGAGCTAATTAATCCAACTCAGGCCGATCCTTTCGAGGGGGTTGAGGTGCTTCGTTTGGATGTTCACGACCTAAATGGGCGCAATATGCTTTCTGAGGAGCGTCTCGTTGGAGAGGCTTTCGACCTGGAAGGGGTGGCCGAGTACGGTGTTGTTCGTTTTACCTTGACTGGGGCTTCCCTAGGTAACGAGGTGTTGTCAATTGGTCGTTCGGCGATGGTGTCGATCACGCCAAGAGTCGAGCGTGTAGTCCCTATTACCTTCCTGCCTGTGAACAAGGTGTTGCCGATAACTCAGGGCATGTTTGTAAGTCGGAGCCACCATGGTACAGCTACCCTTCCAGATGGTCGTGTTGCTCTATTCGGAGGGATTGACCTAGCCTCATCTACGAGCACTGCGGCTATTGAATACTACGATCCAAACTTCGGAGGGTTTGTAGCTTCAAGCGTAGCTTTAGGATTTAGCGTCTACACTCCTAGGTGGGACTGGAATGACGAAGGTGAGATAGTCGTGGCTGGTGGCGCTGCCTATCAAGGTGGAGAGCTTGTGCCTCAAGCTGCAACGGTGGCCTTTGATCCGTTGCGAGACACGGTGGAGACATTGTCTCCCATGGCGAAACCGAGGCATGGTCACTGCTTTAAGTTTTTATGGGGCTCTTTCGGGGTAGCTATCGGTGGCGGTGCTATAAACTCAAGCGACTTCGATCCCACTATGACTTGGCGAATGGAGAGCTTGCGACCGGAGCCGGGCACTGGTGTTTGGGAGTGGCTAGACGTTGACTTCTCCGCTAGTCAGAACTTCAGGGCAATAGAGGTTCAGGAGTGCGCAGTCCTAGACGATGGTCGACTCTTTCTGACTGGTTGGGACAATGAGTCGACAGGTGTTTTTGACTACGAGAACGACGGTTCGCCCATGCCAGCGGCTTTTGAAACAATTAATGAATCAGCACAGAACGATAACCTCTTGGAATACCTTGTCGGACCAATGTTGATTCCGCTTGAAAACAGCGTCTGGCTTGGCGGCGGTGCTCATAACTCTAGCAGTGGTCCTCAAACCTCGGGTGAGCCCAGAGAATTTAACCTCGACCAGATGTCGTTCGTAAATACTCCAGACATCAACATCGCCCCGAGACTTTTCGGTTCTTGGGGGGAGTGGATTGATGACGGTCACTACGTATTGGGGTGCGGCTTCTCTGATTATAGCGCGAGCGTTGCGCAAAAGAAGTTCGAGATCGTCGATCTTTACGGAGGTGTTCGGCGGTTGGAGGTTACTGACTTGAGTGCCCGCCCTGGGTGTCGAGTAAATGCTATGAACGATGGGACCATATTAATCACTGGCGGATACGGGCAAGGATCAGATGCGGCTATTCTAGCCCCCTATTTCTAGGTTTTTTGGCTGACTTTGAAGCGTCGCTCTAGCTTGTCCAAAAGCTTATCGTGAATTCCCCCAAACGCCCCGTTCGATAGTACCGCCACCACGTCTCGTTCCATGGCGTTCGCAGTTACAGTAGCGACTATGTCGTCTACGTGAACTATATGTACAGCGTCGACACCCGTAGCGCGAATACCTGCCGCCAGAGCCTCAGCGTCCATCTTTTCATTATCTGATAGGCGTGATTGATCTCCAGGAGCGGCTATTATTACCTTGTCCGCTGAGGAGAAAGCGTTCATGTACGCCTGTTGGAATACGTTACTCCGGCTTGTTGCGCTACGTGGCTCGAATATAGCCCAGGATCGTCGCCCTCCAAACCTCATGCGCAGGGCATCGAGAGTTACGGCGACAGCCGTGGGGTGGTGGGCGAAATCGTCTATGACAGTTACGCCCCCTGGCTCCCCCCGAACCTGCTGCCTACGCTTAATTCCCTTGAAGCTGTTGAACCCATCCTGAAGTTGATCCGCGTTGACCCCCTCACGGATCAATGCAGCGACGCTGGCTACCTGATTGTATAGGTTGTGTTCGCCGACCAAGGTAGTCGTAAACGTACCAATCGGAGCCTGGTCTCTGGTGACGGTAAAGGTCATGGTTCCATCCATGGTATCTACCTCGTCAATGCGCCCGTCCCATTCTTGATTTGGTCCGTATCGCCACACCTCACACTTGGCTGAAGCCGCTACGTCGCGAACGTTTGGGTGGTCCCACCGGGCTATTAGAAGACCATCTTCTGGTAGTTGGGCTACCAGTTTAATAAAGCTCTCCTTGACGTGATCAAGGTCGCGATAAATGTCGGCGTGATCGAACTCGACACTTGTAATGACAGCAGTATTTGCCCTGTAATGTAGGAACTTTGGACCCTTGTCAAAGAAGGCGGTGTCGTATTCGTCCCCTTCGATAATAAAGTGTGATCCTCCACCACTTCTAGCGGTGCGATCCCATCCTTCTACGACTCCTCCGATAAGGTAGCCCGGATTAAGACCAGCTCTGTCAGCCAGCCAAGAAGTTATTGATGTAGTAGTAGTTTTGCCATGAGTGCCGGCAAACACGATGCTGCGAGACTCCGCCAAGAAGAGCATCCCCAAGATCTGTGGGAAAGAACAGTAGTTGAGGTCGCGCTCGAGTACTGCTTGTGATTCTTCATACTCTCTCCGCATCACATTTCCGATTACAACTAAGTCTGGATTGTGGTCTAAGTTGTGTGCGTTAAAGCCAACCATCACCTCAATTCCGAGTCCCTCTAGGTAGTCACTCATTGGTGGGTATACACCGGTGTCGGATCCTGTGACTTCGTAGCCTGCATCTACTAACATTCCCGCCAAAGCACCCATGGCTGTACCGCAAATCCCTAAGATGTGGATGGATCGTAAAGGCGAGGGGAGCTCTTTATCTATGAGTGGCATTTATCGTCCGTGGATAGTTCTTAGTAGTTTTCGTGTATTTGGGGCTACGGAAGGAGGGAGTCCGGCGAGCTGAGTCTCAAGAAGATCGAGATCAGAGGGTTCGTCGATGTCGAACCCAGGCTCGATTATTGTAACTGAAAATTTCAAGTTGTGGGCGCGGCGTTTCAACTCTTCGTGAACAGTATCTACGGACCAGATCATATTTTTGAAGATAGGAGAAATGTCGCGGTTACAGCCAATCAGCCAGCATCCGCCGTCGTTTGAGGGTCCCAAAATCAGATCAGAACTACTGCGGCTTGCAGTGAGGAGCGCTTCTCTTGTTGTGGTTGGAGAGTCGGTTCCTATGGCTAAACCTTGTGCTCCTAGAGCAACGGCTATCCTGTTGCCAAGGTCTCCTTTAGCTTGTTCGACCACCAATCCCTTGCGCGATTTTACCCAAGGGTCCTGAAGGTTCCCCGAGATGTGCCATTCAAGCTGAAGTTGGCTCGCTATCACGGTCTCTTCTATATCTAAGGTCATCGCCTCGTGAAGCCTCGCCGCCCCCTCAAAGCCAAGTGCGGGTGATAGCCTAGTCTTTACCTTTCCAGCGATGGGCACCTTGCTTAGTATGACCACTCGCGACGTCAACTGTACCTCCAAACGGCCCAGATGATTCTAATGCCAGCGTTAATCGAGCCATTAATGGTGCCCGAAACTTTTGACTGCCCTATTCGCGGTCTATATCGCACAGGTACTTCAAGAACTCTGGCGCCCTTATTTAGAGCCTTTATCTGCATCTCGACATTCCAGCCCCAGTTTGGATCCCGCATCATCATCGACTCCATAAGAGACCATCGAATGGCACGGAACGGCCCCATGTCATCGTATTTGTGCCCGGTTTTCATGAACATTAGCCAAGTCGCGAGCCAATTGCCGAACCGTTGCTGTGGAAACAATGCTCCCTTTAAGGCTAACTTTGTGCGATCTCCCATAACAAAGTCGGCTTGGTCGTTAACTATTGGCTGTAAAATTACCTCTAGATCTTCAACGTGATCAGAGTGATCGCCATCGAGAACCACCAAAATGTCAGGAGGTGAGTCCCGGAGGTATGCCATTCCCTTTTGGCATGCACCTCCATACCCTTTGCGAGGTTGGTGAACTACGGTGGCACCGAGTTTTTTTGCTATCTGTGGAGTGCTGTCCGTAGAGCCATTATCTACAACAATAACCTCGATAGAACTTACCCCCGATACGGTGACTGCGGCTAGATCTCTTAAAACCAGTGGGAGTGGTTCCTCTTCGTTTAGCGCTGGAATTATTATTGCTACACGCATGTTTGACCTGAAACAGGGTGAATTTACTGCTCCTAAAAGCTATCAATGTAGATATCGGAGGCTTTCTTATGGGTGCTTACTATCGTGTTGTCGTTGGTTTTTTACGTGCAACGGTACTTTTTTTCGCTGTTGGACTTATATTTTTCGCACAAAATGCGTTGGCTGGTGGGTCGCCATTTGGAGTAATAGCTCAAGGGACCGAGCTTTCTGCTAGTCAAGAAGGGCAGATTGCAGTCACTTTTCGTGTTGAGGCTGGCAGTGTCTTGTACGCAGACTCAACCGGGGCGTTGGTCGTAGATTCGGGACCGCTTACGATTGGAGCGGCAGTTGCACCAGTTGGGGAGTGGAAGGACGATCCAGCGACCGGTATTCAGCGAGAGGTCTTTTCTCACGACGTTACATATACATTTCCAGTATCTGCACACGATGACTTGGGGGCACATCCTGTCGTAGTTAGCGCTTGGTGGCAGGGGTGCGAGGGAACCCTGTGTACTATGCCTCGCGACGAGAGAATTGAAGTCCAATTAGAGGTTGTTGAGCAGTCGTCATTCACTGGGCTGTCTGTTGGACCTTCGATAACAATGGCTATCTTTGAGTCGATTCTAGGGACAGCAAACGCAGAGGAGGATGCCGCTGACGTAGCTGCTTCTGATGAGTCACCGGAGACATCTGGCGGAGTTAGTGGAAGCGTACTTGGTATTAGTCTAGAAGGAAAGGGAACTATCACCCTGATATTGCTAGTTTTTTTAGCTGGACTTGGGGTGTCATTGACCCCCTGTGTTTTACCAATGGTTCCGATCACTATGGGTATCATCGGAGCGTCAGCAGAGGGCAGCCGTTCAAAGGGGCTAATGTTGGGGCTTACTTATGTGGCCGGACAAGCCATGGTGTACACGGCACTAGGTGTCGGTGCGGCTATGACTGGTGCTGTCTTTGGGGCGTGGATGCAGTCTCCCTACGTAGTGGGCGGGGTCTCCCTGTTCTTCGCCTGGATGGGGCTCGCAATGTTTGGCTTCTTCAATATACAGGTGCCTTCCTCCATCCAGACTAAACTCTCGTCTGTTGGCGGTGCTGGCTTTGTAGGCGCATTCTTGGTTGGAATGGTGGGGGCGCTGGTTGCAGGTCCCTGTTCTGGACCTGTTATCGCCTCGCTAATGATCTTAATCGGTCAACAGGGTGAGATTGCCTTGGGCGTATCTCTAATGATGTCTTTCTCGCTCGGAATGGGGGTTATCTTCATCGCAGCTGGGGCATTCTCAGGATCTGTCCTTCGCCCAGGCGCATGGATGGACACCGTAAAGAAAGGGTTCGGGGTAATCTTGTGGTTTGGAGCCATCTTCTTTGCAAAGGCTCACATGTCCACAACTACAGTTGCTATGCTTACGATGGGTGTGCTTATTGTCACTGCTGTGTGGGGCTGGCCAAGTCGCAACGAGGACGATGCATCTTCAGAGGTAAAGTTACGGCGGCTATATAGCATCGTAGCGTTTATCGTTGGGGCATACCTTCTAATAGGACTACTCGTTAGCAGGGGCTTTATTCTAGGTCCAATGGTTAGCCATTCGGCATCTAGCGAAGAGGTCCATGTAGAGTGGGATACAGACCCAGAGAGCGTCTTCGCTGCAGCGTCGGACAACGATCGCCCAGTGATGATCGATTTCACCGCGGACTGGTGTGCTCCATGCCAAGAGCTTGAGCGGGAAACCTTCTCAGACGAAGAGGTTGTTGATCTGTCAACTCAGTTTGAGCTGCTTCAGGTAGACGGTACGAGCGAATCCGAGACTCTAGATGACCTCAAGGTGCGATTCAACGTACAAGGGTTCCCCACGGTGTTGTTTTTGAGGCCTGATGGGACGGTGCTCGAGGACTTTAGGTTGCTAAGTTTTGAAGAGCCTAGAGAATTTGTTGAGAGAATGGAGGCAGTGTTGTCCTCTTATGGTATAGCGCCGTCCTTTGACGGTGAAGGTGCATCCTCTGGAGAGGATGCAGACGAACAGGAGCCAGTAACAGTGGCTGTACGAGCCGAGGGAAGCCAGGTATTTGTCGACTTTGTTCAAGGTGAAGGATGGCACAGCACTGAAGCCATGACCTTTTTCGAGCTTGCCCCGGACCAGCCAGTGGAGATTGAATCTCAGGAGTGGCCAGAGGCGCATCAGAGACCAGATCCAGCCTTTCCTCCAGAGGATAACGTCACCCGTGGGGAGTTAGACGGTGATTTTACTGTGGTTGTAGCGTTGACTGGTGAGCCTGGAGTTTACCAAGTTGCGGGAACAGTAGGCTACCAGGCCTGTAAAGCTGAGAGATGCCTAATGCCGAGGTATGAAGACTTCTCTCTAGAGGTCACGATTGGAGAGGTCGAGTAGAAGATGACTAAAGCTGTGTCTGGTGCGTTGGTTCAGGCTCTTTTGTTCGACGGAAATGCCCGTATTTTGGCAGTTATTGCGACTAACCAAGCCGAAGCTAATCGTCATCATCATGAATTAAACAGCAATTCTGCAATGCTCGCCTCAGAAGGTGTGGTCGCGACACTGTTAATGTCGGCATCCACACATCAGAAAGAGAAGATCCTGCTCGAAATAGTCGGGACTGTCCCAGAATTCACTTTTAGCGGTGAGGCTACAGCTACCGGGCGAGTCAGGGCGAGAGTCCACCCAAAAGATATGGATACTGTTTCTTCAATAATAGGACAACTGGTCACCATCAAATGGGGTGAACACGAAGCCCTCCACCGGGCAGTAGCGAACATCGACCACGATTCCCTGGAAGCTGCTATTCAGAGCTACTTTGTTGAGTCAGATAACTCTATAGGCTTGGTTCGTATTGGCGCCGAGTTGCTGGACACAGGTGAGGTATCCTTTGCAGGAGGCTTCGTTGTGGAGTGGATCGGTGGTGACAACCCATCAGAGTTAGGGGTGTCCGCCGATCAGTTCAAAGAGCTTCTCAAGCCATTGTATACGGAGCGAATCAGCGATGTGATCTCGCAGGTCGCGTTTGGCAGCCTAATGGGGTCGGAGTTGGAGCTTTTAGAGCGTCGAGAGGTAAGCCTTGGTTGTACCTGCTCTCTATCAAAGGTAGAGAAAACCCTACAGAGCTTAGGGGCTGAAGAGGTTCGCTCCCTAATAGTCGACCCAGGTCAAGCCGACGTGACTTGTCACTTCTGCGGCACTACTTATCATGTGGGTCCGGAAAGATTGGTTGAGCTAGCGGACGATCTGTAGCGATATTTTTATCCGCTTATCCAAGATCTAGCATCGGCGAAGGCTGCAATAGTGGCCTGTGTACCAAGGTCGATCCAGACTAAGTACTCAGAGCTCTCTGTAGCGACAATAGCTACTGCTAGTTGTTGGTTCGCTACGGCATCGAGCGCTCTAATGACATTTGTTGTACCAACTACGCCATCTAGAGAGCCCTGCGAGGCCATGCGAGCCCTGTGTGCTTTCCACAATGCCTTTAGCACGACCCTGTCATCCATAATCAGCGCGTTCTCCACTGATACGTTCTCTACGCCAGGTAGTTGACGACTTAAAATCTGACCCACCTTTCGCGGGAGGCGCTTCTTTTTACGCTCTTCTCGCTCAGCGTCAGAGCGACGTTCCAGAGCAATGGCGTCTTGGACTGATCTAGGTCTAGCGGCTCGTGCTGAGAGCCTCTCTATCTTGTCCATTTGTGGTGATCGGGCGGCGGCCGCTTTCGCTAAAGCTGCCGCTAATTCCTCTTTGTTGATCTCTATCGTCTCAAAATCATCGATCTCAAATGAATCATCGGTAATGGCTGAGAGATTAGGTTCGTCTATCTCCTCTTGAGCCTCTAGTTCTTCTTGAGCCTCTAGTTCTTCTTGAGCCTCTAGTTCTTCTTGAGCCTCTAGCTCCTTTAATAGCTCGATTGGCGCCTGAGGTGCAGGCTCGATGGAGTCCTCGATGGAGTCCTCGATTGATTCGGATACAGTGACGCTTGTGTTTGGTTCAGGCGCCTCAAAAAGACTTGCTAGTGGGTCAAAACCTTTTACAACCATGATGTCACCAAAAAAAAATTGAGGTCGTTAGTCGTTTTTCTCAGCACTTGAGAGCTACAGACAATACTCTCTTAGCATGAAAGAGAATGGGTCAATGTCATGGGAAAGTCTGGTCTTGCCAAGTGAGTTGCAAATCCTCCTTATCCGCCACGGAAGAACCGCGGGCAATATTGAGGGCAGGTTCGTTGGTCGAACTGATATGGCTCTTGATAATGTTGGGTTGTCTCAGGCGACTAAATTAGGTGCAAGATTTGAGAGTATTAAAGTAGATAAAGTCTATAGCTCACCGTTGACAAGAGCTGTTCAGACAGCCTCGGTTATTGCCCAACCAGTTGTTATAGAGGGTCTCCAAGAGCTGGATCAAGGTATCCTGGAGGGCAAGAAGTTCGACGAACTGCCCAGTGGTTTGGAGCCGTTTTTTGAAGCTTGGAAAGATGATCCTGAGAGTACTAGAATCCCAGGAGGGGAGACCTTAGGGGAGTGCAGAGACCGCGCATGGGATTCTATGCAGCAGATAATTTCAGCGTCATCATTGGGTGAGCGGGTGGTGGTGGTTGCACATCAGATGGTTATTGCATCGATTCTGCTCACGGCTATGAATAAACCAATACGGCTATCTGACGAGATAAAACAAAAGAACACCTCCATAAGCCACATGCGCTACGTAGATGGGGAGCTGTCAGTGGTGAGTGTAGGAGACATCTCACATCTGGATTAGCCCTTTGGCCCCCACGGTCCCCTGTACCACATAGCTAGGGTGATGAGGGTCCACAGTCGCCGGCGATGATCTCTGTGACCACTAATGTGTTCACTAGTCAGCCGGATTACAAGCTCAGGTCGTATCAAACCTTCGAGTTGCTCAGGTAGTGATGCCAATATGCTAGATAATGACCCAGCTAAATAGGCGCCTACTGGTGTCCCAAAGCCTTTTTTGGGGCGGTTTACTATGGCCTTGGGCATTTGCTTCTTGAGCATCTTCCTCAAGATTACCTTAGTATTGGTGCCTCTCCAGAGGGATGATTTAGGTAGTCGGGCGATAAATTCTATTAGTTGGTGGTCTAAAAACGGTGAGCGAACCTCAAGGGAGTGAGCCATGCTTGCTCTATCCACCTTTGTGAGGACTCCATCTGCTAGGTAAAGGCGTTG
>CAWVYO010000112.1:0-10569 GCA_963934385.1 uncultured bacterium
ACTAATTCGTCTGGTGGGACAACATAAGGGAAAATGTTTTCTGCTGGAACAGTTGGGTCGCAAGCTACAAGACCTGCAGCGCTTGACGTTCCAACAACCTTAAAGAAGTCGCGACGGTTCATTTTAGCCATGGTCGTCTCCCTCTACTTGTGACAGGTGTAACAGTCTTTCAACTCAGCTCTTCTAAGCTCAGCCTCAGTACCGTAGTTTGCATTGATTGATTCGTGACCCTCGTGGCATTCAAGACACCAGCCCATAAGGAGGCTGCTTTCCCGATTCGCGACGGTCTGCTCTTGCATATCTCCGTGGCACTCTTGGCACTGAACTCTCTGGTCCACATCGCCTTCGGCAATCTCGACACCTGGGTTATTTGCCCGAACGTGCATTGAGTGGTCGAATGCCGCGAAATCTGGCAGATCGTGCACTCTCCTCCACGGGATTGGGGTGTCGCCCCCACAGTCTGTAGTACCAGCTACGGGCTCGCAGTACTGCTCTAATGTAGTGAGCGCCTCGCGCCCATCTGCATCAATAGAGTTGTGGCAGTTCCAGCAGACCTGTGTTGGTGGGACACCAGCAGCAGGGCTGCGCCGAGCACCTGAGTGGCAGTATTGACAGTCCATTTCAAGACCAGTCGTGCCATCAATCGCTTGTGCTCCAGCGTGAATACTGTGGTTGAACGCTAAAGGTTGAGGATCAATTTCAACTTCAGAGTCTCCGGCAGCAACCCTTGTCTCACCCTCGATTACAGGTGGGGCTAGGCTGTGCAAGCTGCGTGGGAACGGATCACTATCGCTGTATGGGTCGACGTCATCGACGCATGCTAGCGTTCCGAACACGACCAAGCCGAAAAGCAGGATCTTTGAGAGACTCTTTGTCGAGCTAAGGGCTCGATTTGGGAAATGCATTTATCCTCCGAGTATTTAGATAAATTCGTACGTGGGGGCACGTAATACAGCACCATGTTGGCGTCCATACTGCATTTTGTAAACCACACCCCAGTATTCGCTAAATTGCCTTTTCTTAGTACTTTTTCGAGTATTCCATGTTCGTGCGCATAATTCTTGGAATAGCTTTAATGAAAACGTGTTTCAATTTGAAATTTGAGTACCGCCAATTATCGCTCTTACAATTCTATCCACATTCGCCGCTTTAACGTCGGGTTTAAAAAGGTCTTGGCGCATCTCTAATTCCAGGTAGTCGAGACCGTTTCCGTGCCCGTGGTGCCAGGCTGAGTACATCTGACCTTCCATGCCAGAATATGGGCTATTCATGGCCACTGCGAAACCGTTTTCTACGAACGCGTCATTTAGCCTCTTCGCCTTATCAGGACATCTGGAGTCGTAGATAATACCGATCTCCATATCTCGTATGTTACCCAAATAAACTGGAGTAAAGGAGTGAACTGCTAGTATGAGAGGCGGTGGAGAGTGAGACAGTCGGCTCTGAAGATGGTCGTGGACGGCTCTGTGAAAGGGAATGTAATATTGTTCCACTCGTGTTTGTATCTCTTCGACATCTACATCTTGGTTAAATGTTAGAGGGTGACCCTCTAGCTCTCTAAGGATTAGTGTGTCGTCCTCGATTGGGCGGTTTACGTCGCAAACAAGCCTACTAACAGCCGATAAGACCGCTCCAGCACCGGTGAGTTCTGATAGTCTCCTTGTTACCTCTGCTGCCCCTGGGTCCCAGCCCCAGTGCGTTTGTAGAATCTCCAGGTCTCGCTCCGAGGGTTGGTAGCCTGGTGGCAGGGCGTTTGTGGCGTGCTCACAGGTGACAAACAGAGCTGCAGTTGGGTTGCTTATGGGGAGCCTTGTCGGCGATAGGACTAGACCCTGTTTTTTATTGTCAACAATGGAACGATTAGCCGCCAATTCGATCTCCCATAGAGCACTCTATAGTCGGCGACTGTAGTTTGAATAGTGAATAATGAAAAGGGTAGAAAAATATTAGCGTGCCCAGATGGTACTCCCCAATCTTCGATTATTCACCAACTACGAGCAGTTTCATTAGGTTGTTAGCCCCTTTCATTGTGCTAGATCCGGCCACAACAACAACCTCGTCTCCTGGTGCAATTAGCCCTCGTTTGAGTAACTCTCGCTCTCCCATGCTTATGAGTTCGTCCGTGTTTTGTGCGGTGGTGATCCTTATCGGTTGGGCTCCCCAGACGAGAGCTAGCCGATCGCAGACCGTTTGTGTCGGTGCCAAGGCAAAGAAGGGGGTTATCGGGCGAAATTTAGATGCTATCAGGGCAGATAGTCCACTCCACGTAAAGAGTACGAGAGGTCTCCAGCCCTCAGTGGCCTGGGTGGCTGCTGAGGCGACAGTATATGTAGAACCCTGCCCAGATGGTCGCTCATCCGCCGATGGAGACCTAAAGAATTCCGATGCCTCGACGTTGCGGGCAATAGAGTCCATCACTGTTACTGCCTCTACTGGGTAAAGACCGACGGCAGTCTCGCCAGACAACATTACGGCGTCTGTTCCGTCCAGAATAGCGTTAGCCACATCTGTAGTCTCGGCGCGTGTCGGTCGTGGGTTTCGCTCCATAGAGTCCAACATTTGTGTGGCCGTTATAACAATGGCGCCATGGCGATTAGCGGCACGTATTAGCTGTTTCTGGTAAATCGGCAGTTTTTCGAGAGGCATCTCCACACCTAGATCACCTCTGGCGACCATTATTCCGTGGCTCTCAACCAGTATGGCGTCAATATTGGCCACCGCCTCACGGCGTTCTATCTTTGAGATAATGGGCATGTCTGGAGCGCCAGCTGCTTTTAAAAGCCGTTTTAGCTCGAGAACATCCTCTGGGCTGCGCACAAATGACAGCGCAATATAATCCACGCCAGCATTTACACCGACAATCAGGTCTGCGCGGTCTTTTTCTGTCACCGAGGCAGCGCTAATCTTGGCGTCGGGTAGGTTGATGCCCTTGTTTGAGCCCAGTACACCACCTACATCCATCCTGATGTGTACCTCTTTAGGTGTGGTGTCTTTTATTACTGCCTCAACTGCTCCTGAGAGCTTTCCGTCATCGAAGAGAACTCTATCACCAGCTTCAACGTCATCCGCCATTTCTGGATAAGTTGTGCCACATCGTTTGCCAGTACCAACTCTCTCGTCCATGACTACTTCAAGAAGATCACCGTCCTCAAGCTCTAAAGGCTTGTCGACTTTTCCAACTCGAATCTTAGGTCCTTGAAGATCAAGCAATATAGCCACAGGCTTACCTATGGTCGCTGCGGTCCTTCTGACGTGGGCAATTTGAGATCGAATTCCGTCGTGGGATGCATGTGAGCAATTAACCCTACATACGTTGACTCCAGCCCTAATAATAGCCTCAAGAACACCCTTCGAATTAGTCCTTGGTCCAAGGGTTGCCACTATTTTTGTGCAGCGGTGAGGTATTTTTGGTGTCGTCATTCGTTCTCTCTAATGGGGGTAACGTGATAGTTATACGCCATGAGAATAACTGGGGGCACATTAAGAGGGCGAGGGATTACGGTGGGCAAGGGTAAAACTACTCGCCCTACCTCCTCAAGAGTGCGCGAAGCTCTCTTCTCAATATTGGGGCAAGATTTAGCGGGAAAGACTGTGCTAGATCCCTTTGCCGGAAGCGGGTTGTTGAGTTTTGAGGCGCTCTCCAGAGGAGCGGATTCGGCAGTATTGATTGACTCCGATCACAGAGCCGTGGGGTCGATAAAACGTAGTGCTGCTGATCTAGGAGTGGATGAAAAGATCTCCGTCAAGAGGGGCGTTGTGCCAAAAGCGCTTCCATCCGGGGTTCAATATTCACTGGTATTTTTAGATCCTCCTTACTCGGCAGATGTATTGCCAATAATCGAGTCACTAGTTCCACTTGTTTCCGACCAATTGGTCTTGGAGTTTGGAGCAGAGGGACCAGAAGTCTCAGGACTATCGCTGGAAAAGAGCAAGAGCTATGGTGGGACGGTGCTCACGTTTTATCGGCGAAAAGAGGTCGAACTCTAGGGTTTGGGCCGCACCCCAGTGGCGGCGAATCTTGCATAATCAGCCACAATTTGGGCGTGATCAAACACTAATTCTGGTAGGTCCGAAAGAGAAAACAGTTGTGCGTCAGCCGCATCGTCACCCGCAGTTGGTGAACCAGATGCCTCTGCTGTATAGACCGCGCTTATATTGTGTTCTCTAGAGTCTCTAGCAGGGTCAGAGTATACATATAGCAGCTCTTTCAAGGTCACTTTTAAACCAGTCTCCTCGTAGGATTCTCGCACGGCTGCTGCCTCAAGGCTCTCACCGTAATCCACAAATCCCCCTGGTAGCGCCCAGCCGAAAGGGGGGTTCTTTCTCCTGATGAGAACTATTTTACTGTCTATCTCGATAATAGTATCGACTGTGGGTTTAGGGTTTTTCCACATGTTGAAGGTCTATCCAATTTGAATGTTCGTAAGATTATAGAATATATGCGTTGAGTTTTACAAAATTTGTCTGTAGCTCTGGATGGGGGTAGGTGTGAATATAAGGCGCCTATACAGGGGTCTCTATCTAGAGGAATAATGTCTAATATTGTTTTTGGAGGAGGGCCCTCAGCGGTAAGGGCTGCTGCGGTGCTTTCTGATTGTAATCTTTTAGAGCCTACTGGGTTTTTAGGTGGAGTTGTCGAACCACAGTTACCAGAGGTTACTGGTATGGTTCCCAACACTAGCGGTAGTGATATAATTAGAGAATATTATGGTCAATCACCGTCTTTGAGTGGGCAGTATAAGCGTGGACTCTGGGCTCGTGAGCAGTGTACCTCTCTTCCGATCAATCCGTTGTCAGTAAAAGCCGTTGTCACTAATTTCGAGTGGGGCGCCCTAATGGCGGGGCACATTCGTCTCCGCGGAGAGAGGTTCGTCCGAGCAATTCGGGGTGGTGGCAACGAAGAGCGTAGTTACCGAGACTGGGTGGTGCACCGATTCGGTGAGGGCGCTTACAGGGGACTTCACGCCCCATATGCTCAGGCTCGCTGGGGTGATCCAACTGAAATCAGCCATTCATTTGCGGAGAGGTTTCACGGTGGCGATTTGACGAATCGTCTAATCTTGGGTGCTACGCCAGAGGATGGTTGGGCCGCATTGACTGGAAAAGTGTCGGACTTTCGTCTCAACACCCAGGTCGAGAGAATCGAATTTGCCGAGGGGCGGATCACTCAGGTGGTGACGGCTAGCGGTGAGAAGGTGGAGGCATCTAGGCTCTGGTATACGGGGTCACTTCCAAAGTTAGCGCCCTTGTTGCCAGACGAAATAGCGGGGTCTCTAAAATCAGACATGGCGAAACTAAAGTGTAGGGATCGCGTTCAGGTCTCACTAAAGGCGAAGGTCGGGCTTCAGGATCTACCTGAAGAGCTACATATTATTGGCGGTGGGACTTCCATTTTTATGGCCACAAAATTGTCGCCTAGTGGGGCGGGCGCCTCACAGCGGCTAACCCTACACCTATCCCTCCCACCAGAGAGGGAGGTTTCCGTAGATCAACTTGTGGCAGAGGTAATCGGGATGTGTTCGTCTTTGGGCTTACCTCGTCTGTCTGTAGAAGACCCTTGGGTTAGGCGTTACCCAGGCTACGATCCAGCTTGGGTTGGATCTTGGCACCCCTTACATACCAGAGTGATGGTGAAGATGGAGAAGCTAGGGATTCGTCTAATAGGGCGCTCCGCGGCATACAGGCACATGGACCCTGCTGAAGATCTAGCGCTCACCTCTCACGCGGAGAGCGCCGAGTCAGTACATGAGTCGATCAGGCTCTTCGGAGACACCCCGGTTGTTCACGACTATGATAACGACAAAAGCAAGCTAGACTCATTTGTGATGAGGTAGCGGTGGAGAGCAGCATGGACAACTCGTGGCGTCTGGCCGTAATAGGCTCTGGGGTAATGGCAGAGACAATCCTTTCGGGTGTGCTAGGGGAAGGTGTTATTTCCCCGGATAGAGTCATAGCATCTGACCCAAGGGAGGGGCGAAGAGCCCAGGTGTCGGAAAAATTTGGCATAGGTGTCACGGACTCGAATGAGGCCGCCGTATTGGGTGCCGACCTGGTGATTTTAGCGGTCAAGCCTCAGAACATTTCTGAGGTGATGTCGACGCTCAGTGGCTCTATTGAGTCAGGTGCGCAGGTCCTTTCAATAATCGCAGGAGTAAACATTAAACGACTTCAAGGCGGTCTGCAGCATATGCGAATCGCTAGGGCGATGCCAAACCTTCCATGCAGAATCCACAAGGGGATGACTGTTTGGGTTGGTTCTGGAGAGGGGACTGACGTAACGCGAATAAATTCAGTACTTGAGGTCATGGGTAGGGTCGTGCAAGCCCGAACTGAGGATGACATAGATCGTGCCACCGCAGTAAATGGCACCGGTCCAGCAATTGTCGCGGAATTCGTCAAGGCGTTTATGGAGGCTGCCACCTATATTGGTGAGCCGCGTGAACTGGCCGCCCAGAGTGTCTTGGCTACGGTAATAGGTACAGCTGAGATGATCCGGCAGTCGGACACACATGTCGCTCAACTTATTGATGAGGTGACATCGCCGGGAGGGACAACCTCGCGAGCGCTTCAGGTTTTAAAGAAGGGAGGTATGGCAGCGGTAGTGACTGACTGTGTGGTAGCCGCCTATGAGCGAACCCGTGAACTAGGCGCGATGGGCGAGGACTAAATATTATTCTAGTCCGGTAGGTTTACACACCATTCTACAGTGAACTCACCGTTTAGGTTCCCCTCTTCAAACTCTAAGTCAAAGGTTCCTGAAACGTCGCCTTGTCCTACCGCTTCGGAAATATTTAGGAAGCCAGAGCGAGCCCGGTATTCTTCGTAACCGTCTGGACCTGTTATCATAAATCTTCCATTTACTTCGGCTTGACCCTCTACTGAGAAGTTACCCTCAAAGACGTCGTCGCCTCTACTGAAGGTAAGCTGTAGTATGTTCAGGGATAGTTCGGTCGGAGGTGCTGCGTCGCTGTAGCTGTGGTGGACCCAAGCCAAATCGATACAGTCGAGAGCAGCATCTGCGAAAATAATGTACCTTCCGCCCCAGAACGCTGTAAGCGATTCTTCTAAGTTTTCGCCCGCCACGGAGCCCTCTATAAGCAGAGCATTCCCGCTACATGCTGACAGTGATATGGTAGAAAGGATAATAGATAACGTTGTTATTTTTCGCATTTGTCGCTCCTAGGGTGCCTTTACTGACAGCCAGTTAACCCTAAACGGTTATTAGCGAAAGGGGTGTTTCTGTAAGTTGGAGAGACTAGTTTGGCTGTAGTTGCTAACATCGACGATACATTTACGGCGGCTATAAATGGTGACCGCCGTATGTTGGCAAGGTCTATTTCCATGATTGAGAATAGAGTGGACGGGACGTTGAGGGCAATGGCTTCATTAGCTCCCAAGAGAAAAAAATCAGCGGGTTCACCCCGAGTAGTAGGGATTACCGGTCCTCCAGGAGCCGGAAAATCTACATTTGTCAATCTAATGATTTCGGAGGCCCGAGCGCGTGACCAGAGGGTAGTTGTGTTAGCGGTAGACCCATCATCTCCTTTCACAGGTGGTGCGATTCTGGCTGATAGAATTCGAATGGAACAGCATATTTTAGATGAGGGTGTGTTCATTCGCTCCCTTTCTTCTCGTGGTCATCTCGGGGGACTTTCGCGGGCAGTTGGGCAGGTAGTAGACCTGATCGACGCCGCTGGGTGGGACCTAGTGATTGTAGAGACAGTGGGGGTAGGTCAGTCAGAGTTGGCAGTGTGCGAAATTGCGGACACTGCTGTTGTTATTCTGACGCCTGAATCAGGTGATGCGGTTCAGGCAATGAAGGCGGGTCTATTGGAAATCGCCGACATTTTCGTCATAAACAAATCAGATAGAGCTGGTGCAGATGTGCTGGTTAGAGAACTCGAGTTGGCTGTAGAGCTTGATGAAGCGGCCACGTGGAAGGCTCCTGTATTAAAGGCTTCCGCTGTCAAAGGCGATGGAGTCGCCGACGTAGTTAAGCAGATCATTAGTCATGGCGATTGGTGCGAAGGAGAGGGGAGTTTTGAGTGGTCGGAGCGTCAGGGGCGTGGTCGTGTGCGCACGTTCTTGGATCTTATTGGAGAGGACGCAAGGTTTACGGCTTTTCAGGCCCTGAACGGGGAGCGTTCCGAACTCAAGAGGTCCCTAGAAACGGGTGACTCTAATCCCTACAGAATGGCAGCGGAGTACAAGGCGTGACACTTGATCTAGCGGGCTTAGGTGGTGGGGAGGTTCGTCTAGAAAAGTCGGGAGACTTAGCTACTATCTATTTCTCAAACCCAACAGTTCACAATGCACTGTCCGGGCGGATGATGAGTCAATTAGGTGCGGCAGTAGACGAATTGGCGAGCTTCAATGGCAGTGTAGTAGTAGTTCGAGGTGAGGGTCAGAGTTTCTGTTCTGGAGCCGATCTTCGTGTGGTGGGTAAGAGTCTAGACTCTCGCGATGCGGGGGAGCAGATGTCACTGCACATGCAGGGAGTGCTGGAGCGATTGCGAAGTCTACCACTTGTAAGCGTTGCCCTTATTGAGGGGGTTGTCTATGGCGGCGGGGCGGAGCTAATGACGGCATGTGATCATCGGTTAGTCTCAAGTGACGCCAGAATTAGATTTGTTCAAGCAAAGATGGGCGTCTCTGTTGGATGGGGAGGTGGGGCTAGGCTTGTCGATCTAGTTGGTCGCGAGTGGGCCATTAGGATCATGACCACGGCCTCTGTTATTTCGCCGCAAGAGGCCAAGGATATTGGGCTTGTGACCGAGCTGTTTGAGCCAAGGATGTCTGACCGCGCCCTGGCGGAATTTATTGCCCCAATTCTAAAGCTGCCCGCCGCTTCGGTGCGGGCTAACAAAGCGGCATTATGCCCACCGCGAGGCTCTACTTTAGAGCAGATAATGTCACACGAGCGGGGTATATTTTCAGAGCGATGGGTGTCAGAGGAACGAACGCTCGCGATGGAAAAGTACAAGTGATACCTCTCCTGTTTTTTGCTACATGTGGCGAGCCTGAAATATTTGATGATTGGTCAGGTGAGTTTGACGTTGTCGAACAAGTTGATGAAGAGACTTCGGAAATTCAAGTGTATCAGGCGACAGGTACGGGCCGGTTTGTATATAGACGCTCCCACGGCGGTCAGATGTCATTTAATATCCCCGAAGGGTGGCAAACTCAGGATGGAACAGAGGAATTGGTGGTAACTGCCACCCACCTTTCTAGCGGTACCCGCATGGATTTTTATTTGTACGATCTCCAAGTGGGCTTGCCCGTACCACGTTCGGACTGTGACTGGGGGTATCTAGACTCAGAAGCAGCCAGTCCGTTTAGTGGAGTAGAGTCGGTTCTGCTTACCTCCTGTCTACTTCGAGAATCTGGCGATAGAGTCCAGGCTCTCGGATTCGAACAGTCAGGCGGTCTTTGGCAGATAGAGACTCAATTAAAGGTTGGATACCTAGCCCTGGGGTTAGAGGTGTCTGAGGAGCTCCTGTCTGGTGTTGCTTTTTAGGTTGCCGAACCCAAGCTTAAATTTTAGCGACGGAGTTTGTATAATTCTGCCCCAGTAAAGCTGTTGTGATCTGATTCTTAATCATAAAAAACAGTTCAGATCATGAGGTGTTATCTAGCCGTTTGTTCAAAAACAAGGGGCCTGTGTCTGGCTCACTTGCAGGTGTCGTGTAACGGAGTAAAATCACACCTAAATATTCTGCGATTTTGCTCTTAAATCGGCTATTATTCAACGTCCTACAAGTTGGGTTTTGTACTGCCCGAGGTTGAAGTTTGAATAGCAGGCATAAGTCACGTAAAGATCAGCGCGTTAGCGCTCAAGAAATTGAGCACGGCGTTGAGCAGAGCGAGCTTAGACAGTCTGAAGTAGCTCGCAGGCGCGAGGGGTCGCTGCGTGGTGGAAGTCCGTCGTTGCAACTTATGGGGGAGTTGCAACGGGTGCTGGGTAACTCTGGCTTAGAGCAATTGCAGTCAGGTGAAGAGGAGAGTCCAGCGGCGATCTACCTACGCCACATATCTGAGGTGACAGCCGAGACCGGAATAGACATGACCGGCTACCTGCCGTGGAATGCTCCCCCCTCTTGGAGCAGGGCTGTTCAGCCACTCTACAGAGTTCTTTCGGCGGAGGCTGGTCGAGACGTAGGGGCGTTAGAGGCAGAAACTCAAGGCTCAGAGGTTCACGCGAGTGAAGATCTCGCCACAGACATAGCCTCGCCTGTTGCCAGGAAGAGGCAGGGAGACGCACCTGACGACCAAGCATGGATGATGGGTTGGTTAGAGGAGGTCTCCAACTTCGGTGGTGGAAGGGAGCTTACAGAGGAAGAACAGAGCCTGTTAGAGCAGGTCCACGGTCGTAGGTTCCCGGGTGCCAGAGTGCACGAAGGTGGCGTAGTCCGAGCCGCAGCCTCCGCAATTGGAGCCAGAGCCTTTACTATTGGCCAAGATATTTATCTCGGTGAGACCGCGGATGTGTCTAGCTCTTCTGGTGCCGAGCTATTGGCCCACGAGGTCACCCACGTCGCTCAGGCAGAAGAGGGTCGCATTCGGACATCC
>CAWVYO010000113.1:0-10560 GCA_963934385.1 uncultured bacterium
CCTATCCTGAGACTCACGACAGACAGTTGGCGGTTCGCGCTGAAGTATCTAAAGGACTGAGGGAGAGCTTTTTTGCAGCCCTCACTCACGCTCCTACAATCACGGTCGGCAAACGCAGTACTGAGACTCCCCAACAACCTGAATTATCTCGAAGAGGTATCGATTTATATAAAGCTAACAGAGGAGGTCTGGCGACATATCATGGGCCAGGTCAGCTAATGGTCTACATGTTTATTGATATTGAGCGGCTTGGAATAAAAATTAGGCAAGTAGTCGCAGCCATAGAGAAAGGGTTAATAGATTGGCTTTTTGGAAAGGGGATCGTCGCTACCTGTGTGAAGGGATCCCCTGGTGTATTTGTCCGTAACGAAAATGGAGCCAATGAAAAGATAGCTGCCATAGGTTTGAATTTCTCTAGGGGGGTATCAATGCATGGTTTTTCACTATACCTACTGGATGACTCCGCTCCATTTTCTCTTATAGAGCCCTGTGGAGTGAAGGGGGGAATGGTCACCTCTGTACAGGCACAACTCTCTGAAGCAATCTCGCCGAAGGAATGTTTTGAGAGCGTGGCGAACCAGATACGCAGTTCAATATTTAGCAACGCAAAAAGGCTTGACGAAGTGGATTCATGCGATAGATAGCTTTCGCCTTATAGGCGTGTAGCTCAGTGGGAGAGCATCGTCCTGACACGGCGAGGGTCGGCAGTTCAAACCTGCCCACGCCTACCATTTTCGGTCGGATTTCATACTTGAGATCCGACCGATTCTATTTTTTGCCTGTCTCTTTATTAACATGGGCCTGTTACGCATTGACACCAATCTACCCCATGGGTTAGGAGCCTACTGAGAACGCGACTTTTTTGGTCGTGTAAGAAGAATCATTATCAGGAGTAAACTTGGCTCGACCGAGAAATGGCCAGCAAGAGGCCCCAAGCCGTTCAGATGAACCTCGCGTAAACGAAAGAATTCGAGTGCCACGCGTACTCGTGATTGCCGATGATGGCGCCAAATTAGGAGAGTTCCTTACGCCGGACGCATTGGCTCTAGCCCGCGAAAGGGGGCTAGATCTTATTGAGGTGGCACCCAACAGTAGACCGCCAGTATGTCGTTTAGCTGACTATGGTCGCCTTAAGTACGACCGTAAGAAAAAGGAAGCAGCGGCGAAAAAACGACAGGCAGTTGTTAATGTTAAAGAGGTGAAGATTAGGCCAAAAACCGATGTTCACGACTTTCAAGTTAAGGCTCGGGCCACCCGTAAATTTCTGGAGTCTGGAGATAAAGTTAAAGTTTCCCTACGTTTTCGTGGACGAGAAGTGGTTCATCGGGATATCGGCGTGGCGAAGTGTAAGAGTCTCGCCAATGAAGTCGCGGACGTGGGTGTCATCGAACAGCCACCACGTATGGACGGCAGACAGATGATGATGATTATAGCTCCGATTGCTAAGAAGTAAGAACACAAAAGAGAATGAAATGCCAAAAATGAAGACAAAACGTGGTGCTGCAAAGCGATTCAAGGTTTCTGGAAGCGGAAAAATCCGTTTTTATAGAGCTAAACGACGTCATATCCTTTCTAAGAAGAGCACTTCTTGGAAACGTAAGGCCCGTGGAGCAAAGACTCTCTGCGCAAGTGAAAAGCATCTAATCAAATTGCTGATCCCTTATCTATAGGGATTTCAGTACAGCACGATTTTAGTGCTAAACCAAAATATTGAGGGAATCCCCTCAAATATAACAAACCAAAACGACCCGCCGTCACCGCCGTAAAAGGCTGGGAACCGGTAGATACAAAAGGAGTCAATCATGGCACGCATTAAAGGTGCTCAGAACAGGACAACTCGCAAGCGCAAGCTTATGGCTCGAGCCAAGGGTTTCCACGGTACACGTAAAAACACCCTTCGCCAGGCGCATCAAGCGGTAATGAAGGCGCAGTCATACGCCTATAGAGGAAGGAAGGAACGCAAACGTCTTTTCCGTCGTCTATGGATTGTGCGTATCAATGCGGCACTTAACGATCACGATATTCGCTATGGACAATTCATTCATGGTCTAAAGCTTGCGGAGATCGATATCAATCGCAAAATATTGGCTGACTTAGCCCTTACTGATCCAGCAGCATTCGCTGTTATTGTAGGGCAAGCTAAAGCAGCGATAGCTTAGCCGGAGCACTTCTGATATGAATCGTGGACTGCTATGGTCGAGTTTGGTATTTCTGTGCATATCGTGTACAGACGATGCGGATGTGACTTACGAGCAATTCAACGCTTCAGGCGAAGAGCTGATTGTCGCTGTTGGTGATGAGGTCGGAGCGGTTCAAGAGATCGTTATGTTCTCAAATACCGGTACGGTCGAGATTGGGGTTGGCTCTGTTGATCCAGATAGCGGCCCAGTTGGTACGGTTCATACAATAGAAGTCAGTATCTATGACTCTTGGGCTCACATGGTAGACAGAGTAGACATATCTGTTGCCTCCTCAGAACGTGGGGAACAAGAGTTTTCACTGGTTTCGGACAGTGCTGAGGAGGGTCTGTATCGGCTGGAGATAACTTCGGCAGGTTACGAAGACGAAGCTAGAACAGACACTATTACGCTTTTGGTGTTAGACATCGTTGGTGACGCCGACGAATCTGATACAGCTAACTAACATTTTGGAGTAAAGATAATGCCTTTGGATGTTCCATCATCAAGCACTCTTACTAAAGCTGACTTGGTCAGAAAAGTATACGAACAGATAGGGTTCTCCAAAAAAGACTCTTCTGCCTTGATTGAAACTGTACTCGAAATTATCAAGAGCTCTCTTGAGCACGGTGAAGAGGTAAAGCTCTCTGGCTTTGGCAAGTTTACAGTTGTTAATAGAGAAGCTAGACCTGGTCGCAATCCGCAGACTAGTGAGACTATTACAATTGGGAAAAGGCGAGTGTTGAAGTTTCAAGCTTCGCCGATTTTGCGTTCAGCTATAAATAACGAAAATGGGTGACCCCACTTCTCCCTCGGGTGAAGACTCAATGCCAGACAAGCTCTATTTTAGGATTGGTGAGGTCGCGGACTTGGTTGGAGTTGAGCCACATGTGCTCCGTTATTGGGAAACGGAATTCAAAATGCGCCCACATAGGTCTAGTTCTGGGCAAAGACTCTATCGAAAAAGAGACATAGGACGATTCCTACGTATTCAGAAGTTACTTCACTCCGAAGGGTTCACGATAGCTGGTGCCAGAAAGGTTCTTAAGGGAGTAGAGCCCGCCTCTAGGGGTACTGAGGCAGTTGAGATTGATGTAGATAAGTTGGTTTCTGCCGCATCTAGGATAAGGCACTTAAGATCAGAGATTGCCGCTCTTAAAGAGGAGGTAAAGTTAGGTCTCTAACTATCTTGTGTCATGTCTAGCTAAGGTTAGTAATTTCGGGGAGTAGCGCAGTCTGGTAGCGCACCTGACTGGGGGTCAGGGGGTCGCAGGTTCAAATCCTGTCTTCCCGATATATAAAAGAGGCCCTTGCCGCACTAATGTGTAGCAAGGGTCTTTCTTACTTAAGCCCTAAATGTCTCCAACCGCCGCAGAGATTTGGTTCGCCAGTTACTGTTTAATCAGGACGACTATTTTGAGAACTTAATTATGGTCTGCTTCAAGCTCTCCATAGTACATGGCTTACTTAAGTGATGAACCATGCCCGCATTGTGGCACTCCTCTATAAACTCATCAGAATTATGTGCGCTTAATGCGATAATCCTCAGATCTGCATTAGGGTTTACAGACAACAATTTGGTTGTTGTCTGTAAACCGTCTAATCCTGGCATTTGGCAGTCCATAAATATGATGTTGTACTCGTTTAGAAAAGGTGCCGACAATACCTCTAATCCAGATGTCAGCAAATCAACAGATAGACCGAGTCCCTCTAGCATGGCCTTAATAACTTCAGCGACCAAGGGAGTGTCGTCTACAATAAGTACCTTCTTGCCTTTCAGTGCAAGATCGTGATGGTCGTTTTGTTTCTTTAAGAAAACATTCACCCTCTTAAACTTCAATGAGATCGCAACCACAGTGCCAATTCCTAGTCGGCTCCTTAGGCTAATGTCGCCTCCCATAGCATCAAGGATGGATCTAGTTATGGTCAACCCTAATCCTGCACCACCATATTTCCTTCGAATAGAAGAGTCTCGAGAGAAGAAGGGCTCAAATGCCATATCAACCGTCTCGATATCCATGCCGATTCCGGAATCTTCTATCTCCAATGTAATTGACTCTTCGTCGCCTATTGTATGAGTCGACAACTTAATCAATATTCTACCGCTGTTGGTGAATTTTAACGAATTCGAGATTACGTTCATCAACACTTGTTGAAGTCGGAATTCATCGCACAAGACAACAAGATTCTCAGGTCCAGCGTACTGCAGTGATAGTTCTATTCCCTTTTCAATAGCAGCGACTGAATGCTTGTCTATGCATTGTCTTATAGTCGTCACGACTTGCACGGGTGTCTCGATTATGGAAACACGATCACGGCTGGTGTTTGAAAAATCGAGAATGTCATTGATATGGCGAAGCAAAAGTGAACTAGCGTTGTTTATGTTATTAATTAGCCTTTCCTGTTGTTTACTCAACACGGTCTCTTTGAGCAATTCAGAAGAACAGACTATGGTTGTTAAAGGGGTTCTAAGCTCATGGCTTATTTTTGCGATGAAGTTTCCCTTGGCCATATTGGCGTTTTCAGCCTCCTTTTTGGCGACAACGGTAGCTTTTAATTCCTCGCCCAGCGCGACAAGTGCAGCGGCTATGGCGTCTAGAGCCCCGTTTCCATGCACCTTAGGGGGGGTGTCAAAGTTCAAAACCGCCATTTGGAATATTGACTGGGTCAACTCTTCTAATTGTTCACTTTCTAGTGGAAGTGTCATTTCTAAAGATCACCGGAGCTTCCAAGTCCGGCAAGCCATTCAAGTCCAGCATTCTCGGTCTCAAATAATTTAGTAGGGTAGGGAGGACTTCCAAGTGCCAAGAAGATATTGCCCAACATCCTTTGGAAAGGAGAGGTCACCAGCATCGCCATTCCTAACTTGAACTCCGAGCTCTTCTCTCCGACGTAGTATTTTCGAGCCTTCCGATCTGCTCCTGTTGTGATGCCTCGTAGGTCGGCTAATACCGGGGTCTTTTTGCCATTAGATAGCTGATTGTGAATGTTCACTACTAAGTGAGCCTCTTCAATACTGTGCCGAGTTGTAGGTTTGAACTTTATATATACTACGTCACCGTCCATCCAGAAATCCGCAATTTCGGTCTCAATTAGTTCACCTTCATTAGTCATGTACGCCTTCCAACTCTCTATATTAACGTTTGTTGAGAGCATTCAAATTCGAACCGTTTGTAACGCGTTTGGATAAAATCTGCAGATGTGAGGGGGGGGCAAAGCCCGATTATCAATTGATTTTTTCTGACGGCGGCTAGTTTCTTTCCATAAACTTGGCAAACAGCGTATGATAGGCGCAATGTGAGTTTAAAAAGGATTAGTTCATGAAGTTGGCCTGGTGTACTGACATTCACCTCGATCAAGTTGACGAGAGTACTTTGACGCGATTCCTGACTCAAGGGAAGGCTCTCAATGCTGATGGAGTGTTGATCGGAGGCGATATTGGGGAGTCCTCTGACCTCGAAGGAGCGCTATCTTATATTTGCTCGAGACTCGAGGTCCCAGTGTGGTTTGTGTTGGGGAATCACGATTACTATGGCGGATCGTTTCATGCGGTTGATAGTCGTATGTCTAGACTGCATAAACAGGGTGAACAACTTTCCTGGTTACCTATGTCTGGGGTCGTTTATCTTGGAAAGAAGACTGCTCTGTTTGGTCACGGAGGGTGGGGTGACGCTCAGATTGGGTCGTTTGACAGCTCGAACGTTTTTCTTCGAGATTTCACAGACATCGGCGACCTGAATGAACTGAGTAAAGGAGCTAGAAATGAGTATCTCAGATTGCGAGGTCGCATTGCGGGGCAGCATATAAAGGGCTGTTTTGAACAGTTGAGCGAATCCGTAGAGCAGGTGATTCTCCTTACTCACGTACCGCCTTTTGCAGAAGCATGCTGGAGTAGTGGGACTATAGCTCCGGATGATTGGTTGCCGTTTTACACCTGTAAGGCCGTGGGGGACGCTATTCTTGAGGCTGTAGGGGGTTCGTATAAGGGCAAGGTTCAAGTATTGTGCGGTCATACTCACGGAGAAGGAATCGTAAATGTGCATCCACGTGTACAGGTAATTACGGGTGGTGCCGAATTCGGCAACCCTAAGTGGCAGCGGTTGATGACGATATAGAGTTCTATTGTGTCTCTATCGTGGGTAACTCTACTTAATGCTGGCAATCGCCTCGGCGGCTGCGATCCTGACGCCGATGTCAAAGTCATCTAGACGCGCCCGCAGGTTCTCTAAGGTGCTCTTTAGCCCTATGTCACCTAGACCTCGGCATGCCTCAGCTCGAACCATTGCCTCCGAATCATTTAAGGCACCAATAAGTGTAGGTGCGGCCTCCTTGTCCCTTGTGAAGCCTAGTAATTGGACAGCATAAAACCGAAGTAGGTATTCTTTTTCTGCCAAAGCATAACAGGCGATAAGATCAGGGATGGCATTTCGCCGCTCAAACAGGACTGCATCAAACGCAGCGTCTCGTTCGTCGGGATTCTGCGAACGCATACGTGCGAATAAGTCCGCATATCGGGGTCGCATTGACTCCGGTGACAATGGCTCATCTGGTTTCAATGGTTCTTCTTCAATTGACGATTAGAGACTTCTGCTTCCGCCCATTCCTACACTAGAGTGTAATACCCAAAAGTCAATTGGGGAAGGCGAGTATCACTGGAACGGGATATTTCTTAATCATGACAGAGCAGTGACCCGTTTACCCAAGGAATAATTTGTGAGAATCTTACTCTCCAACGACGATGGAATTGACGCATTAGGTATTAGAGCTATGGAGGATGCTTTATTGGAATTTGCAGATGTTTGGGTGATCGCGCCAGCTTCGGAACAATCGGCAAAATCACACGCCTTAACTATGCATAAGCCTCTGCGGGTTGAGCACCGCGATTCTAGGCATATAGCGATAGGGGGCACTCCAGTTGATAGCGTCTACATGGCTCTCCATCACTTTATGCCTGAGCCTCCGGACTTGATCGTTTCAGGTATAAATAAGGGAGCTAACCTAGGAGAGGATATCCACTACTCGGGGACGGTTGCTGCTGCCAGAGAGGCGTGCCTCTTTGGCTTTCCAAGTCTGGCCGTCTCTCTTCATATTGATTTTTCGTCTGACGATAAGCGGCTACACTGGGACACAGCTACTCCTGTGGCATGTGCCCTGGCAAAGAAAATTCATAAAGAAGGCTTACCTCCTCAAACGTTAATAAATTTAAATGTTCCGAACATACCTAAGGAACTGTTGAAAGGTGTGAGGGTCGCAGAGCTGGGGCGTCACCATTATCACTGTCTTGTCGATGAACGAGTAGACCCCAGAGGCAAGCGTTACTATTGGCTTGGCGGATTGCACGAGAAGTTTTCTGGATCGGACTCTTCCGATGGAGCCCTTGTGGAGCGCGGTTACGCGGCTGTGAGCCCCATAGGTACTGACGTCACTGTCCCTGGATTATTGCCAATGGTGGAAAGTTGGTTGTCAGAGTAATTAGAATCCAAAGATTGCCTTAATTGAAGTAATAGCGCCGTGCACTGCGGGCTCAACAGCGTCGATACCCTTTGTTACAGCAAACCATGCTGCTAGGCACCCGATAGCGGCTGCAACTGGGGCCACCATTAGTCCTCCCAGTAGGACTAATCCGTCCTCCTCGAGCATTCCCGCTGCCAAGATAAATATTACAAAGCTGGGTGCTGTGTTTGTAAGAGGCAGAGGAACGACCATAAACAGTGCCATTAGTATTATCACTAGAGAAACTAGTGATAGAAAAGCTCTGCTTCTAGCCAAGTTTGAAAGGCGAGGTCTTACGAGCCACTCAGTCAACCTCAATACTCGTCCGCCGTGTTTTACGGAGAAAGAAATCACCCCATGGGATAATTTTTTGGTCTTAAACCTTTTGGGGAGGGATGGTGTGCGTCGCCCGACAAGTAACTGTACGGCTAAGACTATAATAATAACTCCGAAGGGGGTAGCATATCCAGGTGCGGGTATTGGGAGAGCCGCAGGTAATGCCAACAACAGCAGGAATAATCCAAAACCCCTGTGAGAGATGGCCTCGAGCATTTCACCTAAATTGGAATCTTCGCCGTCAAGTGATGACAAATAGTTCTGTAATTCGGTTGAAAGCGTCGGGTTTTTTTGATCAAGCTCTTTTTCGGTGTTCATGAACCATGCCTAACTCACTTTATATGGATATGAGAGATAAGTTATTTATCCACAGAATGGAGGGCAACAATGTCACTTGAAAGCCGAATAAAAGATACTATCCGAGATATACCTGATTTTCCTAAAGAGGGGATTATTTTCAAGGACATCACGCCAGTGTTGTCAAATGCGTCGTTGATGCGTGAAATTACAGCTGCATTTGTTGAGAGAGTGGGGGGTGCTATTGATGTCGTAGTTGGAATGGAGTCGAGGGGATTCATATTCGGCGTTCCGCTGGCAATGGAGCTTGGGGCAGCATTTGTTCCCGCTAGAAAGCCAGGAAAATTACCGTATGAGACGATTGGGTATGAGTACGAACTCGAGTACGGTACCAATCGTCTTGAGCTTCATACTGACTCCATAAAGGAAGGGCAGACAGTACTAATAGTGGACGACCTGTTGGCCACTGGTGGTACAGCTGACGCAACGGTCAAGTTGGTTGAACGCCTGGGTGGCAATATCGTCGGTTGTTGTTTTGTGATAGAGCTAGATTTTTTAAACGGTAGGGCTCCATTAGAGAAGCACGATGTTTTCTCTATAGTTCACTACTAGGACGATCCTTTTTTAGGTGGCGGTGGAGATATGGTGACGCAGAAGAATGGGCTAATTGTCCCTATTTTGTTGGCACTATTTGTAGCCCTCCTGTTTGGTCAATCAGCATTTTATGGGTTCGTTTACGATGATCATGCAATCATCGAGTCGAATTCATCTGTTGGCGACTGGGGTACTGTCTGGGGCGCCTTAACTCATGATCTGTTTTACAATTCTGAGGTTCGTTCGTCACCGTTTTGGAGACCGCTGGTAACGCTCTCATACTACGTTGACGCCTCAATAGCGGCGGGTCCAATGGTAGGACACCTGACAAACTTGGTTCTTACATGGTTTTTTGGGTGGGCATTCTTCCGATTTTTGAAAGAGTTAGGTTTAAGCTACAAGCTATCTCTGTCTGGGGCAGTCCTTCTTCTTTGCCATCCGGTGTTGATTGAACCTGCGGTCAATATCACAAGTAGAACTGATCTCATGGCTGGGTTGTTCTGTCTGCTTGCCTTGCGTTGTGAGCATACCCGGGGGATATTCATTTTTTCGATGTTAGCCTTGTTTTCTAAGGAGGTAGCGATTGTCCTGCCGTTGATGTTCCTTGGCTTAGGCAAGTCTTCCGGGGCTAAAGTGTCAGGGCTCGCCATGGGGGTTTACCTTGCCTTGAGAATGTCGGTATCGCTCAGTGGAGGGCTAGGCGAAGTGTCGGTCTCAAGTAGTCAGGTGTTGGAGGCTGGCGCTGTAGCTTGGTATCAGTTGGGTTTTGCGATATTGCCTTCTACCTCGACGGTTGGACAGTCACTCCCTACCTTTGGCATTTTCAGCTCCATTTTGGGTTGGGTGAGTATCTTGGGAATAGTTGGAGCATGCGCTCTTCGGAGGAAAAGTATCCCGCCGTTGACTCGGCTTGGTGTTGTGATCATTATTCCCACATTGCTACTTGTTTCAGGGATTACGGGCAGTACCGTAAGGGTAGGGGATGGGTTGTTATTATTCCCAGTTCTCGGAATCTTATGTTTCTTGTTGGCGACTTTAAATTTGGTCGAGGAGAGGTATCAAACATTAGGTGTGCTTTCAGTCTTACTGATCAGCGTTTGGACTGGAGCGGGTACCGCTGCGGCATGGAGGGACGACACTAGTCTTTGGGAGTCTGCTTACATGGACTTACCAGATGACCCGCTCATACGACTCAACTACACTCGTTCAATAGTAGATACAAATCCAGAATTGGTGACCTCCATTTTGCCAGATGTGGATTTCAGGGATGCCCGAAAGTCGCGAGAGGCAGCAGAGGTTATGGCGAGAGCTCTCCTAAATTTGGGCAATGAACAGGAGGCAGCCTCTTTCCTTCTCGATGCGATGGGGCAAGACGTAGAGGCTCGTTGGGCAAACAGTGCTGCTTGTCTTTTGGTCGCAGGAGGACTTATGCAACAGGCCGGCGAGGTGTGTAATACCGCCTTCCTTACAGATCCTCTAGACGGTGGGTTGAGAAATGCACTGGGAGTGTACCATGGCAGGTTAGGCGAGCCAGAGTTAGCAATTCCCCATTTTGAAGAGGCTGTACGCCTTGCGCCGGACGATCTGTCTTACCTTGGCAATCTACGAAACGCTCGGTCGTCAGTTAGGGGTGATCTCTGAGAGCAGGAGTTCCACAGCTTGC
>CAWVYO010000114.1:0-10429 GCA_963934385.1 uncultured bacterium
CAGGTGCCCGCCCCATTCTGCCTAGAAATCTACGGGCGTAGGTAGACAGTGATTCTACATATCGTCGCTGCCCTTCAGCGAATATGGTGTTGAAGGCTAAGGAACTCTTACCCGAACCGCTGACGCCTGTAATGACGGTTAGAGTGCCGTGTGGGAACTCTACATTCACGTTTTTTAGGTTGTGAATGGTAGCGCCAGTAACCTTAAGCGACGGAGGCTTGATTTTGGATTTTACAGGTCTAAAAGGGATCTCGTCTTGTTCAGTGAACTCCGGAAGTGACGCAATCACCTCTCCCGTTGCGGTTGGTAGTGTGGCGATATGTTCTGGTGTACCCTCGCCAATAAGACTGCCTCCAGCGTCACCACCTTCGGGACCAAGGTCTATTATGTGGTCGGCACACTTTATTATCTCAGTATTGTGTTCGATAATGACGACGCTGTTCCCGCCCTCTATAAGCTCGTTTAGAGCCTCGATTAGGGCTAATGTGTCGTGGGTGTGGAGACCGGTCGTGGGTTCGTCTAGCAGATAGAGAGTTCTCCCTGTCGCTGGTCGCTGAAGCTCTGAAGCGAGTTTGATTCGCTGCGCTTCACCACCTGAGAGCGTCGTTGAGGGCTGCCCGAGTTTTACGTAGCCCATGCCCACTTTTGCAAGGGTCTTTAGTGTTCTTCCAACCTTCCTGTGGTTGGCAAAGAAGTCCGCGGCCTCTGATATTGGCATGTCGAGCACGTCTGTAATGTTTTTCCCTCGGTATTTAATCTCCAGGGTTTCATCATTAAAACGCCGCCCTTCGCATATTGAGCAGGCGACATTCACATCGGCCAGGAACTGCATCTCGACCCTCTTTATTCCTGCGCCCGAACACTCTTCGCAGCGACCGCCAGCTACGTTGAATGAGAAACGACCGGGCTTGTAGCCTCGAACTCGAGCTTCATTTGTCTTTGCAAACAGCTCCCGGATACCCGAAAAGGCCCCTGTATATGTCGCCGGGTTTGAGCGGGGTGTTCGACCGATGGGGCTCTGATCGATAACGATGAATTTATCGATGTGTTCGCCGCCAGAAAATGAGATTAGCTCTGGCTTCGGCTTTGTATCATCTAGGTAGTGATGAATAGCGCGGGTGAGCACCCTGTTTATGAGAGAGCTCTTGCCGGAACCGGAGACCCCAGTCACTACCACCATCATTCCCAGGGGAATGTTCACATCAATGGACAAGTTGTTGGCGTGAGCACCAGTTATCTCCAGGAGCTTTCCGTTACCTTCGCGTCGCGTAGTTGGCATCGGTATGGATAGCTCACCGGTGAGGTATCTTGCGGTCAGCGAGTCGCTGTTCTTGAGTTTGTTTGGGGGGCATGAAGCCAACACTTCACCGCCCTCAACCCCAGCTTTCGGTCCGATGTCAACCACCCAGTTGGATCGCCTAATGGTCTCGGTATCGTGCTCTACAACCAAAACGCTGTTGCCTCTATCCCTCAGGGCTTCCAGGGTGCCTAAGAGTTTTGCATTGTCTCGCGGGTGGAGCCCTATGGAGGGCTCGTCCAGTACATACGTCACCCCTTGTAGACCAGAGCCCACTTGTGCAGCCAGGCGAATCCTCTGAGCCTCGCCGCCAGAAAGGGTCATGCTTGGTCGGTCGAGAGATAGGTACCCTAGACCGACGTTGTTTAGGAAGGCTAGCCTCTCTTGGATCTCTTTTATCAGCAACTTGCCTATCATCGATTCGCGTTTGTTTAGCTCAACGCCGTCAAAGAAGCCCTTGGATTGCAACAGGGTCATACTCGTTAGGTCGTGAATACTCTTGTCTCTAAATGTGACCGCCAAAACTGTAGGGTTTAGTCTCTTTCCGTTACAGCCCAGACAGATCCTGCTCTCGCGAAACCTGCCGAACGGTCCGTGCTTTGTGAATCGCCACACGTGCTCAAGCAGCGGTATTAGACCTCGCCACGTGGCGGTGAATTTACTCTTTTTGTTACCATCATCCTTCTCGTGAACCCAGGTGATTTTTGGACCAATTCCGTAGAGCAGGAGATCTTGGACCTCTGGGGTTTGATCCTTCCATTTCTTTCTTAGGTTGGCCCCGCTCTTCTTGGCGATACCTTTCATAAGATCGCTAGTTACACCTGAGAAGGGTATCTTACCGTTCTCACCTAGGGGCAGAATCGCTCGTGGTATGGTCCGCTCCTCATCAATAATGAGGTATGGATCGAACCCCTCCTCACGCCCAAGACCGTTACAGGTTTCGCACGCACCTTGTTGGTCGTTGAAGGAGAAGAGTCTAGGCTCTAATTCTGGCAGTGATACCTCTGGGTGGTCGGGGCAGGCTCTATCTGAAGACCAAAAGGCATGTCGCCATTCATCACCTTTTTGTCCGTCAGATCCTTTGGGTTCCAATAGGCATGAGACCACGCCTTTGGTCATTTTCAGGCCGCTCTCAATAGCCTCAATGATTCGGTCTCTCTCCTCTGGTAAAGCTTTGGTTCTGTCTAGTACTACCTCTATGGTGTGCTTTTCGTAACGAGCGAGCTCTATTTCTTCATCTAGTCTTCGAATTTTTCCGTCGATCCGGGCTCTTACCCATCCTGCTTTCTTTAGGGCCAGTAACTCTTTTCTGTACTCGCCTTTTCGCTCGCGAACAATGGGCGCCATTATTACCACTTTGGAGCCCGAGTTCGCCGTGATGATTGAGTCGGCGATCTGCTCAGGAGAAAGAGAGGCGATCACAGTGAGGCACTTGTGACATCGAGGAGTACCAAGTCGGGCCATTAAAAGGCGCAGGTGATCCAAGATCTCTGTGACTGTACCCACGGTGGAGCGGGGGTTCTTGCTTACTGTTTTTTGATCGATACTTAGTGTGGGTGAGAGCCCTGAAACGTGATCTACCTTGGGTTTCTCCATTTTACCTAGAAACTGACGAGCGTAGGCAGAGAGGCTCTCCATAAATCGTCGCTGCCCCTCTTTATAGATGGTATCAAAGGCCAATGACGACTTACCTGAGCCAGACAGACCGGTAAACACGACCAGCCCGTCACGAGGAATAGAGATGTCTACATTTTTAAGGTTGTGCTCCCTTGCTCCTCGGACGTTGATGTGCGTGTTTTCAGCCTCCAAAGAGGTGATGCTGGGAGGCACGGGGCCTTTTCGAGTGCTCATTCTCTAAACCTGTCCAAACGGGATACAACAGTCTGTATACAAGGAACTCATAGCTCCGGAGGTGCCTTTGCGCATCGCAACTTGTTCAGATGAACCCCATTCACTTCATGATTTTGTCATATCAAAGTTAGAGGCTTATGGTCACACCCCAGTGAGGTTTGGCTCATTTACCGATGGTCTCGAGGTTGATTGGGCGCCTGCTGCTGAAAAAGCAGCGCTCGCAGTGTCTTCAGGAGACTGCGATGAGGGTCTCTTTTTTTGTTGGTCTGGAACCGGAATATCAATAGCCGGAAATAAAGTGGCTGGAGTTAGGGCTGCGCTTGCGGGTGATGCTGTAACTGCACAAGATGCGCGTGTATGGAATCACGCCAATGTCCTCTGTATGTCGAACCGCCTGCTCTCTAAAGAGCAGCTCGAGTCTGTCTTGAGTGCATGGTTTGGGAATTACGATAAAGATAAGGGTGCCGAAGGAGTCGATCTACTAAGGGGTGTTGACGAGAGGCACAGAGTCCGATGAAGCTAGGATTAGTACAGTACCAGCCACCCAAGGGTGACCCGACACGCGGGAGAAAAGAGCTTTCGGCATTGGTTAGGGAGGCGGCCGACAGGGGCGCAGAGTTGATCGTTTGCCCGGAAATGGCGACCTGTGGTTATGTCTGGGATTCTGTGGAGTCGCTCATCCCATTTGCAGAGCCTCCTGAGGGGCCGACATTTAAGGCGTTACGAAAGGTAGCCCGTGAATACCACTGTTGGATCGTAGCTGGAATCCCGGAGTTTTCGCAGGATCCAGATGGGACAATAAAACTCTATAATTCTGCGATAGTTATCAACCCCGGGGCTGAACTTAGCGCCTGCTATCGAAAAGTGTTGCTTTTTGAGGTCGATGAGGCTTGGGCTGAGCCAGGCGACACGCGGTACCTTTTAGAGACTGGTTTTGCACGGGTAGGTGTTGGGATATGTATGGATCTTAATGACGACCAGTTTATCTACTGGTTGAATGCCGCAGATGTCGATGTGCTTGCATTCCCAACAAATTGGATCGATCAAGGCGAAGAGGTGACCCCTTATTGGAAGTGGAGACTTTCACCGTGGAACGGGTGGTTCGTGGCCGCCAATAGGTGGGGCAGCGACGAGTTCCTGAAGTTTAAAGGTAGCTCTGCTATAATCGCGCCCAACAAAGAGGTCGTAGCTTTAGCCGGAGAGACTGGTGACGAGGTTATCGTGTTTGATACTGTGGCAGGTGTCCTGTTGGGACCTAAAACCCAACCCCAATCACAAACTCCGGCATAATCTCTATTAAGTTTTTCGCTTCTTCATCTCCGCTGTAGGCTTTGAGTACCTGCACGAACTCGGAGGAAGAGTATGAGCGTATGCGGGTGCGGAGAGATAACCAACTCAACCCCATCTCCCCTGTCATAGTCGTTACTGTCTCTAAATATGGTGAAGAGAAGCTACTGTGATTTAATTCAGAATCGTATTCTGCGTTGAGGTCTGAAAGATATTCGCCGTTGCGACTTGAGAATACATACCCCGTTGCCCAGACAGGGAAGGAATATCCAAGGGACTGTTTTATCTCGAAGCGTACAAATAGAGGGACCTCAACGGCTGCGCCGAACTCAATGATCGGTTGTACCCAGTATGAGCTTTCGATGTCCGCTGTGACCTCAAATTCTGAGAGTTGCTGCTCCCGTCCAGGGAACGATCCTCGTATAGCCTCCACTCCAAGGTTCAGGAAACCCCCATTTCCAAGCAGTGATCGATCCCAAGCGGCCCACATGGCACCCAACTCTATACGTAGTCGCCTCCAATTGACATCCGAGGTCACTGTTTGCCCACTACCGTCCGATTCAACTATTATTTTGAGTATGTCTAGCTCTTCTATCGACGCCTCCCCTAAAAGACCACGTCCGTAGAAAGAGACTGGAGACGGGGGATCAAATCTGACCTCTCCACCAAACATCCAGGATTCTTGGGCGCTTACAACGGCTCCACCCTGAAGATTTCCAGCCTGAACCGTCGACAAGAAAATTATCGAAAAAACCATTCCACCACCTCGTTTTCTCTAACTCGAGTTTTTAGTTAGCTGCGTTTTCCTCGCCTGAGCCCCACCAAGGCCACAACTGCAAATCCCCATAGACCCCATCTCTGCCCACCAGTAGACGAGCACCCTTCAAAGGTGATTGAGTCGGCTAATTCAGACGGCGACAGATCGTCTCGTCCGCTTATTGGGCTTTGGAAATTGAGCCACATGTCTGGAAACTCAATAGAGTCACAGGCCCCAACTAGGTAGCTGCCGTCCTCTGGAAATCGGCTCTCCATAGTAGTATCAGTTGTCTGAAAGAAGTATTCGTGGCAATCGCGGTCTAGGCTGAGTTCTAGGGTGGCAGCGTATACGCCCGAGGCACCAGAACCCCAGAGCAGATCCATATCGTAGGGTACCCCGTTCACAACCACTATGTACTCTGTTGGTCCACTGTCCAAGGTGGTGCCTTGCTGCCCAAGCGTTGGGCTGACATAGTCTCCGTAGAAGGTAACAAAGTCTCCGGACTGCGCGTTTTGAGGGTCGTGAATTCCTACCGGTATAGCCATATCGGTGTCGACGGTCTCAGAACCGAAATCCTGCGTGTAATGTGTGGCATAGACCCCTGTACCCAGCTCTGTGTAGGAGCCAACCATAATATTGGACCTATGTCCTGGAGAGCACATCCAGCCTCGCATCTGAACATCCCAAGCGTCAGAATATCCGTAGGCTATGTTCTCTCCGACGTAAGTTGTGCCGTACCAGAGCGCGACCCTATCACCCGCGCTAGTTCCGTCGCGGCTCTCATGCTCGAAATAGTTGTTCTCTTGCATATCCTGAGAGTGATAGCGGGCGGCCTCTGCCAAGGGCTGTGACCAGTATAGAGGGCGTTTAGCTGTTTTCTCTTCTGGCTCAAAATCATCGAAACTACATCCACCTTGGTTGTAAGCGTCTTCGTGAGCCTCTGGATCAACTCTGGAGGCATTGGTGTAAAGAAGCAAGGCTCTCTCATCGTAGTTTGGATAGTTTCCAGTAACTGTCACGTTACTTGGACCCTCAACAGTAGAGTCTCCAGGGGCAGGATCGCCGTAACCAGCGATCATTGTCAAGAGAGTTAGCGATGTAAGATCCATTATCGATTCTCCAATAGCCACTTGTCAGTGACTTCTGCTGCCCGCACATAAGAGCGCTTGAGGCTCTCGACTACATGCTTTTCAATTTTCCTTCCTATTATCGCTACCGCTACATTTATCTCGCCGTTTACAACACGTTCACAGCCAGTGCCACCCTCTCTGATCTGTAGATACCCGGCGATCGTCACCATTCCAGCAAGGCTGTCGGGGACAACCTCCCAATCTATTCGGCGCATTTTGTCGTTGTAATTCTGTACTTGAGTGTACCTAACTCTTTTGGTTCGCAGCATCTTTTGTGCGGCTAAAGGGAGGTCCTTTGTCTGGGTGACTCTGTATCTACGGTATTTTCCGTTGTCTGTCAGATACTCCTCTTCTACGACCCGTGAGACCTCAGCCGCTTCATCCAGTAGTAAAGACAACTCTTTTGATTGAGATATCGCCCAAAATTCTTTGGGTGATATATCAAAAGGTGTAATAATCTCGAACTTCATCGTGGCTCCGCGTCGATTCTTGCATCTATCAGTTCTCGACAACAACCTCCACACAACACATTACACCCTCAGAATAACAGGACTCTTTAGCATGGCTCTTTTTTCATTAGCCGTAACCTTTATGCTTTCATCAACATCGGTGGCTGAGCTCCCAATGGCTACTTTTCCCGAGTGCGGGATCCCATACCTACCATCGGTCTGTCCCAATGACTTACAGGAGGAGTGGTGGCAGATTTCATATATTCCACATGAAAACCTAGAGACAGTGATGGCGAGTGAGGTTGATGGGGCCTCTGGTGTCTCAGCTGATCTTGCATGGAGGCTCTCGACTGGGAGCTTCAGTACTTTAATATCGGTCGGAGATTCGGGAATTCAGTGGGAGGATACTGCACTTACGAATAAGATTTATGTCAATGTGGGGGAGGTGCCGTACCCTCAATATTACGACAGTGCAGGGGAGTTGGTTTTAGGTGATAGTTGGGACACGGACGGGAACGGGCTTGTCAATGTACAGGATTGGGCAGATGACCCCCGAGTACACATTGACGCGGGCGTGGATGTAGCAGACCACATGTTGGATGCTTCAGATTTAATCTACACCTTTTCCGATGGTGTTGATGACGACATGAATGGCTATGTCGACGACATATCTGGGTGGGATTTTTTCGGCGAGGACAACGATCCTTGGAACACTTTTAACACTGGTTTTGGCACCCATGGCACAGAAGTTATGGTTGACGGCGCCGCCGAGGGTAATGACGGGGACGGTAAAATAGGAATGTGTCCAAACTGCGCCGTACTTCCAGTTCGTCTTGGAGACACGTTTGTCGTCGATGGGTACCGCGCAGCTCAAGGGATAGCTTTCGCAGTTGACTCAGGGGCCCAGAGCATGGGGCTCGCGGTTGGGGCTATGTCCACGCCAGAGAACATGGCTTTAGCAGTAGAGTACGCTCATGAGGCCGGGATGTCTTTGGTGGGGGCCGCCGGCGACGAGAATGCCTATCACCACAACTTTCCAGCCGTCCTCGGTGACTTTCTCTATGTACATTCAATCCACTACGATTCAGGCGACAGAAGCGACACGTACAGCTTTCAGAATTTCTTTAACTGCAACAACTTCGGACCTAGAATTGATTTTGTAGCGCCATCGCCAGGGTGTGCGACGGGCTCTGTAGCAATAATAAATGGTCTCTCTGGTCTAATTCACTCCTACTCTGACGAGCTGGGTTTGGGATTAGACGTTGATGAGCGCAGGCAAATTATTCGAGCCACGGTGGATGATATTTGGTTGACGAGCGAGGAGTCCGATGCCGCTAAAACATATCCCTCAAATGAGGGGTGGGACGCGTTTTATGGATATGGGCGAGTAAACGCTGGTCGGGCACTGGCTCAAATGGAAGCGGGCGAGATTCCACCAGTCGCGAGATTTGGCGGTCCAGAGTGGTTCACTCTGTACAATCAAGAGCCTAACCTTACAGTTCCTGTGGAACTATGGATGCGGGCTGAACGCTCATCTGGGTATTCGTGGGTACTTGAGTGGGGCGCTGGGGCTGACCCAGAAGATTGGACTACTGTAGAGTCTGGCAGCGAGGTGGATTCAGCCGATGGATTTGTGGTTGATGTAGACCTGAGTAGCATTCATATTCCTCCTGTTCAAGAGCCGCCAATGTATGAGTCTGTACCTGAAAGACTAGAGCGTACCCATACGCCAGCGGTCACCTTTAGGTTGAGGGTTATCGATAATGAGCAATTAATGGGTGAGGCCAGGCGAACTATTTATGTGAATAACGACAATGGTTACAAGGCTGGGTTTCCAATACGACTACAGGGCTCAGGAGAGTCAAGTCCAGTGTTGACTGACATTAATGGCGATGGAGTCTTTGAGATTGTAGCTGGTGATAGTTCTGGGGCAGTCCACGTGTATGACGGACATGGGGAGGAGCTTGAAGGTTGGCCTGCGTGGACAGACACCATGGCGAGTAGCGAGCTGCACTCTGCGGCTCAAAGCTTTAGTGATGGCTGGCTTGACCTCGACGCAAGGGAGCCAATAATTTCTTCGGTAGCAGTTGCTGATGTGACGGGTGACGGTATCGTAAATATCGTAGTCGCGGGTGCATTTGGGCAGATCTATATGTATGACGCCACCGGTGAGATGATGAGCGGTTTCCCAGTCTCAATTATTGGGAGAGAGCCGTGGGAGTTCGATACGGAACACACCTACGACAACGCGATAATGGGGGCTCCCACAATCTACGATATAGACTTCGACGGAACTGGAGAGATTATAGTCGCTGGAATGGATTCTCGACTCTATGTCTGGGAACATGATGGCGCCCCGTTTGATGGCTACCCTATAGAGGTGTGTCATGAGCAGAACTGTGGTGTGTCGGGAAATAAGCTTATAAACTCCGTCGCGGTAGGCGATGTCGACGGAGACGGTTCTGTTGATTTTTTACTTGGGTCTAACGAAACCGTAAACGACGGTGGATACACAGTTACACATGCCCTAAACGCTTTGACTGGTCTCCCTTTACCGGGTTGGCCTTTAGAGGGAAGAGGTCTGATAAATGCCTCAGCTTCACTGCCTACAATAGGCGAGGGGCACCCGGCCTCAGTGGCCTTAGCCGACTTAGATGATGACGGTGACCTTGAAATAGTGGACGTCGTTATGTTGGGGCAGAATGACGTTTTGTCTCACGAAGGTTCAGTCGCTTTAGATCTTGATTACAACGCCTTGGGTGCCAATTCGAACTCTGTAGAGCCTTCGTTTGTCTCCATGTCTAACTTTCCTGTCGTGGGAGACCTCAATGGTGATGGTGTTCCCGATGTGGTCGTAGGAGGAGCGGGTACGTATGCCGTGTTGAGTTTGGCCCTAAGTACTGAGGTCGACTTTCACCACGTGGTCGGCGCGTGGGACGGGGCTACAGGAGAGGTGCTGGATGGTTGGCCAAGGCAGGTAGAAGATTTTGCTTTCATGAGCGCTCCTACGATCGCTGATGTGTCGGGGGACGGGATTCCAGAGGTTATTTTCGGCAGCGCGGGATCTCTTCTTCACGCTGTGGATGCAGAGGGAAATGTGCCGCCGGGTTGGCCACTATTCACTGGTCAGTGGATGATGGGCGCACCGGCAGTTGGCGATATTGACGGCGATGGTTGGCTCGATGTAGTGGTCTCAACTCGTGAGGGTTGGATGTTTGCCTGGGGTACAAATGGTCGAGCTGATCAAGCTGTCCAGTGGGCGAGTCTACATCACGACCCCGCAAATACAGGTAATTATGAGACCCCTTTGGCAGCTCAAGAGGGTCCGCCAGAGATCGCCACTGGTTGTTGTAAGGGCGGTGGAAACGAGAGTCAGGGACTCATGTTGTTGCCGCTCCTATTAATAGGGCTCTCACGACGGGATAGTCTTTAACGAAAAAACCCCCCGCGTTCAGTCTTTGCCGATCGCGGGGGGCTTCTCCTAAAAATCTAAGTTTGACTACGCTTCAATCACCGCATCTAGAGCGCCCATCTCGCGAAGTGTACTCTCTTCATCTTCTGTGAAGAAGTCCTCTGCTCCGAGCGCCGCTGTTGGGACAGATTTTCCTTTCTTCGTTGATGATGATCGTTTGTCCATCATGTCTCTAAGCTGTCGTTC
>CAWVYO010000115.1:0-10415 GCA_963934385.1 uncultured bacterium
AGTGACGAGACGCATAGGACATACGACCCGAGCCATACGAGATAGAGTTTAGGCTCATCGGCGGGTGAGGAAGACCTTTGCGATGCCGCCACAGCCCCGACTCAGCAAAGAATTTGTAGTGAGGCAAAAGCTTCCAGCCATTTTCTGCGATCCACTCAATTGCCGCCTGTATAAATTCAAAAACCTCTTCTGCTATGAAATAGTTGAAGTTAACGCGAACCCAGCCGGGCTTTATCCCTTCACAGCCCGACAGGATCGAGCTCTCAAATAGCTTGGACGTCGCGCTGTCTATACCTAGTAGTCTGTGACCATATGGACCGGCACATGAACAACCGCCTCGCGCCTGTACGCCAAACAGATCGTTTAATAGAGCCACAACAAAGTTGTGATGCAGGTAGCTATATTGATTCCCTACTGCATTGTGCTGATCGCGAATTTGAAAGGAAACAATAGATAGGCGCCAAGCGTCTTTGTTTCCTAAAATAGAGATGTTTGGATTTTCACTCCAGCGTGAAATTGCACGCTGAATGAAGCTCCGCTCTTTTGCTTCAATCTGCTTAAACCCCACCTGCTCCTTCAACTGAAACACGAGCCCTGCACGTATAGCGCCGATAATCTCAGGTGTCCCTCCCTCTTCACGGTGCTCAGGATCATCGAGGTAGGCGTGCTCTGTTGGGTTAACATATGCGACCGTGCCTCCACCTGGAGCAGCCGGAACCCTGTTATTAAATATAGACCGTTTGGCGATTAGGAGCCCGGGACTACCCGGCCCACCAATGAACTTGTGCGGACTCAAGAATATGGCATCCTTGTAGGCCAAGTGCCCATCTGGACCATCATCTTTCGCGTTCATCTCAATACAGACATACGGGCCCGCCGCAGCGAAGTCCCAAAATGATAGCGCTCCGTATTGGTGAAGTAGGATAGAAATCCCACGAGTATCGGATCCGATGCCAGTAACGTTAGAGGCGGCCGAAAAGCTGCCTATAATGAGGGGTCTGTCCTTATATATCTCTAATTGAATCCTCAACGCCGCCATATCAACTCGACCGTTCTCATCCTCAGCTATGGTAATGACATCAGCGATCGACTCGCGCCATGGGAGCTCATTTGAGTGGTGCTCAAATGGCCCTATAAACACGACAGGTCTCTCGTTAGCGGGAATATTCGAGGAGAGGCTGTAGCGTTCATCTAGGTCAGCTGGTATCCTAATATTCAGTACATTGACCAGCTTGTTGATCGCCCCTGTGGCACCGCTGCCACAGAAAATAACCACGTCGTCATCATTTCCACTGACTGCCTCGTGAATGATCGAACGAGCCTCCTCCCTAAAGCGCGTAGTCTGCAGACCGGTACCAGACGTCTCAGTGTGGGTGTTCGCGTAAAAAGGCAGCACCTGCTCCCTTATGTAGCTCTCAATGAAATCTAGGCAGCGACCCGACGCGGTGTAGTCAGAATATGTGACCCGCCGCAGACCATAAGGACCGTCTATCGCTTGATCAGCGCCAATAATGCCATTTCTAATAGTAGCTAACAGTCTTGAGTCTAGTTCCATAACAGGCAAGGTAACGGTAATCAGACGGCTAGCACACCGGCATATCCCTCCATCATCGTGACCCGACGCATTGTCACCGCACTGGAACCATCTAATAGGCGAGCCGTCTCCATCAAAACATCGTCCAGTGATACCAATTTTACCGTAGGATCAACCGTTTGTTCCCCTACCCCCCCAAACGGACGCCAAGCCACCATCTGATTGGTTTTACCAGCCAACAAGGCCTCAAGAGCGGCCACACCAAACCGACCGCCGATCATTCTGTCTCTGTATGATGGTCTACCACCCCGGACTAAATATCCAAGGACTACAGAGCGGACTGTAACCTCGGGGTGCGTACGATCAACTCGTTCCTGAAGCTCAGCCGTCAGATCACTCGTCGGGATAGCTACGCCCTCTGCCTTGAGAATAAGGATCTGCTTTTTTCCACGCTTTTCTGAGAATCCATCATCGATAATGCTACACAACTGGCTCATCATCTGACCCCTCGTACGCCCCTGTTCTCGAAACAGTACAGCGTCAGCTCCAGTCGCGACGGCACCAGCTTGTGCCAGATAACCACAGTCCCGCCCCATCACCTCCAGCACAAAAACCCTCTTATGTGATCTGGCTGTGTCCGAAATACGATCACACGCTTCAACAATTGTGTTTAGGGCTGTGTCTACTCCTATTGCAGCTGACGTACATCCAATATCGTTATCTATAGAAGCTGGAACCCCTACCACAGGGATACCGGTCTCGGTACAAAACACCGATGCCCCTTTCATTGAGCCGTTGCCGCCAACGACAATAAGCCCATCAAACCCTTTCAGATTTAGAGCCGCAGCCTCCCGCCCAGAGGGAGTCAAGAACACCTGACTCCTGCGACAACCCAATTCCGAGCCTCCCGATCCACCGATCACATCTACATCTCTGGGAGTCAATTGGCGCATATCTCCCTCTATTAAACCCTCGAACCCCCTCTGCACTCCATACGTCTGAACTCCTCTTCTTGCCCCTAATTTTACTACCCCCCTCAACACGGCGTTCATGCCTGGTGCGTCTCCACCAGATGTCAGAATAGCGATCTTTTTCATGCAAACTCTCCAAGTAGTTTGTTCCAACAGAGTATACTCCAGTTCTGGAGATAAAATGATTCTACGGTCGATCGCTAGATTTGTGCTTTGGATTTCGGGCTGGAAGCTCTCAGACGAGGCGGTACCAATGCCCGACAAGGCCGTTATAATAGGAGCGCCTCACACTAGTAATTGGGACTTCATCTTCTTCTTAGCCTTCAAATGGCAAGGTGGACTGAAAGTCAGATTCATGGGTAAAAAAGCACTCTTTCGCCTTCCCCTTGGATGGTTCATGAGGGGCGTGGGCGGCATACCGATTGACCGAACTAGCTCTCACAATATAGTTGACCAGATGTCGAAAGCATTCATAGACAACGAAAAGCTACTTCTAGTTGTGGCACCATCAGCAACGCGCTCAAGGCGGGATTACTGGAAGTCGGGTTTCTACCACATTGCTCTAGCAGCAGACGTTCCCGTCTATTTAGCTTGGATAGATTATGAAACTAAAACTGGCTGTTTTGGGACACCAATACGACTCACCGGAGACCCTAAAGTGGACATGGGCAGGATCAGAGATCACTACTCTGACAAACGAGGTCGCCGCCCTGAGAAAGAATCCATCATACGCCTAAGGCTCGAAGACAAACCAAACGAATAGGGTTTGGTCATATTACCGACTACAGGCTCCTTTCTGTTACAGAACGTAAACTCCATGGTCAGAACTTAATACTGACCTCAAAACTAAGAGAGGGGGTCCATTGCTGGAACCCCCTCGATATCTGTTAGCGCTAATAAGCGACAACACTTAAGTCTTAGTGTTCTCCTAGTGAGAGGACAAGTACTCAGCAACACCTGAAGGTGAAGCGGTCATTGAATCATCACCTTCTTCCCAGCCTGCAGGACAGACTTGACCTTCGTTTGATGTAACGAATTGGAAAGCCTTTAGAGTACGTAGAACCTCGTTGGCGTTACGACCAACTGGAAGGTTGTTTACAATAGCTGACTGAACTACGCCATTTGGATCTAGGAGGTAGACACCGCGGAATGCGACACCAGCCTCTACATTCAACACGTCGTACGCCGCGCACATCTCTTTGTTGAGATCTGCCATAAGTGGAATCTCGATTGGTCCAAGACCGCCATCTTCTGGCTTAGTGTTAACCCAAGCCAAGTGGCTGAACTGGCTATCAACGCTAATTCCTACAACTTTACAGTCACGGGCTGCGAAAGCAGCTGATGCGTTCGAGAACGCAAGGATCTCAGTTGGACAGACAAACGTGAAGTCAAGTGGGTAAAAGAAGAGCACAGCCCATTTACCGCGAAGGTCTTCTGTGTTGAGGGAAGAGATCTCTCCGTTTACTACTGCTGGTAAATTGAAATCGGGTGCTTGCTTACCAATAAGGGACATGTTTTCTCCGTTTGAGTTTGTTTCAGCTAATGCTGATATTGAAGTTTCTATTTCAAGCGCTAGATAATCGTTTTAATCAAAAGTAGCCATAGCTATTCGGCTACTTCAATTAGTTATCAGTAATGAATAAACACTACTTTTGGCGAATACGAAGCACCCTGTCGCCGGTCACATCAGTAACCCAGACTTCATCCAGCCCGTTAGCCACAAATCCCATCAGAGAGCCACTACTAAGCCCTGTGTCTATGGATCCTACTGGGCTTCCCGACAGATCGAAAGCGTGGATTTTTCCTTGAGCGTTATCCCCTATAAGTAGGAGGTCTCCCACAAGAGCCAAGCCCGCCGGAACTTCTAAGCCAGCCGTCGCCCCATCAATGAGTGTATCAAAAGTAGGGTCTTCCATCTCGTAATGCTTTACTCCCCGCTCGATCGATGAGAGGTTCGAACCGCGCTCGCCTGTTGACGTATCGAGAACTGCGACGCGATTGTTGCCAGTATCTGCCACGTAGAGCAGACCTGTGGCTATATCCAGCTCAATATGTGAGACGACCTTCTTTACTCGAGAGACCTCGCCAATCACGTACCTCGCGATGACTCCATCGGAGTGGTCGTCATACCCGGGACCGTGATCAGTAGCGAAGTCGTATTGGACTATGCTGCCGTCGCTGCCGTCAAACACCCAGTATACGTTCTCGGCTTCCCACGACATACCCATGCAATTTGGGCTCTCGTGAAGCATGTCTAGGTGGCTCCCGAGATCGAAGCCGAGAAAGTCAACCGCCTCTGGGTTGGTGATGCCGAACACTTCTGGGTCTGCAGACCACAGTGATGGGCCCATGAAACCGTTGCCCTCACCTGGTTGGTTATAGCTATTTGTAGACTCTTGGCATGTGCCAAAGGTGTGGTAAGTCGAGCCTGGAAAGGTGACTCCACCAAAGGCTATTGACGACGGAGAATCCAAGAAGTGAAGAGCGTAGGGGTCGTCGACTGTTGCCGAAACCTGCTCTGGCAGCCCAGCAGACTCTACAATAGTCACTGAGTCATCTTTGCGATTCACAATCCAAAGCTCACCATCTATACCGGGGTTGAAGTCCAAGTCACGAGGCTCGTTCAGTCCGTCAGCGCTTGTTGCTATTACGGTGATGTCCAACATGTCTGCAGAGATGTCACCGTTGCTCCAGAGAGAGTTTGCAGCGCCCATTGTGTCTGCTGTATCGTCTCCGCCACCGCCACATCCAGCAATTACTACCGATAAAAAAAGCGCTCGAGTCATACCTGTCTCCCCTTCTTAGACCACGTTTTTGTGGTTCGACGGGAAGATAGCATGAGTTCGAGCGCCTTGTTTGACTTTGACCCGCATTTTACGGGGTTAAGTCTATTTTGTTTACTATTTTTATAGCCTAAATGCCGACTGTGAATCATCTCCGGTGCGCTCAAGTCCTATGCCGCTTAGGTTGATCCCTGGGATTGAAGGGAGAGGTAAACTAACGCCGCCAAAGCGCTCTATTACCATATCAAATGGCATCAAGCGCTCAACTGTAGTAGTCGCGTTCAATACATCCATGCCCCAATCATTTTCGCGTACAATCACTGAAGTCTCAGGGTTGATAAGCTCTAGATTCAGAAGACCATCGACGATGTTCGCATCAACCTCTGCAGAGCCAGAGATTACCCACAGAGAGTTCTCTCCCCAAGAGCCCTTTGGTGTCTCGACTTCGATCTCGACCTCGCCAAACTCCATCATAAGAGTGTTACCCCTTGTGATAATCACTGGAGGCATCATTGGACGCATCTTCATAGTTACATCGTCGGACTCAAGAAGTGAGGTAACCACAGAGTCCATAGTGCCATCGGCTGTAGAAAACTCTGCATCGAACGCGCCGCCTTCCCAGAGCCTGTAAAGAGCCATGTTTAGTAGGTTGTCTGATAGGACAGCCTCTGCGGATGAGGACAAGTCAAAGTTTGGTGCCGCTTCGGAGCTAGCCAAGAAACCATTTTCAATTGTACGTTGGCGAGGTACATCTAGGTCGATGTCCATATAAAGAGCCATTCCATCGTTAGTTACATTCAACCATGAGATTTCACCCTCTACCTCAACGGTAGTATCCAATACGTCTACTACTGTTGAGAGCTCAAATCCCGAGATCGCCTCTTCAACCATTGGTACGACTATTGCCTCTACCTGAGAGTACAAGGCGTCCTCAATGAGAGAACGTATCTCCTCGACATATACAAACGTCTCGACAAAGTCAGACAGACCACCGATATCGTAAGCAAATCCATCAAACTGAACACGACCACCCGCAGGTTCGATTGTAATCTCTCCGTTTACCAAACTAGGGGTAACATCAAAAAATAGCTTTGAGGTGTCGGCGCTGAGGTCAAACTCAAAGTCGTCATCAATAAGTCCGAGACCGTACAAGTCAGCCAATACTCGACCATCTACATAAGTGTTGTGTAAGTCTACCTCTATCTGCAACATGTTGTTTGCAGGAATGATCTTCACCTCCGCACTATCAAAGGTGATCTGGTCGATGTAAAACCCAAGCTCAATAATCGCCCACTCGATCTGAACAGAGTCAGTGTAGACAGGGTTTGAGGCAGCAATGTAGTCCGTGAGCGATTGCGCATCGATCATTTCGGCAGCAGCACCACCTAGAGATGTGAGACCCTCTTCACCAAGGAACACGCCTACTGACTCTTGAAGAGTCTGGTCGGCATCTAGATAACGACCATTGAGGATTGAGCGGCGGTCAAGGTACTCAACACCATCAAGGCCAATAGCAGTAAACTCGAAAAAGTTCATGCCAGTGTCAATGACAGTGTCAAAGCCAAAGTTTCCGTGGTTCTGAACATCTACAGATGCACCGTTCATTATCAAGTTCTCAATAGACTGAAACTGTCCAGCTACGTGAACATCGGAACGACTAATAAAGCTGCCAGCTACAGGGGAAGTAATCTCCAGAAATGACTCAGTGACAACTGGGTTTAGTCCGTGATCGCCTATATCTTGCGAGCAGCCGGCGGTGAACACTGTTGCGATAGCGACAAATGTTGGTGCGCCACGATTTCTGAAAAAGCGTGTGTCTAATATCATTTTCGGCTCCTACTATGTTAATTATTCGGGCTTATAGCAGTAACCACCACGAACCGCCACACATCTTTTTGACAGACCTGTGACACTTTTTGGTTTTCTACAGAGTCGTTTCTGGAAAACCAAGTCGATAAAGCGAGCTTTACTTTAGTTCAACCTATGGCAATAGTCCCCTTAGGACACCACCGTGACGCTCGCCTGTCAATACAACTGGCGAGATCTCACCCCTCATAGATCTACCTGCCTCCACCTCTACCTCTACTCTATGGAAGGTATCCGTCAGACCACTCCAGCAATAGGCATTACTAGCAGATTCAGTCTCGAAAAGTGTCGACTTTACTTGACCTTTTATACTTTCAGCCGACTTCTCACGCAGGCGCTCCACCACCATGGATAGCTCTTTACTACGTGTACGAATGAGCTCCTTTGGTAAGTGACCGCCCATTCTAGAAGCAGGCGTTCCGGCTCTAGAGCTAAACGAAAAGGCGTGGACATCACCGAATTCATAGCGCTCAACAGCCTCTAAGGTCCGCTCGTGATCCGACGCTGTCTCGCCGGGGAATCCAACAATAATGTCTGTCGTTAGGTTTAGCCCGTCCACTGCGTCGCGAGCCTGGGTCACCATCTCCTCGTAACTGGCTCGAGTGCACCTTCTAGCCATGCGCTTCAAGACTACATCACTACCGCTCTGCAGAGGAAGGTGCATGTGAGGCATCATTCTCGGGTCACCAAACATCTTCAACAGAGTGCTATCAACAGCCCAAGGCTCCATTGAGCCGAGCCTCAATCGCTTTACATCGACATCAGCCAGAACCGCTGAAATCAACGAGGGCAAGCTCTCACCTATGTCACCGCCATATCCCCCAATATGAACCCCACTCAACACCAGCTCCTTAAAGCCTGCCTCGACCATATTCTGGCACTCGCTGACGACGGACTCAACCGTGCGGCTACGCTCGGCACCACGAGCCTCCGTTACGATACAGTAAGAGCATTTGTGACGGCAGCCGTCTTGAACCTTAATAAAGCCTCTCGTTCTCCTGTCGTCGACAAAGAACTGGGCATCGGGCTCCATCGCGTGTCTGGGCATCTCAAATCCGCCCAGCTCTCTAAGAGCTATCGGAACCAAGTCGCTCTTTTCCTCATTCCCTACGACCAAGTCGACCCCATCTAGAGCCGCAGCCACATCGCCCTCCAAACTGGAAAAGCATCCGGTAATAACTACTCTTACGCTTGGGTTCTGACGGGTGAACCCCCGAGTAGTCTTCCTGCTCGTACGAGCCGCTTTTGCCGTAACTGCGCAGGAGTTAAAAACCACCACATCAGCGCTGTTGACGTTAGCCACAACGGTATGTCCTGCCGCTCGGACCTGCCGGCGCCACCCCGAGATCTCTGCTTCATTGAGCCTACACCCCAATGTTTCGAACAAGAACCTCATGCAATTCACCTCAATAAAACCGGACTAAACCTCTATTACTGCTATCTTCAACGGTGGCTCGCCATCGTGTGAAGGAAAATCCGGCTCGTTCTTAAGAAAGGTGAACGAGCGGATATCACGAGAAGACCTCTCAATGGTCTTTCTAATCTCCGCCTCCCAGTCACCCCTATTTTTGTGGTGGTGGTGGTGGGTCGCTATTAGGCAGCCGCCCTCTTTTGTGGCCAACAAAGCGGGTTTCAGAAGAGACGGGTAATCGCGATTTATATCAACACCACCAAACGGGCTCTTTGTTCGAGTTGGCGGATCTAAGACGACTACTTCAAACTGCTCTGCAGCGAGTTTTGGAAAGCTGTGCTTCTTGGCCGCACGCCCTCGAACAGGAAGCCCCGCAAGCTGACGACATACAGGAGTAAAATCACCACACACTGATTCAAACTTTTCACCTACGCCGTTCTCAAAGTAGTTCCGGTGCCCGAATGCTAGGTGACCCTTGGAGTGGTCGCTGTTCACTACTCTCTCCGCCCCAGCCATAGTTGCAACTAGACCAACCGAGCAGGTGTAAGAGAACAGATTCAGGAGTGTTTTACCGACAGACCGTTCACCTATAAGCCTTCGCGCCCCTCGAAAATCCAGAAAAACTCCTGGATCCAAACTTTCACCGGTGAGGTCAACGAACATCTTAACGCCGCGCTCAGTCACCACAAATGATTGATCGTACTTGACGTGCCCCTCGCAGGGTTTGTCCTCTCGACTCCCTCTGTGGCGATAAACCACACCCTGTCCCACAGCTTCTGAGATCTCGTCGAGCTCATTTTTACTTAGGGGTTCCCTAAAAGTAGAGACAAGGATGGCCTCGCCAAACCTCTCCACATTCAGCCCACTCCGCCCCTCTATTGCGCCATGAAATAGACGATAAGCATCGGTTTCATCACGCTTGAAAGACTCAATCATCGACTCGCGACGTGAGATAGCCTCACAAACCATTACTGATAATTCACCTGATGCCATTTGGACTGCCTCCGTCTTCTTCATAAAAAGAAGATTACAGCCCCCACTTATCCTCTAACTCGCCTCTTCGGGTAGAGATCCACTGATAAAGGTACGATTGATAGTAGTCAACCGTACTCATACCGGCCTCTTTTCGAGGGTCTGCGATGATGTGTTCGCGGATCATATCGTCTGTGTCTGATAGTACCTGCGCTAGGTTCATATTGTCTGCTAAAATGCTAACTTCTCGAATTCTGGACTTCAGCAGCTCTCTACATGTGTAGTTAGAGATACAATCTGAGGACAGTCGACCCGTGGGATTTAGCCACGAAAAGCCCCAATCTCGGTCACGTATAAAGGCGTAGTCATGATCCCAAGGCAAAACGGTCACTAACTCACTACTGGGGTCGAAATAGACTAAGTAGTTGTTCCTGTTCAGACTGTAACCGTCGATTTGTCCGACCCACATTTCTGCAGCCATCATTCGGGTGTGGTAGTCCCAGTCAATGAACTCCTCTGTGTCAGCCATAAAGTAGCTGGAGTTTTCAGCTACGGTCAACAAACTGGCAATCTCGGCAATATCCGACCCACCGACATCAACGCCCTCTTCTAGCTCAAACAGCGGAGCGAGGGACTCATAGAAGTCCAAGATGTCATAGCCACCATTGTCGTACATTATGTAGTCTGCATCGTAAAGGTTGCCCGTTGAGTCGTCATAGAACCTGTTCAGGTACAGCTCGTCCGGTGTCTCAATGTTTAGATAGAGACCGAACAACTCGTCGTTAACGTAGACCTCAGCATAGGAATTTCTAGGATGCGGGATGTCCATAGCATCATAGACCATATAGGAAATGCGCTCTTTCACGTGTGAGGAATCG
>CAWVYO010000116.1:0-10383 GCA_963934385.1 uncultured bacterium
AGAAGGCTGGGGAGGGTTAGGAGCTCACCCAGTCCTAAAAGTTAACGCTACTTCGGATATTGAGGATGAGAGCGGTGCCTTTAGGTGGGACTGGTCTCTCCCGTTTGAGAATTACGGTATCGAAGCTGTAGGACAGGTGACAATATCAAACTCTTATGGTGTCGGCTTTTCCAGTGAGGGAGCCATTTTGGCCCATGGTGAGTACGAAGAGAAGGTCGCAGATGGTGAGCCAGCATCAACGGCAGCTTCTGGCGATGTTCAAGTGAAGGGGTATGTCTCTGCCGATTACGCTGTAAAGACACAATATGTAGTCAACCTTTACGAGTGGGACGTCTTTGTTACGGGTCGAGCGGATCTTGTAGACTGGGAGCTCTACCTGAACAACGAGGCTAGGAACAATCAGTCTGCTTATCACGAGTATTTCTTGGCGATTCAGGTGGAGGAGGGTGAATCGTTCACTCTTGACAATCTTCAGATCTCTGCAGGATTCGACATTGGTTGGCTAGATCCATACCACCATCCACTAGGTGTAGATATTTCGGGGATAACGATCTATCAGCCCGAATGGACAGATGACGAGACCGATACGGGTTCCACTGACACAGGCTCTACCGACACGGGCTACACCGATACAGGCTTTACATGGCCTACCGACACTGGCTACACATGGCCCACTGACACAGGTGATTCGTCGGGGGACACAGGTGACTCCGATGATGAGGCAAGTGGTTGCGGATGTACAACTGGCGGTGGTTCGGGGGCGGCTCCAGCCATATTGTTATTGTTGGGAGCCACAGCTTTCTCCAGACGGAGAAAAGTTGATGTGAGGGGCTGAGCCCTCTTGTATGCGCCAAAGGGCTAGTCAGTAAAACGCCCATTTTGATAGTCGTCAATAGCCTGCATGATCTCGCTATTTGTGTTCATGACAAAGGGACCATATTTAACTACAGGCTCTCCGATAGCCTGTCCGGCTATTAATAGAAAACGGGCGGGCTCGGCTCCGGACTCGACAACTACTCTGTCGCCAGCATCGAGAACGCCAAGCGTGCCCATTGGTAAGTAGCTCTTGTCATCTCCAACATATGCTCCCCCATCAATAATGTAGATAAACCCAGAATGGTCCTCTGGCATAGTTTGAGAAAAGGTCCCGTCCGAGTCTAGGTTCACATCGAAGAAGAGTGGCTTAACGGTCGTTATTTTGATGGGTCCATCAGTGCCGTTGTCGGTTATCCCAGCGATTACCTTTACCGTACCGTTCCCTTTGAGTTTCTCAACTGGAATACAGCTGGCTGTGACGGCGCGGTATTTCGGGGCAGTCATCTTCTCGGATGCTGGTAGGTTCACCCAAAGTTGGAATCCCTTCATTAGACCTTCAGATTGCTCTGGCATCTCTGAATGTACGAGACCTCGACCAGCAGTCATCCACTGTATGTCTCCCGGACCAATTACATCCTCATGGCCAGTGCTGTCTTTGTGGCGCATGCGTCCTGCGAGCATGTAGGTGACAGTCTCGAAGCCTCGGTGAGGGTGATCTGGAAAACCTGCTATGTAGTCGGTCGCTTTGTCAGAACCAAAGAAGTCGAGCATTAAGAAGGGGTCTACCATTGGGATATCAGCTCCCCCAATTAGTCGTGTCAGGCGTACACCTGCTCCGTCAGACGCTATTTTGCCCTTTGTTACTTGACTAATTCCGCAGACTTTTGAGGAAGGAGACATAGTGGTTTTCCCGTTGAGGTCTTTTACGACTATTAGTTTAACAGTTTTCTCATCATACCCGGACCGTGGTGAGGTATGAGTTAGAATCTTCACGGATCACATAAGGTTCATATTCAAATTAGCCGATGCCTATGGTTGCGTTTATGCAACCAAGTGTTCATTATTTGCTATCTTGTCGCTATATTGCAACATTATATAATAGGGTATAATTTAGAAAAAAGAACCCCAAGACTAAAGAGTTCAACGTTGAACTACCGAAAAAAAAAGCACTCATCCCTTAACTTCAAAGAGGAAAAAACATGTCACCACCGACCTCATCAAACAGTCCAGCCTATTACGGAGTTAAGAGATGTTAGACATTAAGAGTGAAAAAGCGGAAGCGCTGGGTTTGTTAGTTCTCAGATTAGGTGTTGGTGGAATGATGCTGACTCACGGGTGGCCAAAATTTCAACGGCTGCTAGAGACCCCTGGGCAGTTTGCTGATCCTATTGGCTTGGGACCTGAGATTACGCTCGGTCTAGCCGTGTTTGCGGAGCTATTTTGTGCCCTTCTTATAGTGGCTGGCGCCTGGACAAGGCTGGTGACTATTCCACTCGTGGCGACAATGTTGGTAGCTGTGTTTATCGTGCACTCGGACGATCCGTTTCAAAAGCGAGAGCTGGCATTACTCTATGCCTCAGGTGCCCTGACATTGATGCTGACCGGCGCGGGACGTTTTAGCGTTGACTGCTACCTGGCAGATCGCAAGCGGCAAGCAAACGACGGGTAGTGGAAGATAACAGTGTGATGTCGCGACCCAGCTCTCCCGTTCCACTCACGTTCCAGTCCATCTAGTTTGAGTGAATATCCGTGTTTTCCCCTGTAGGTTTCGCCCGTTTTGAATAAGCCGATACTGGTTTGGTGACTTTCGGCAACATTGGAGAAGGGCTAACCACAAGTGGCACGATCAGCTGTTGGGGACTCGACGACAAGGGGCAGGGTAGCCCTCCTAGTTTACCATAGGAGCGCCCGCGGCTCTCTTTTATTTATAGGCAGGAAGGTGTGAAATCGCAGAGCCTAATCGTTGAGGTACTCCGAGTTATTGAGCCACCGCTGATCAGGGTAATATGCAAACATTAGACTACCGCCCTTAATTGTGTTTATTACCTCCTTAGAGATCTCATTTCGCAGGGCTGGGCAGCCCCATGAGCGCCCGAGTCTGCCATTGTTCTCCACAATTGCCTCCTCGCTTACATAATCCGCTGCATGTACGACAATGTACCTATCGCGAGCGTTGCCGTTCCAGGCGGGCTCCAGACCGTCTAGTTTTAGGGAATAGCCGTGCTTCCCGAAGTAAGTCTCTGCTGTTTTTAGCAAACCGATACTGCTCTGGTGACTTTCCGCAACATTGGAAAAGGAGGTGGGCCTGTTTGCCCCAGAACCGGTGCCGTGTGCCACGAGCTCCCTAAACAGCAGCTCGTTGTCTATGAGGTCAATAATCCACATACGTTTTTCACTGGAAGGCATGGAGAAGTCGATTACTGTAATGATCCTCTTGTTGGTGTCTCCTTTTGCCCAAGCGGCCTCGTAGGCGCTAATCGCCAGCTCCAGCACCTCTGAACGAAGGCCCTGTCTTTCAAAGGCGTTTGTGCGCAATGTAATTCTTGCATTAGAATCTGAGATTCCCTGGCTGTCTACAACCGAAGAGATGTCAGATGCAGCGTTGACTGCAGGATCGCACGGGTCTTCTGCGTAAGCAATCGCGGAAATTGAGAAGAGCGCTAACAGTAATCGTGTATTAATATTCATACTTTGAATCTAGCAATAAACATGCCAACACAGGCAAGCCTCTTAGTAGATTATTTGTAGTTGAATTTGGTTTCAGTAGGCCCCATTTACCCCTATTTGAGGCATATATGTCGCAGTTGAAATTCAGTCTTCAGCTTACGGGGGCTACGTTTGACTATGTTGAACGTCGAAGTTGATTTCCGTAATCAGTCACGGTACCGCGCGAAGGTCTAGCCAGCTGGTCATGTCGCAGCCGAAGTTACCTCTATCTGAGGTGATAAGTTGTACTTCGCCAGGCTCCACCGGTACATCGCCCATATCCTCGGCCGCCGTGTACGAGTACATGACTCCACTCTCCCAGAGGGTGATGCCATTCTGCACAATAGAAAAGCTCGCACCAGTCGAGCAGTCCTCACCGAAAAGCTGTAGCCCCACAGACCCTCGGAGGGAGGTGGCGATGGTGGGTACCTGTATTGTGACATTGCTGGGTGCGTGGGTGTAGAGCCCAGTGCAGTAGGTTTTGTCTCGCACGTCGAAGCCGATACAGATCTCATCGGTGCCGACGCAGTTCACCTCGCCGTCTCCCCAGTACCAGCCATCTGCTATGACAGCGCCCCAGCCCACGCTGCCCTGAGGGGACATGTCCCGAGCTAGAGTGGCACCAGTTTCTATGGTGGCGCAATCTGCCACCTCGACTCCTAGCTCGTTAGAAAAGCGAACGTGCAGGTACAGGAGATCGTTAGCGACAGCCTGTTCAAAGGCAGTCGCGCTGCCTAGCGGGTCTGACGCTGCATCTTCGTAGAGTAGCGCTGCGTACTGTCGTACCTTGGCTATAATGTCAGAGTATGCGAGGGGACCTGCCATCAGCTCTGCGATGGTGGCGTCTACGTCTCGTCCGTGGGCGATTTGGCGCTGCATAAGAACGTCGACATAGGGCTCACCTGTGTAGGGGTCGTATGCGAACCCGCTGGTTGCCCATGGCATGCTGGCGTCTACGTATAGCGCTGACCAGATCCCCAAGGTGCTGAAATCGAAGTTGTAGTCCCAAGGAATTATGCGCCAGGTGCCGTGGAGATCATCTGGGTCGGCGTCTACGCCAGGGTCGTTGTAGAGGTAGAAGTTGTTGCCGTCAGCAGAAAAGGAGTCTTGGCTACCTGTAAGGCTGCGCACGATGGACTCTACGAAGAATGCATCAACATCTAGGACCGCTGCCAGCTCTTCGTCGCTGCCGTTGGCTACGATGGCGGTGAGTTGCTCAAGATCACTGCCGTCGCCCTCGACCTCCGTGTTGTATTGGAAGTAGCTGAGTGCATCGGTGAGAGGCATTAGGCCGTGCCCACGGATGTAATCGATAGAGTATAGGGGGCCGTCGTCGTTTCCGAAGTTTCGCACCAAGAAGCGATCATCGATGGCCTCCATGACCGTGTATAGCCCCACATCTTCGCCGTTGACTGTGACTCGAGCCCACCCAGTCCGCGACGCTGGTATACCCGCGCGCCTTAGCATCCACGGCGCGAGTGCATCGTGCATGAAGCTTGAGTCATAGTACGAATTCCGCAACTTTAGGGTCTCCAGTCCACGCCACCGTTGGCCAGATACGTTGCGGTTGAAGTCTATCTTCAGTGGCGGTTTGCCAGCTACAAGGGTCGAGTAGCCAAACGCTCGGACTCCCACCTCGGTCACCACTTCGCCATTCCAGGTGAAGTCAGCCGAGTGCCAGATCTCAGACCACGGATCCGACTCGATGTTGAGCCAGGACTCGCTAGTCATGTTCAGCTCAATGTCGTAGATAACGCTGTCGTCGAAGACCTCGTTGGTGGCGGCTTCTAGGTAACCTTCAGCAGATAGCACCTGTTCGGGCTCCTCCGTGTTTGTCACATCTAGGTTGGTGTCGGTGCTGTCGTCAATGCTGATTGTTCCAGAGGAGCAAGCGACTATTGAGCCGATAGTCGTCATTAGTGCCGCGAGATACATAAATGCCATAATTAATGAACCGAATGTAGCGCTCCATGTCGCTGGTCTAGGTATTGATTTGCAGAATATCATAGCAGCCCCACATTAATATCCATTGTACACGCTGAAATGTGTGTCTAGATGAAAACCCTAGATCGCCATCATGATTTTAGTCGTTTTTTTATAAACAAAGGCAGCATACGGAGCGACTGGTGGGAACGAAAAGATATCAAAGGTTAGCGTCGCCACTTCCATATCGCCCAAGTGCGTTTAGCAGTAAGGGGATTATCTCTCTTTCATCAGTTGTCTCGACTATTGGAGTGTCCTCTCCTTGATGTGTTCGAACTAGCTCTCTGTATTCCGCCAATCCCCAACCCCGAGTCTCTGCCCTAGATCCAGGGATAGGCATATTCGCGGCATCAAAGCGACAGGCTCCTGGAGCAAAGAATACTACGGACCACTGTTGGCTGCGTAGTTTCGCGATGAAGTCAACGTCGTCCGTTGCAGAGACAAGCACTGGGTTGCCCAGGTGTGGCGGCAGCATGACAGCGGCTCGGGCCGCCATTTGAGGATCGCACCCTCTGGCGAGTATACAGAGGTCGGAGTGATCAAGTGTGTTGGTTTGAGTCCCACCCTCAGCAATCTCACCCATCATGCGGTGACGCTGGTCAACTTTGTGAGGTTTACTTTTCATAATGCCTGCATATCACATATTATCTGACAGTAACAATCGACATTGACTAGCAGCGTCCTAGGAAAATATAAGTTTGAACCTTTCCAACAGCAATTTTTCCTTTTGCGGTTTAGACTTACTCTGATGGTTCCGATACAAGCCGAATCTTATTTTTATTGTAAACTACAATAAAAGGAATGTTGCTATGTCAGACAAGATGATTCTAGATTTCTCTGTTCACCCAGAGAAGCGGGAGGACGTATCCTGGTTTTTCACGACCCAGCCTGGTTTAATCTGGCTGGAAGAACAATAGGTTTCTCTATGGGCAATTTGATTGCACTCGCATTGCTAGGGTCTCCAGCTCTTGCTGAAAATTGCGATCTTCCACTCGAACTGCGCAGCGTTACGCCTGCCAATGAGGCTACGGACGTACCCATCGACAGCCGTGTGCTGGTCTCCTTTATCGGGCAAGGCAGCGCCGATGAATTCCAAGTGAACATTGAGACTAAGGGTCAGAGTATCTCCACCACAAAAGAGTCTTGGTGCTACCCCCATGAGGGACCTTTCGAGGTTCATTGCTGGTGGGCTCTTCAGCCGGAAGAAACTCTCCCAGCGACCGAGGATATTGACATTCGGATCCAGTCCACCTCCAGCTATCGGGGGGAATTGCCAATTGATCGCACTGAGCGCTTTACCACGGGCGTCGACATTACTGAGGAGAATATCTCTTTGGCGCCCAGTTTCTCGGTGCTTGAGGTGCTCGATATCCCAGAGTCAGAGCTTACAGATTGCGATTATGACCAGCCCCGACGAGCACTTTTTCAGGTGGAAAGTGATTTATCTGATCCCTATGGGTTGGCCGTTTATCAGATCGAAGAACTCTCTGTGGATGGGAGCTACTTTCTGGCTCATACAGTTTTTGTGAACCTCTCTGCACCGCCGTTTCTCGATGGTCACAACATGATTAAACAATATGTTAATCTGGAGGAGCCACATACGGGGTGCTACCGTATTTCAGCTGAAGACGGTGCAGGGGTTGGCACAGAGGCGGGTGAACTCTGCTGGCCTGGGTATGGCGACACTGGCGTGGATACAGGTGTAGACACAGGTGTAGACACAGGTGTAGACACAGGCTTGGAGACTGATACAGGTACGGGTTCAGGTCAAGAAACAGGGGGGGATTCTGCCCAAGACACAGCATCCAACAATACCGGTGTCCCACCTAATATTTCTTGCGCCTGTTCAAGTGGACCATCTGCTGTGGCTGCCTGGTGTTGGGGGCTAGTTATGTTGGCGCTAGCAGGCTTGAGACGTCGCGGTTTTGGGCTGAGTTCTCCGTTCACAGACTCTGGGAATTGAGTGTATACCCAGCATTATGTGTGGGTATAAAAGTATTTATGTCTCCTGACCTGTAAAGCCTGTCGAAGTTTTCCGCTGTAATGGTGTTAGTGAGGACTTATGAAACTTGAATTACTCTATCCAGATTTTCCATTTTGGAGAGCAGAAGTCTCTAGACTGGCTCTTTTTATTGGTGACATTCCATTTGATAATGTTCATCCTTCTCGAAAAGAGTTCGCTGAAATGAAAGAGAGCGGTGCCTTGACATTTGGTCAAGTGCCAGTGTTGAAGGTAGATGGAAAGATGATTGCCCAGACAGGAGCAATTGCTCGGTTTTGTGGCAAATTAAGTGGTCTATACCCTGTCGATGATCACTTTTTAGCGGCAAAAGTCGACGAGATAATTGACGCCGCTACAGACATCACCAATCTTATGTCACCAACGATGCGTGAAAAAGATCCAGAGAAGAAAATGGCTCTGAGGCAATCCCTAGCTGAGGAAAAACTTCCAAAATGGCTCAGTTATTTGGAGCGATATTTAGAAAAAAATGGATCAACAGGTTTTTTCGTTTCTAATCAATTGACGATTGCAGATTTGGCAATTTGGCGCCTTATGGGATGGTTGTCTGGTGGGATTCTAGATGGAATTCCCAAAGATATTCTTGAGCCATTTACATTGTTGAAAAGTCACTTTGATACGATTGGAAATCTCCCCAAAGTACATCAGTGGATGTCCAAGCAATACTAAAACTGTTGTTAGAGGCGCTCTGCTAAATCCTGATCCACTTCGCTCTCGTAAGTGATCATTGCGGAGAGTATTTCCCGCGCTTTAAGCTTCGTTGTCATTGAGCAGTCCCTCCAGCTCGCTTATCGTCCTAGCTACTTCTACATCGTCACCGAGTTTGTGTTTGGTCGCGATTGAAGTCGCCTGATTGAGGCATGCTATGGCGGCGTCAGGCTCGCCCGCTAAAAGTTGGACCTGCCCCTTTTTACAGAAAAACTTCGCGCGTTCTTCTGGGATAGAGGAGACCATATGTTCGCCATTTTCGAGGAGACTCCAGGCTTCGTCGAATTGGCCTTTTTTGGCAAGGAGCAGGGCGAAGGAGGCGCGGAAGGCACCAGCTGCTGTGGGGCAGGCCACATCGCTGATGGCAATGGCTTCTTGATAGGCGTCTTGTGCTTCTTCAAGCCGATTTTGTTGGAACAGGATGTCGGCTAGATTCCCTAGGTCGATTCCCTCACTGCGCTTGTTTCCAATCTCCCGGGCAATGTCGATAGCTTGCATGTGGTGCTCAATGGCCAGATCATGTTGTCCTTGGTCCTTGTAGAAGTTTCCGAGATTACCTAGTTGAAATCCCACGACGCTCCTGAGTCCAACCTCTCGGGCAATGTCGAGGGCCTGATTGTAGAGTTCGCCAGCGCGAGCCAGTTCACCCTTTTTTTTGTATATAGTTCCGAGATTGCCAAGAGTGACTCCCTCACCAGGCCTATTTCCGATCTGCTTGGCAATTATGAGGGACTGGGTGTATTGCTCGATAGACAGATCCAGATCGCCCAGTTGAGTGTAGATCATTCCGAGATTGCCAAGGGTTCTACCCTCGATGTTTTTGTCTCCAATCTCTCGTGCAATGTCGAGAGCGCCTGTGAAGTGTTCAATAGCTCGAGTCAGTTCACTCTTGCGTTCGTAGACTACTCCGAGCTGGCTGAGGGCCATTCCTTCACCAGCGCGGTCACCGTGCTCTTTAAAAATCTCGAGTGCACTCAGATAGCATCGCTCAGCCTCAATGTATTTACTTTCAGCTCCTTCAATATTTCCCAACTCCATCAAGCGCTCGGCCTCGAGGAGCGCGAACTCTCGGTCCTCGTATTCCGCCGCCGGCTCGTCCGGTTCGTCCGGCGAGGACCTCACTCCGAGGAGGTCGGTCAGCTCGCTGATCGCTTCCGCCACTTCTGCATCGTCTCCGAGTTTGTGTTTGGTCGCGAGTTTTTTGGCCTGGTCGAGGGATTTCTTTGCAGGCTTAGCCTCGCCCGCTAAAAGTTGGACCTGCCCTTTCTTGCACAGGAGTTTGGCGTATTCCCCCGGGTAGGTCGCGACCTTAGGCTCGCCAATCTTAAGCAGTTCCTGGGCTTCATCAAACTGGTCTTGTTGGGCTAAGAGCAGGGCGAGGGAGCCTCGGAAGACGCCAGCGGCAGCGGGGAAGGCCTCGTCGCTAATAGGAATGGATTTCCGAAAGGCCTCTTCTGCCTCCTCAAGCCGATTTTGTTGGAACAGCATGTCCCCGAGATTGCCAAGGTGATTGCCCTCAGTGCGCTTGTCTCCAATCTCTCTGGCAATGTCGATGGACTGGGTGTAGTGCTCAACGGCAAGGTCATGTTGCCCTTGGTTTTTGTAGAGTAGTCCGAGACAGCCGAGGTGGATGCCCTCAGTGCGCTTGTCTCCAATCTCTCTGGCAATGTCGATGGCCTGGGTGTAGTGCTCAGCGGCCAAGTCATGTTGCCTTTGGACTTGGTAGACGTTTCCGAGATTTCCGAGGTGAATGCCCTCAGTGCGTTTGTTTCCAATCTCTCTGGCAATGTCGATGGCCTCGGTGTAGTGCTCAGCGGCCCGGTCATGTTGTCCTTGTTCTCGGTAGACGTTTCCGAGATTTCCGAGGTGAATGCCCTCAGCGCGTTTGTTTCCAATCTCTCTGGCAATGTCGATGGACTGGGTGTAGTTCTCAAAGGCCCGGTCATATTGGCCTTGCTCTTGGTAGACGTTTCCGAGATTGCCGATCCACCCGCCCGCATGGCTTTTGTCTCCAATCTCTCTGGCAATGTCGATGGCCTGAGTATAGTGCTCAACGGCTCGGTCATATTGGCCTTGCATTCGGTAGACGCCTCCAAGATCGCCGAGGTGGATGCCCTCGTAGCGTTTGTCTCCAACCTCTCGGGCAATGT
>CAWVYO010000117.1:0-10261 GCA_963934385.1 uncultured bacterium
GAGAGAGACAAGCATCTTTATGAGGGACATAGACTTCTCAGACTCGGTGACTGAATCCACAAAGCACCTGTCAATCTTAATGACATCAAGAGGTAGCCTGTGTAGATAGCTCAGAGAGGAATAGCCAGTCCCAAAGTCATCTACGTAAATTTTAGATCCTTTCTCCTGAAGCAGCTCAAGAATCTTTGTCGCTTCTGAGACGTCGGCAACTAACGCACGCTCTGTGATCTCAATGTAGAGCCCTTTAGCGAAGGCATCGTTATCTATGTCGTTAAGCCAGTCAGCACGCGATAGGAGACTCGCCGAAATGTTTACACTGATAGACAGCTCGCTTTTACCCATCTCCTCTAGTGTGTTTAGGACCTCTGAGACTCTACGGATCATGTAGAGGTCAATTTCCCTGACCTGTCCTGATCGCTCAGCAAAATCGATGAAGTAATCTGGGCGAATAATACCGACTTCTGCATGCGCCCAACGAACCAACGACTCAAATCCAATTGTTCGGCAGTCATCAAGCTCTACGATGGGCTGGAGGTAGACTTCAAAGTCCTCATTCTCCAAGGCCGCAGCGATCGCGGACTCCATGTTCAGGTCAGACAGCTCAGATACAGTCTGAAGCGAACTGCTAAGGATGTATCGTCCCTTTCCGTTTGCTTTTGCCTTGTACATGGCGCCATCAGCGAGCTTCATCAGTTCGCTTGCGCTGCAGACTTTGGCGTTAGCCTCTGCCACGCCGATCGACCCAGATATTTGGATGTCTGCATTAACTAGCGATACGCGATGCGAAAGACAGGAGAGTAGCTGCTCACACAAGATACTCGGGTCTGCGGCGGTTTCATTCTCCGCGAGTACCGCAAACTCGTCTCCACCAAGCCTTGCTAGCAAAACGTCTTGCGGAAGCACATCCAGCATTCTCTGGCTCACCTGAATAATCAATTGGTCTCCAGTCGCGTGGCCATAGGATTCGTTGATAAGTTTGAACCGATCTAAGTCGAGGATCAATACGCAGAGGTTAGTGCTTTTTTCCTCTTTGAAGCGATCCGCAGCCAATTGCAGCTGTGTCACGAAGTGATGTCGATTGGGCAGGCCACACAGGGAGTCGTGGTTAGCAAGGTGCCGCAATCTGCTCTCGCTCTCTTTAAGGTCTCGAAGGGCGGATGCGCTCTCATACTTGGTGGTGATAATCGCACTAAGGGCACGTAGTGTCGAAAGGTGTTGGTCGGTATAGAAGTTTGGTTCCGAGTTTTCCGAGTCGATTACTCCTATGAGCTTGCCTCTACTGATGATAGGCACTGCTAGCTCTGACTTCCGCGCGGCATCATCAACGATGTAGCTTGGATCTTTCGATACATCATTAATCAAAATCGGGTGCTGCTCGACCGCACATCGCCCCGTTATCCCTTCACCAAGGGGAACTTCAATGGGTTCATGTATCTCACTAGGTCCCGCCTTTTTAGGCCCATAGGCAGCTTTTTGCACGAGCACACCTCGGGTTTCATCAAGTAGGTAAACTACGCAGTCTTCAAAACCAAGGTCGACGATTATGTCGTCCGTTAGGAGCCAGAGTACCTCCTCGACGTTTTGTGTATGAATAACAGCGGTGGTGAACCCGATAATGGCTCGCAGGTACTGATGTGACATCTGGTTAGGTGCGAAGAGAATCGCTTTTAAATCCTCGGCCATTGTTGTCACTCCAAGTCAGGTCAGAAAAGGGCGGAACTGCCCCAATGTCTCTGACCGCAGATAATCTACCACCATTCTGTACCTAGTGCTTCTTGTTAGCAAATCATCACCAGCCTTGTGATTTCGGTTCAGGGCTACCCATCCTTACTGGGTGTGCCGAGGGCTTCGATTTAGTTACCAACGCGCTGGGCGATGCGAAACGCTTAGGGGGTGCGTTCGGTTTTCGAGAGATAAATGAGTCGTTATGCCTCTCAATGTGCTTATTTCTTCCCCGTGGAAAAGGCGCATTGAACTGAAATTTTAAAGAAATAAAGCAGAATACTTGTTTTTGCATAACGATTGATATATAAAGATTTTACATAACGATTGATATATATAAAAACTCAACAAAGGGAGAGACGTTTTATGTCTATTCTTCATTACTGTCTCAGCTATCTGTTTACACTGACCGCACTCTTGACTCTGGAGGTCGGGGGGTGGAGCCTGCTATCCATTCCAGCGATTACATTTGTCGTCATACCAGCGATGGAAATAATCTACAGTGGGAGTGAGGATAATATCGCTCCCGAAGATCAGGAGCTGCGTGCCCGCAATTTCGGCTTTGATCTTCTGCTATACGGAATGCTGCCTATGCAGATTGCACTCATTATCATGATGTCTGTTCAGATCGATTCCGGCGCCCTAAATGGTGTTGAAATACTCGGGGCCATTGCCACTGTTGGAATATGCTGTGGGTCGTTTGGAATCAACATCGCGCATGAATTGGGACATCGCAACAAGCCCATAGCCCAGTTTTTTGCGAAAGGGCTGCTTCTAACCTCGCTGTACATGCATTTCTTCATCGAGCACAATAGGGGACACCATCAAATGGTTGCCACACCTGAGGATCCAGCCTCTTCACGATACGGGCAATCCCTTTATCCCTTCTGGTGGCGCTCGATAAGCAGGGGTTATCTTTCAGCCTGGAGTCTTGAGCACCGTCGTCTTGAAAGAAAAGGGCTTCCCGCGTTTCACTGGCGAAACCAAATGCTTAGTTTTCAAGTGATCCAGTATGCAGCGGTTGCACTCCTGTTCTATTATTTCGGAATCATTGCGGCACTGTCTTTTATCGGCGCCGCCTGTCTCGGAATCCTCCTCCTAGAAACCATCAACTATGTGGAACACTATGGTCTGGAGCGTAGCCAGAAGGAGAATGGAAAATATGAGAGAGTCAGACCTCACCACTCATGGAACTCGAACCACAGTATAGGACGAGCCTTGCTTTTCGAGTTGACCAGACATTCAGACCATCACGCATACGCGAGCCGAAAATATACCGCCCTGCGGCATTTTGACAACAGTCCTCAGCTTCCTTATGGTTACCCAGGGATGATTCTGATTGCATTGGTGCCATCCCTATGGTTTTCCATCATGAATCCCCACGTGGAACGGGAACTGAGCCGACTCCAAAGCCTCGCCGACTAAACTTTGAAATACAGCAGGTAACCATGCCTAAAATAGTAGATCATGATCACAGAAGACTGGAAATCCTAGATGGTTGTCTTTCACTCTTCGCTGACCATGGGTATGCGAAGTTGAGCATGCGGCAATTGGCCTCTTCTCTGGGAATGACAACTGGAACCCTCTACCATTACTTTTCCAGCAAGAAGGATATTTTCGAGGCTCTTTTTCGCCAGTCTCAGATGGAAAACATTCGTCTGGTTGTCTCTCGGTTCGAGGCTGACACGACAGCAGAGGAGCGTCTGTTGATTCTCAAGGGTTTCGTATTTGAAAACCAGGAGCGTCTCCGAGATATTCTGAAGATAGCCCTAGAATACCAGCGTGTTCAAAGTCAAGAAGAGGCAAGTGTTATACTTGAGGCCTTTGATGGGTATAAGGCCGCTTTTCGCACCCACTTGGGGGCTCAAGACAACGCTGCAGAGCTGATTCTTTCACTGATATTCGGTTTGCTTGTTCAGGGAATATTTGATCCCAACACCGATATAGGCGGGCAGTTGGAAATAATCCCTAATATCCTCGCAATCTAAGCCTGAGATGTTCTGATTACTTCTGTTGCATCCGTTTTTGGGGTGTTCTGGTATTTCAGTTTGTTGGGATAAGGTGACTTACAAATAAGCTTACCTTTACAGTAGAACAATCAGTTCGATCGACTTTCTTTTCTCAATCTCTCGCTGCCCACACCTCTAGTTCGTCCATGTCGTTATCCGCATTCGTGCGTGGCTTGATATTCCATTCGAGCACCTGGAAGCCCGCGCTCTGGATCTCGGCCAGGATGTCTTCTGGAAGGCCCACGTAGCGTGTCGCCACACCGTCCTGATCAAGAACACATCGCGATTCTAAATCTAGCTTCGCAAGTAGAGATTCACTGGTGACTTCGCCGCACATTGTGGCCACATGAAGAACCGCCTTGGGCTTGAGCACCCGACGTGCGCTGGCCAAAAATCGGGCTCGGTCGGGCCCGATGATACAGTGAAAGCAGTACCCATCGAGGACTATGTCGAAGTATTCATCTGCAAAGTCGGCGAGGTCTAGCACCGAACCCACCTGGAAGTTGGCCTGTAATCTGCGATTGACCGCCTTTTCTCGAGCCCAATCAATCGCAGTGGGGGAGATGTCCACACCGTGGACGTCGTAGCCCACTTCCGCGAGAAACAAAGACAGGTCACCAGCCCCGCATCCGAGTTCGAGTGTTCGGCCGCTCTGTGGAGCATACACACTAGTAATTTTACCAGCTAGTCGGGCCAAGGTGTCTTCGAGGCTGTCGGAGTCTTGCCAGCCGGTCTTTCCAGCGGCCCTGCGAACCTTGTAAATCTCGTCATGAGCGTCGTATTTTGTCTTCATTTATATCGACTCTCCATAACCAGAACCTATGACAGGGATCGTTGCCTTTTCATCTAAACAAATTCGGCAGAAGTCTTCAAGATTTAAAGGGCGATTCGAAACACGATGGGGAGAGCGGTCGTTATCGGTCTCATTTTAGCTTGTGAGCAATGGATGTGGGCCAAGTGTTTGCCAAATACCAGTCACAAACATGATGCGCACACGCGGGAGCATGGAGAAAGAGTGGGAATCTCCTGCTTTAACACTGGATAATCACTGCTCGATACTTGATGAAGAAATTAGGGTTGTGGCGTGAGGCGAAGGGGTACTAATATTGCCTATCCATACTAGTGAGGTCACATGCGCTCTTTTAATCTTGCCGTATTACACACCATTACATTCGTCCTTCTCACCGCCTGTCCTGTACCCAAGGAGACCTGTGACTCTGGCGAATGTGTCGATGACACCGGCACCCCGACAGTGGAGGACACTGGGGACTGTGTCGATGACACTGGCGACACGACAGTAGATGTTACCTCAAGCCTCATAGGCATTGGCTACAACGACGCGACAGAAAGCAACGAGTTGAGGTCTATCGACCCAGCCACGGCTATTGTTACAACACTGACCAGTTTCGACTTTGATTCTGGGGGATGGAGTGGCAAGCTCATCACCGACCCCGCGGCTGGTATTCTCTACGCTGTCTCTAGCGCCGACACCCTGTATTCGTTCGCCATGGATGGAAGTGCCGTCACGGCCATCGGCACACTATCCCAGTCGATGCAAGCGATAGGTCTGGGCAGTAACTGAACTTTACCAGAGGCAGGGAGGGCGAGTCTTTTAGGTAGTGGAGTTACTTGAGGGGGCGGGTTACCTGTCCCGCGCGTTCTTGGCTTTAATGTATAGAGGTTAGTTATGAAGGCGATACGGTTTCACGAGTATGGTTCACCCGAGGTGCTTCGGCTCGATGAGATAAAAGCCCCCAAACCAGCCAAAGGACAGCTGCTTGTCCGCATGATGGGTAGTTCTGTGAACCCGATTGATTGGAAGTTGGCATCGGGTGCCTATAGGTTAGTTATGCCAGTCAGGCGCCCAGCTGTTCCAGGGTTTGATCTCGTAGGCGAGGTGGTCGAGATTGGGGCAGGGGTGAGCGAGTTTTCAGTTGGCGATAGGGTCGTCGCTCAGTTGACGGGTAAGATCGGCGCAACAGGGGGCACCACCGCTGAGTTTGTCGTAGCCGCAGAAGAGCATTGCGCCTTGTTGCCAGATGGGGTCTCTGTGGAGAGCGCCGCAGTATTGCCTTTGGCGGGGATGACGGCGCTACAGGCGCTGAGGGATGACTGTGGGATGAACCCTAGCGGAGACCCACGAAGAGTGCTGATAGTTGGGGGCTCCGGCGGGGTAGGGCATTACGCAGTGCAGCTCGCCCATCATTTTGGGGCTCATGTGACGGCTGTTTGCAGCACCTCTAGGATGGAGATTGTCAGTGAACTGGGAGCAGATCATGTGATCGACTACACTAAAGTCACAGGTTTTGCGAGCGGGGCGCCATATGACATTATTGTCGACTGTGCAGCGATAGCGCCGTGGGCCCAATTTGCCGAGGTGTTGACGGCTGGCGGTGTCCTCTCTCAGCCCACTGTCTCTGCAAAGTGGATCCCTCGTCTGTTGGTTACAAATCTGTTCACAAGGAGACGAATAAGGGCAACATTGCTGAAGCAGAAACCGGGAGATCTCGATCTGCTGTTAGGGCTAATAGGCGAGGGTAAGCTAAAGAGCCTAGTTGGCGCATCTTTTCACTACACTGACTTGGCGTCGGCCTGGAGCAGAAACCAGGCAGGAGGGGTGTTGGGGAAGATAGCGATTAGCTATTAGGGTTAAAGTCAGCCCTGTTAGGTCAGCGTGGATAGACAATGATTGAGTTGTGTAGACGACGAAAGGATGTGTCTCCAGCATATTCTACCGCTATTTTTTACCAATAAATGTATCTCTGGCGACGTTTCCGATGGTGTTTGTGGATACGGAATCAAATGTACCGCCAATAACACCGCCGATGAGTGGAATGGCTTTGCCCAAGCTCCCCGCGCCTTTTTCACCAAATTTCGTGAGTAAACGGAACCCCACTGCCTGGTTGATGGCCACAATGGTCTTGCTAGGGATGGCCTTGACGGCTTGCTTGGACAGTTGTTTACCCACCACAATCCCCATATCTTTAAGAATGTCTTTGGCTGCATTTTCAGCCAAGCACGTAAACACCAAAGTACGTACTTTGTCGTCTTTGAGGTGGTGTCCACCCATGTGGGCGATGGCCGCAATCATTCTTATTTGGACGTACCAAACAGACAACAAATTGGCGGGGACAGTCACCGGCGTGATGAGTAAACCACCCAAACCAGCCAAAAAACCGGATGTGCCCGCTTTGACAATTTGCCTACGAATTAGCGCATTTGCTCTTTTGGTTGGAGACTGACCACTATCGGCGTAGCTGGCAGCCAACTCTTCTGCAGAGTCCAACCCTAAGACACCATTAATCGCCTTGTCGTAGGTCCAATCCAAGGCTTCCATGACTTTGCGTTCCGTGAGTTTCTTTGCCATTGTATGTCCTTTGCTGCTCCCTGTTTTTACTTGAATTTTAGTGCTTGTTCGGGAACTTCAGGTTCGGTTCCAAGCCGTTGAATACAATCGTACACCATGACCGACAATCCGTGGCAAATCAAGTAGCTCACCGGTGAAGTTAAACACCAGATCGAAGCCGTCTTTGAGTTCCCAAGCGCCGACGCAATCGACGCTTGGTACGAACCTGACGCATACCAACCGCTCCTTCCAAACCGTAACGAGGCCGCTTACGTGACCATCGTGGTGCTCGATATCTTTTAGAAAGAAGGGCGCAACCTAAATCCAGACATCCCAGTACTTGGAATTTGGATCTGGAATCCTAGGCGCGTTGTCTTCTCTCGCGACGGTTTGGTTTCCACGCATTTAGCTCATCTTGAAATACAGGGCTTGGACATCTTTGATGTCTAATCCTTCTGTTTTGGATCAATAAGCGTTATAAATGAGCACTATGAAAAAAACTATATTTAGCTTGATCGCCCTTCATCAACTTCTTCTTGGAGTTCCTGAGGCAAAAGCCTGAGGGATGTGAAGTAATCCAAACCTCCAGGTTGGAGGCCTTCAGACAAACCCTTGGCTTTATCAAGACCAGGTTCGTATAGATTTGATCTCAACGGCTTTGGGGCTGACGGTAGACCATGAAGCCTCCTGTCCCTCAGTGTCGCCAGTGCATTGTGCGGAGTCGGATATTCCCGTTCATGAACACCATGTGGGGCTCTTGTGGATGCGCACTACGCCAAGGGTAAGTGTGGGATTGGGAGAAGGCTGGCAGCTTTCGGCTGAACTTCCCTTTGATTTACGATGGACCGATGTTCTTTACACCCTCCCAGACGGGACTCCGTATACACCGCCCTATACGTCAATTCACCACCGGAATGAATGGATCGACGGGCTTGTTGATGCCAAGGTGAGTGTCGGTAGGGTGGGGCGCTGGCCAGGCGGATGGATCTTGTCAGGTCAGCTGGGGACAACAATTCCCTTTGGTCAGACGGAAGAAAACCCCTATGCCTTGACCGCCGAGGGGAAAGTCCATCAGCACTTTCAATTGGGTAGCGGAACCTTTCAGCCGACGTTGTCTTTTGCCTTGATTAAAGCGGCGGATGTTTGGCGTTTGTTTGGGAGTGGGAATGCGCGTCTTTCACTCTATGAAAATGACAAGGCATACAGAGCTGCGTCTGTATATGGTCTGGAAGGCGGGGCCTCTCGAGAATTCGGCGAGCGCTTAGATGCATCTCTGGCTCTCAACGCTAGCGCGACCACTTCGAACTTTTGGTCGGGGGAACCCTATCCAGGGCTTCAGTCTCTGAATGTAAAAGTCGGACTGATAACGCATTTGGGTTTAAATTGGTCGTTAGAGACCCAGGCGCTTTTGTTGATTGCAGACCGGGTAGTGGGGGAACAGGGCGGTGAGGTTGCAAGTCAGAGGACGTCCTTTACCCTCGGTCTGAGTTGGATAAATTAGGGTTAGTCTGGCGTCGCCTGGTTCAGTGCAAAACCTTTCTGGCAGGGTTTTTGGGAGGGGATTTATACTTGGTATTGTTCGTCCCGCTCAGTTTATCGTCATCGATGCCGCTCTTTGCGGTGGCTACCGTCTCTCCCCGCGCCACGGGACTGGTGAGGATTGCTTAGGCGCACAACAAAAGAGTGATGAATGTAAATTGGTGGGGAGAGTAAGAAGCCATGCCGCTTTTTAAGAGTGGGTTTTAACTCTCAAAGGGTTCTTATTGTTGTTCTGGGGACGGTCTTATGGGTATGCTTCCTATTATGTGGACACGCTTTCATGAAATACGAGATCGAGTGCTAGTGTATTGCACCGACACTCGAGCTGGGGACAACGGCGAATACGGAATCGATCAGTATTGTGAAGGGGCTGATGGCAACACCGGCCGGTGCGGCAACGCGCAGACACCGCCATGGTTGTCCGCCTGATGCGCCAGAGGAGGAGCAATTGACCCCTCTGGTCCTGCTGATTTGGCTGGCATGCTCGTCCACTTCTGATCACGAGGACAGCGCGACGTCCACCGGCGAGATCGTCTCTCAGCCCTGCGAGCGACCCGAGGAGCGCGCCGAGCTTGGGGCTATGTTCCTTTGGAGCGATCCATCCTGGGACGCCCAGCAGGTCCAGGAGGAGGCACCCCAAGGTCAGGACGGGGGCTGGGGGGTGGCGGTCGACGATTTCGATGGCGACGGCTGGATGGATATCTTTCTTCCCCATCATCTCGACAACGAGTTGTTTATGGGTGGACCTGACGGCTGGAGCAACGAGTCCAGCAGTCGACTTCCGGGAGGCACACCGACCCTCTCTCAGGGCGCGGTGGCGGTGGACCTCGAAGACGATGGGGACGTTGATATCATCGTCGTTGGTACCTCGAATTCAGCCTTCCTGATCAACGACGGCGATGGGGTGTTCACACGAGCTCTTGTGGGTCATGAAATGGACTTGCATGGCGACTCTCACTTCAGCGCCGCCCTGGGCGACTTCGACGGCGATCTGGATCTAGACCTCTTGCTACCCAACTTCGCGCACGGCGAGGGATACGAACCTGATCCCGAGACGGGAGACTGGCCGGATGGACGACCCAGTCGTCTTTTGGAAAATCAAGACGGCGTCTTCTCCGATGTGAGCCACCTGCTCCCAGAGACCAACCTCGGCTACCCCTTCGTGGCTAGCTGGACCGACTACGATGGGGACGGCGATCTGGACATCTACCAGCCCAATGATCACGGAGCTCTCGTCATTGGAAACCGAATGTGGCGAAACGATGGAGGGACCTTCACCGACGTCTCCGAACCCACTGGGACCGATCTGAAGATGAGTAGCATGGGCATCGGCATCGGCGATCTGAACGGTGACGGTACACCCGACTACCTGATCTCCGGTGATCTATTTCTCCGGTTGCTGGAGAGCAAGCCGGACGGGCATTGGGTCGAGACCTCCTACGCTCGGGGTCTCAGGCTCGATCCAACCACTGGGCGCGAGGTGGCCTGGGGCGCGGAGCTCGCCGACATGAATAACGACGGAATACTCGACGCCGTGGTGAGCTTTGGTCACTGGCCGCCTAGTCCAGGCAACCCCCTACAACAACCCGACGCGCTCTACCTCTTCGACGGGACAACCTTCACCCAGAGCGCCGAGCGCTATGGG
>CAWVYO010000118.1:0-10176 GCA_963934385.1 uncultured bacterium
TTATTTTCTTAGCCGCGGGTTTTGCGCTCGTGAAGGGGCTGGGATGAGTCTGATCGTTCAATGTAACTCTTGCGGCGGTGCTGTCGTATTTAACGCCAGAGACGAAGTCGCAGCCTGTCTTTTTTGCGGTTCTGTATCCCTTGAAATCGAAGAGAGTACTCAGGAAAGACAACCGGATGGCGCCCTAGAAATTGAGTTCGAGCGGGAGGCCGCAGATACAGAATATAGGAACTGGGCTAAGAGCTCATGGTGGAACCCTAAAGAGCTGCGCAGCCTGTCTGTGGAGTTGCGAGTACTATATGTTCCAGCATGGCGTTTTAAGGGCGAGGTAGAGTCTAGGTGGGCGGGACTAGTGAGTGCGGTTTCTCCGAGTGGTAAAAGACCGGTTTCAGGATCTGATTTAGCTGAACTAGAGAGAATGGTGCCGGCGTCACAAGGTCTTACACTTACCGAGTTGGATAACTTGCAGCCTTGGCACGAGGACAAGTCAGCCCTATGGAACACGGAAGAGAATACAATACCATTCGAGATTCCAGCTCTATCGGAGGTCGGCGCTAGGGAGCGTATTCACGATCTAATGGGTGGAACTCACCAGAGGCACATCTCACAACAGCACTCGCTCTTATCTATTAACAGCACTTCTAGGGTAACGGATGCCGACGTGAAGCTGTATATGCTCCCAATATGGATAGGTGCCTTTAGGTACAGGGACAAACCTTGGCGCTTTGTGGTGAACGCTCAGACTGGCGAAGTGGTTGGTAAAGCACCCATCGACAGAGTTAAGATCGCCTTGGTTTCACTGGGTGTCGCTGTCTGTTTGGTCGTGTTGTTCAACCTTTGAGTTTAATGAACTTTGGTTGAATCTCGTGACAAAATGCTTCAGAAACAGCGAGTGCTGGCCGACTAAGGTATAACGACCTAGAAAGATCAGGTATGGTTATAAATTGCAGATGACAGATAGTTCTCCCACAAGCTTTTCGAGTGAGACCATCCACAGATGTGAGTGCTTTGCGCTCCACGGTGGAGATGCATATCCAGGCGTGCTGACCATCAGCGCCAGACGCGTGAGCTTTATGCCTCTCATGGAGTCTATGGAGGTAAACATAGAGCCTTGGTCGATCACATTGACAGAACTGGAGGAGGTGGAGATCGGTGGTTTTGAGGGTATCCTCTCGCTTACCACTGCTAATACAGAACGTAAAGTCATGGGGATCGATCTCGAGGCCGTTAGAGATGCGCTCGTTCTTATCATTGATGGTGATGCTTCAAGTGCAGCAGAAAACAGAAATATATTGTTACAGGGACCCATTGATATCTACACCAGCGGCGTGTTGGTGGCCTCTGGAGAAGTAATTCTTACCAATGAAGTGTTCGAATTCAAACAAGGCAGGGGGCTTGAAGAGTTAATCTGGGGAGATTTGACTAAGAATATCGAGTTAAAAGACATACAGCGTTGTGAGGTCGTCGGAGTACGGAGGCGTTTAGAGATAGTAACTTCAGAGGAGAAAATTCACTTCAGAGGTCCGATCGTCAATCATCTATACAGCGTTATGGCGACCTTAGGTGTAGGCTCGGCTTCTCGGTTGGACCATGAGCTCAAATATTCTTGGGAGGCGAGTCTGTTCACTGGCCCTATCGCCCAAAAGGGCGAGATAGGCATTACTGAGGGTACGTTTAGGTTTACTCCAACAGGAATGGTCGAGTCTCTTTTAGGCGTTCGAAAGATGGTGGATGTACCGATATCTCATATCAAGCGTATTGGAATAATAGGTGTATTGGACAAGAGACTGGTCGTATCTACCCGGGGCTCTCGTGTTCTTAGTTTTCAGATAAATAAGCCCTTAGATAGGATGAGGGAACTCGGGGCGATTATGATGGTATCGATCGAAAAGGACGAGCCAGTTTTGCCCTCCGTTGGGATATACAACACGAGTCCTCAGGTCGAGGCTTTCTTAAAGGATTGGGGTAGCCGCATTGGAGACATCGGAAAAGAGCAGTTAATTTTCATGGGCGCAGGTGTTCAGGCGGTAGGAGAAAAGTCCATTAGGCGTGGCTGGTTGCTGCTCACAGAAAAACATGTAGCGTTTCTGCCATCATGTGGTGACTCAAAGACCGATGAACCCTTAATTTCAACGTTGAGTGCGGTCTCCAAGCCGCTAAACCACAAAACCCCGTCTGGGAGGCTTTCGTTACTATTTGGTAAGCAGAATTTTTCGTTCATTCCAGCGGGGGGAGCCGAATTCATTCAAGAATTCGGAAGATGTCTTAGATCTGCGATTAAAAGTAAAAAGGTAACGATAAACCCTACAAATTCTAATCCAACCGGAACGGGTTTGGTGAATCGCAGAGAGACATATAGGGCGCTGCTATTGGGTGGATTACCATTGCAGTTGAGCTTTGGCGGAGGACCAAAACGTGGTGCTCGTAAGATTGTGGTCGCTAAATTGAACGATATCTCCCTTGGGGGCTGTTCAGTAATCACGGATGAATCTCTGCCGCCAAGAATAGAGCTAGAGATTGAGTTTGACATAGAAGGTCAGAGAGTAGTCGTTAACGGGCGAAGTATTTACTCAATTCGCTTAGGAAGAAAGAAGATAAGTTGGAGGCACGGGGTAGTTTTTCTAGACATGGGCTATAAGGACGCCCAGTGTATTCGAGACCTCGTGATGGGTCTGCAGCGAGAGGAAATAGTTCAGAGTCACGAGAATTAGGAATTTACGATATGAGTGGCATTTTTCAGTCGCGCTAAGGGGTTATTTCAGCGATTGAATCAGTGATTCCGTTTCTCTAGTGTTCAGAAATACTAAATGACTACCGAATAAAGTGGCTTCGGTACGCGTTATCTAGTGTATGGGACAATCTAAGCTTACAATCCTACGGTATCTTTTGGGCTTTGCTACAATATCTGCTTGTGGATTAGCTGGTTTCGTCATCGGATCTCATGAGCCAGTGAGGGTAAAGGTGGCTGGGATAGTAGATGATGTAGTGACTGGGTTTTGGGCAAGTGAAAAATCAGCTTTGTACTCAAGTTATACGGATGCAGTAGATCACTCCTCGTTGGAGGTCAGAGCTGCCGCCATTGAGTTCTCTAGAGGATGTGGGTTGGATGACCAATGTCGCCTGGAGCATATGTTGGAGTACGTTTCCAACAATATAGAGTACGTTCGAGACCCGAGCGACGTAGAGCTTATACAGGACCCTATCTGGACTTTAACCAATAGGGCGGGTGATTGTGAAGACCAGAGTATTTTGTTGGTTTCTCTCTTAGAGAGCGTAGATATCGAAACGTTGTTGGCGTTTGCTGACAACCACGTAATGCCTGTCGTCTGCCTGTCGGAGCCAGTAAGCAATGAATCCCTTCCTCAGTCCGCCGTAGTACTGCTCCGTGGCGATAGATTTTGTTACCCGTTGGAGCCGACAGCCCAAAATGCTTCAATCGGATATTCTCAAGGCTGGAGTGAAGTTCATACATTGGTAGAGTCCGTTGGTGGCTTCTTTTCACCACTGGCTTTATCCACGGCTCTTTGAGGCAAAAACAAAGCCGCCCACCTTGAGATCACAAGTGACCTTTGGGTGGGCGGCGAAAGTATCTAGAGCGGCTACTATTGAACAGCAGCTTCCTCAACTACTTCTTCGGTAGCTACTTCTTCGGTAGCTACTTCTTCAGTGGCTACTTCTTCAGTAGCTACTTCTTCTGCAGCGTGGTGCTCACAGCTGTCTGCGTCACCGCACTCACATGCTTCAGCGTCGTCAGCGGCAGCGTGGTGCTCACAGCTATCTGCGTCGCCGCATTCACATGCCTCAGCTACTTCGGTAGCTTCTTCAGCTACTACTGCTGCCTCAACTACTTCTACAGTCTCGACAACTTCTGGTGTTACGGCTTCGGTTGAAACCTCAGGTGCAGTGGCTTGACCACCACATGCTACTAATAAAAGAAAACTAAACATCATCGTCTCCATGTTTTTGATGTGCATCCGCGGGTTAACAAACCTTGGTTAGTATGCAATGCTTAAAGCCAATTACTTCAGACAAAAGCCGAATATTTGGTTAACCACCCGAGTCATTGGAAGAAATTAGAGAAGTTTTATTATAGGTTTGTCTTTTTCGGGCTTGGACTTCGTTCTCTCGGCGGCCCGGGTCTCTCGGTCCACCCGCTCGGCGTCGTGACGTTCCTTTGAAGCCAACCGTCTCTTTTCGGACTGTTTCCTCGCTAGTCTGTGCTTTTCTTCATCAATATAAACCTGATAACGATCCATAATGTCATTGCATGCAAGTCTGCGTGATTTACCGCGAGGCAGCCCCTCCATGACGCCCATAAGTTCTAGAAATTTCGGGTCTTTCGGGAGTAAATCGGGGATTGATGGTCGGATGTCCTTCTTAAATTCCATTAGACCCGATGTCTCTAAGGACTTAATTATTATGGGGATTTCTTCAAAGTCCAGTGTGCGTTCTTCTTCGATCGCTTTGCGCATTAGTGCGGCAGCATCCTTCACATGTTCATGGCGTATCTGACCAGGCAGGAGTACCAGAGCTACCCATACAAACAGCATGTTTCCAACCAAAATAAGATCAGAATTCCCATGGAGATATGTCCCTAGAGCTATTGCCATAGAGACCAGCACCAGGCTCTTGGGCTGTATCCAGGGTCTATCTAGGTAAAGGACCCAACACATTATAAGTATTGTAGTGTAGAAAAGAACCGTCAAAGTATGTTTACTCCTTGGCGGGTTTTTTTGGCTTAGCACCTGGCGGTCGAGTTTTTCTTGGTCTTACAATCTCGACATCTTCCAAGGGTTTTCCAGGTCGCTCGTATGGCGTCAATTCTTCTGGTGCCGGAGCTGAGTACTCCCCCGAGATCTTGTTGACTGCATTTTTCAATCTGTTGCGGAATTTGTCGCGAAGTCCCATACTATTTTTCCCCATTGTTGTTGAAGCCTATTCCGTGGTGTGGATGACGCAACATCAAAGGCTACTTTTAGCGAATCTTTACTGTACTGGATTTCTTGATATAGGTAAGCATGGTTTTAGTTGTTTTGTCAGGTATATTATTTGCTAGTGAGCCTAACCCTCCGGAGCATCGGGGCATAAGTGGCGCACTGAGTACGATCGGGCTGGTTGATAGGTTTCGCGACCAGGGTGTTGTGCAGGGGTTATCAGGTGAACACCTTCGGATAGCCTGTCAAGATGTGGATGAAGATTTGGTTCTGTGTCTTAGGAATGAGGACACAGAACTTAAATGGTGGGTCTCTTACGGTGAATTGGAGCAGTTGGGATTATCGTTTGAACAGGCTGTGACGTCTATTGAGGTACTCGCCGCAGAGGTGCAACTGGAGCCAAGGACAGTGCAGGAAGGTTCAGGTAGATATTGGGTTGCTAATCACAGTGGTGGCGCCGCTGAGGCTTTGTTGTTTAGCCCGGAACTTTTCGCCGTGGTGGGTCAAAGTCCAGCTGTTGCGGTGCCTGAAAGGGGTGTATTGATTGCCTGGAATCGTGGCAATAGGGAATTGGATAGAATTATGGCGGTCGGAGTTAGGCATCTTTATGAGGCATCTGATCACCCTGTTTCGTCAAAAGTTATGGCACTTGTGGACTCTCAATGGAGAGTCTGGTTACAGGCTGTAGAGAATTAGTAGAGAATTGGTTGAGAGCTCAGGAGGATTGTTAGATGGTATTTTGTGTGTGTAAGAAGAGCGCAAGAAAGGTCGCTAAGTTTGTAGCCTCCATAGTGTCGAGGCACGACTTGTTTGAAAAAAGTGGAGAGAGAGTAAAACAGCCTTCACTCCCAGTGGAGCCGGAGGTTAAATGATTGTTTCTTCAATATTGGCGGGATGCGTATCGGTAATGAGCCCTGTTTCATCCTCTGGCGATCAAGGCTTGGTTGAGGAGGAGGTTAGCCCTGCTATAGCGGTGGAAGTCGAGCAACTCGCCCCAAATGAGTTGATAATTCTACACACAAACGACCTTCACGGGCACTTTTTACCAGAACGGGCCAGCTGGATAGAAGGAGAGCCCGCGATAGGTGGGTTCATCGCGATCGACCATTATGTATCAGAGGCTGAGTCCCGTTTTGGAGAGTCGAACGTACTGTTATTGGATGGTGGTGACATTCTAACAGGGACACCGCTTACCGATATGGTAGTGAGAGGCTCTCAGGGTGGGGCTATGATGGAGTTTATGGAGGCTGTTGGTTACGACGCTTGGGTTGTCGGTAATCACGAGTTCGATAAGGGTTTTGAGAACATATCTCGCCTAATTGCAGATTCTAAAATTCCAGTTCTCTCCTCGAACCTTCAGGGGTTGGAGGGCGGTGTAACAGCAATGGAAGGGCTACTTCCCTCAGTCGTTTTATCGACCGGAACGCTTAGGGTAGGGGTTATTGGGGCCACAACCATGGGCTTGGGGCACTTGGCGTCAGCGGAGACGATGTCAAACATCCATTTGGCGGATATTTCAGAGACAGTCGCCGCAGAGATTGCGCGACTAGATGCGGATACAGATCTTCTCGTTGTTTTGAGCCATATAGGGTTGGACTCCGACCAGTGGTTGGCAGAGAACGTGAGCGGTATTGACCTTATCGTTGGCGGACACTCTCATACGCATCTAGATGAGCCCCTAAATGTTAATGGTACCTGGATTGTCCAAGCTGGTTCGTATGGTCGCAGTATTGGCGAGTTGAGAATAGCTGTCGAATCGGACCAGATTTCCAGTTTTTCGGGATCCTTGAACGACCTTCCGGAGGTTAGCACTGGGGAGACTGTAGATGGAGCTATGGAGTCAGAAGTAGCGCGTTTAACAGAGCAATATCGGTTAGCAATTGAGAGTGAGTATGGGCAGGTTATCGGAGAGGCTACAGGGACCTTCTCTAGAGACTACAATCATGAGAGTTCTCTAGGGATGTGGGTGACTGATGTTCTCAGGGAGACAACAGGAGCTGATATTGGTCTCTATAATGCCGGAGGTATTCGGTCTGACATTGTCGCTGGACCACTTACCCCAAATGATATTTTTACCGTGTTTCCGTTCAGCAATCAGGTTGTGACCTTTGACATTACAGGTGCTGAGTTGATGGCGATGTTTGTTCAAAATGCTCACGCTGCGGCTTTTGAGGATCGCGGAGCCATACAGATGTCTGGGGCCCATGTGATTTGGGATCTTAGAATGGGCGCACCAGAGATTGTCTCTGCCACTGTAGGGGGAGAGTTGATCGATGTTGATGCTTTGTATTCAATAGCGACAAACTCATACATGCACGATCAGGCAGATCGTTACATTGCAGGTGCAGTTCCTATCAACCTCCGCCCTCTCGGCAGCACGGTCTTTGAAGTGGTCCTTGCTAGGATCTTAGAAGGTGTGATAACACCACCTGTTCAGGCTAGATTCGTACGACAGCCCGGTTGATATGTAAGTGCGCCGGTCAGTAGTTTCGGGGGCCAGTCGGCAGTTCTTCAAAGGCGACCTCGCCTGGATCATATACAGTAGCCTGGAATTGCCGGTGTACTACACGGTCGTCGCGAGCGTTGGGTTCTTCGCTGGGGTGGGTGTGCTTCAAGGCCGCCTCTATTGCAGTGTCGAAGTCTGTTAGCGGTAGACCTATAGCTGCTATCAGTGCTTTAGTGTCTGTTGCGCTATCTTGTCCCCACAGGGCGAGGCTCCTCTCTATGAAGTTCGTCCAGCGACGACCCAATACCATTGCTATTGACTTTGCTTTCAACTTTGCAGGTAGTCCCACTGGGATCTCGACCTCTCCATTACCGCCGGAGATCCGCTGTACTTTCGATACGGCTTCCTTGACAGTAAGTGTGTCGGCGCCTCCTAGTGTAACCACTCTATTTCGCATTGATGGGTGATCTAGGGCCGCGACGGCGTAAAGGGCGGCGTCTTGGCGCCATATAGGGTTCACTAGAGCTTCTGCGCTTCCCCATAAGGTGGCGCTGTCTCCTTGATTAGCACGCTTAACTAGGTTGGCGATATCATCGAGGAAAGGTGCGCATCTAAGTATCGTATAGGAAAGTCCAGAATCTACCAGGTACTGTTCTGCTTTGCGGGTGGCATCTAGCGCTGCAGATTGATTGTCACCTTGTGTTGGGGCTACACATGAGACCATAACGAAGTGTTTGACCTCATTCGCTATTGATGCATCTACTAAATTTTTGGTTCCTTCCAGTGTAGTGGTCTCGTGATGATTGTCGGTGGACTCGAGGTCTATCCCGGCGGCGTGTAGGACGTGATCGCAGCCTTTGGCAGCCCTCATAAGGCTTGGAGACTCTCGTAAGTCACCGAAAAAATAAGATGCTCCGGTCTCATTTAACCAAAAGTAGTCAGAGCCACTTCGAACCAAACAGCGTACTTCGCCGCGTCCTTGTCGCAATATTCTTACGGCGCTACCGCCTAACCTACCTGTCGCTCCAGTTACCAAGATCATGTTCTAGCACTCCGTTTCGGACTTTCTAACCCATTCTGTGTGGCTTCGTGTGTCACTTTCGTGGTAATAGGTTCTGAATGAATGATAATCATAAAAGTAACTCGGGGTTTGAGAGTAATATCTCAACAGTATTGACTGGCATAGCTGACAAACTAAAAAGTGGGTCTGGGGCGCTGTCTGTTGGTGCAGAGGTGGGTCGTAACCGCCTTGATAGGTTGAGCGCTAAGCGGGATATTGACAAACTTTATTGGAAATTGGGAAAGGAGATAGTCGCTTTGGTGCAAGCAGAAGAGATTGCCCACCCAGGTGTAAAAGAGAGAGTTGAGCGGATTGAACAATTAATATCCAAGTTGAATAGCGAGCCTACCAAATAGATTCTGTACAGAATTCTTTGGCTCCTATTTGCCTGTTCAAGGGTTGCGCCACGCTCATTGGTTCGCTATACGGAACGCGAAGAGATTAGATGGGGCTGTAGCTCAGCTGGGAGAGCACCAGGATGGCATTCTGGGGGTCAGGGGTTCGAACCCCCTCAGCTCCACCATTTATATAAAACCCCATTGGAACTAATAGTTCTGATGGGGTTTTATCGTTTTTGGCTTCCTCATGTCGAAGTTCTTGAGCCTAAAACCCGTGTTCTGAAGCCCACTGTTCAAACGAGTTGATAATTGAGGAAACTTCGATGCCGGTTTTGCAGTTCTTGGCGTTATGCGAAAACCCATTGAGGGCGATGTCGGCATCTCCGATACCTATCGGACCGATCTCTTGTGCTTTTTCTTTTATAGTAAGCCTAGCCTCGGCTATTTTTTCGTTTAGCTCAAGCACCTTGTCCTCAACGACGCTTTGCTCCATTGCCATTTGCTCATAACCAGCAGCTTCGTTTCTTAACTGTTCGATTTCCTCCGGTGTATGGCTTGTTGGAGCGCTGATAGTGATGGCTTGTTCCCGCCCGCTCGCTGTATCTTTAGCGCTTACGTTGACGATGCCATTGGAGTCTATTGAAAACTTCACCTGAATTTTTGGTCCGCCACGGGGGGATGGGGGAATGCCGACTAACTCAAAGTCTCCCAAAGAAATGTTGTTTCGAGCCAATTCGTCTTCGCCCTGTAGGACATGAATACGAACACTTGTTTGATTGTCCGTTACGGTAGACACCAACTGACTTTTCTGAGTAGGAATATGTGTCCCTTTCTTTATAAGTCGTGAAAACTTGCGCCCCTCGCTCTCGATCCCCAAGGAAAAGTTTGTAACATCGAGAAGGGTGATCGACTTGATGTCTCCTTCAAGGATTCCACCTTGAATACTCGCTCCAAGAGCTACTACTTCATCGGGATTAAACGACCGATTAAGTTTCTTGCCGAACAATTCGGAGACCATTTTATGGGCCAGGGGTATTCGAGATGAGCCGCCTACCATGATGATCTCATCTATAGACTCGAAAGTGATACCGGAATCGTCCATTGCCGCCTGGCATTCAACCATCGTGTCTTCTATCAAGTGGTTTACAAGCCCCTCAAACACAACTCTAGAGAGTGAACATTGCAGGTGCTTTGGACCAGAGGTGTCTGATACTAAGAAGGGGAGGTTGATTTCGGTAGATTTAGTACTTGAGAGTTCAATTTTAGCTCGCTCTGCAGCGTCTCTGAGTCTCTGGAGAACTACCTTGTCATCAGAGACGTCGATAGAGTGTTCGTCTTGGAACTGATCCAAGAGCCAATCGACAACGCACGTGTCTATGTCGGCTCCGCCCAATGTCG
>CAWVYO010000119.1:0-10155 GCA_963934385.1 uncultured bacterium
ACCTACACAACTGGGATGAAGCTCCCGCTACCCTATGGTGTTGTCGACACGACTAAGATGGAGGTAGTTGAGGCGCCCGAGCTGGAGTGCCCCGAAGCTATCGAATCTACAGATGGCGCTACAGCGTGTTGGGTGCAAACCGATCTACACGACCCAATAGTAACTGAGCACGAGGTCACAGTTGGTAGCTACTGTATCGCTACAGCGCCTTTTCCTGGGGCTGGTCCCAACCCCGCCGACGGCATGACAACCTGGGACGCCCAGATGTTTGAGGAGCTACTAAGGGAAGGTGACTTTATTGGGAGGCGCCTCTGCACGTTCACTGAATACGAACTCGCCGTTGCTGGTCCCAGCATTAATACGAGGTTCATATATGGAGATGAACCAAACCGAGAAGCATGCGCAAGTGACGAGAGCACCGATATTGGCTCCATGCCTCTGTGTCTGAACTCAGAGACCGGCGTAATGGACTACGGCGCCGTCATCTCACAGTGGGTGCTCAATGACGATCAGCTTGTCGCTTGGGCCTGTAGTGAGGACCAAGACTGCCGGGCCTCTGGCAACGCTCGATTAGATGAGCGCTTTGAAGATGGCTCGTTTGCGACAAGGTACCTGGTAGCTGGAGGAACCCACCGAGTCCAGACGCGACAGGCACCCTTTACCCCACACACCTTTCACGACCACGGTCAGGCTGTGGACAGCGGCGGCTGTGACTCTTGGGGCTGGGACGACGGTCCAGCGGTCTGCGCCACGCCAAACACCGCCTTGATAAGCTGTACCGAAAACAGCGATGACCCAAACTGCCAAAATCTGCAAGATCAAGAGGCTGCGTGGCAGGACCTACGCCAATGGTGCGTTGGAAAACGTATGACAGAGTGCCTCAACAGGGGTCTCACAGCCCTGCGTGGCGAAGAGGTTGATGTCTGTCCTGAGAGCGATGGAGAGCTTGGGTCCGGTCAAGGGCGGTAGACCTACCTACGCCAGACTCCATAGCCACCACCACGTTCAACTAGTCCCCAACCACCACTAAGCCTATCCACAAACGGATCATTCAATGGCAACACCACTGTGTCCACGAGATCCAAGGTCAGAGGCCAATCATCTTCCCAGTGAGGCGGCGGAGCGTCCTCCATGTAGAGGTGAGCAACGTTCCAGAGGACAGCTCTGTCGGCGAAGTCGGATATCAGTCGATAGTCCGTAGCGACCTGAGCCTCTTTGGGGACCGAGGCTAAAAGGCGGTCTATTTCCAGTACCTCTTCCGATGCAGCCTCCTCACTTAGACTTTCAAACCGCTCTGACAGGCGAGTCCTCTCTTCCGAGAAGCTGAGCATATTGCCCATGATCATCGCTAACCCCACAACAACTGCACCACGTGGTAGCTTTCTGGCAATAACACCCGCGCCCAAGGTACCCGCAGCAGCAATAACCACTAACAACGGATCCTTTAAATAGACTACGGTTCCAGTTATAGCGTGCCACTCCCGGTGGGTATCGGTAAAGAGCCACGCGGCTGCCCCGCTGCCAATCCCGAGAGTGTTCAGAGACAAGGGTGCGGCCAAGTACCCTCCCAACCAGGCACCCTTCGCAAACCCGACTCGCGCTTCAGCAAGCTCAAGAGGGACACTTGCTCCACCCCCAAACCCCTTGAAAGTCTCTACAGGGTTGAAGTGAAAGAAGAAGTTCTCCTTAAAGACTAACAAAAAACCAAACCAAACGGCGCCGACCCCAATAAGAGCTAGTCCGCTACGTCTACCCCCACCTAGAGGGAAAAGCGCCAACACCGACCCTGCCACGACTAAGAGGTAAGAGGCCTCCTCTCGTGCCATGCAGCAGAGCACCGCCCCAAACAGCAACCAGCGCTTTGACCCGTCCATAGCCCCCGCCACTACGCACGCTAAGCCTGGGATCAAAAATACCATGGGCCTAAAGTCAGCTATCGCAGCCCCGTGTGCGGGGAGCCAGACCAACCAAGCCACACCACAACACAAGCCAAAAATAGCGCTATTAGTCTGCTTGCGACCTATCCAGGCAAGGGGCCAAGCCGTCGCAACCACCGCTAAGACGTTTATTGAGAGCAGTAACTTTGGTTCAGAGAATAGTGCCCAGAGGGGTACAATTGCCGCCAGGATCGGATGGAAGTGCACCATAGAGAAGAACCCTGTGGGCTCCAACAAAAGCGACGAACTCCACTCACCACCAGCCGCAGCGCTGTTCAGAATCCTCTGAAAGAAGGCAAAATCCTGACCCCACTGCAACCTATGAGCACCTAGTGCGGCAAACTGCTCACCGCACCAACTCCACATGGCGAGAGCCATGGCCATTATTAGCAGTAACGATGGGATCCTCTTCTTCATATCTACCGCCCTAACTCATAAGCACCTCGCATTCTCAAAAAAGGGCTCACCTACACGGTCAAAACAGTCTCCCTTGTGTCTCAGCGTTAAACCAGATACCTCCGTTTAGATCACACAAAGAGGAGCATAAAAATGCACCCAATATTCGCCGTACTTACTACCCTTTTATTCAGCGGACCTGCCTTCGCAGAGCCAGAAACACCTGAGGTGGCCGAAGAGATCGTAGTCAATACAGTAGAAGAGGGAACTTCAGAAGAAGGTCCTTCTCTCATCGAGAGCTTTGACCAAAAGCTAGGTCAATACGTAGTAGGACCACTGGCGAGCTTTATGTTCTGGGATGTAATGTTCTGGGACAACTCTATCGAGCGCTCAGCGGCCAACGGTCTCTTGGGGTCTGGATCGTTTGATGACGAAGGTGAGTTCAAACTTGAAAACCTTACAACACAAATTCAGGCGAACGAATTGGCGGCGGCAGGACAGTTGTCTGCCACATGGGTTGTAACAGAGGTATCAGAAACCCAACTAACGCTGCACAATACAAATAACTTTCGCACACACATGCTTAGACCGGCCCCTCGCGACGCAATCGCCGTAACCACAGAGAGCGGAGTAGAGCTGTCGGTAATTGAGCGCGACGGTCTACTCGAAGCCACTATTCAAACTGGTAACGTAGAAGCTGCCAACTTCGATCTCGGTGACTCCCCTGTCGGCATCCCAGGCAGCGTACCACTAGATGAGTGGCTCTTGGACAACGCCGGTGTATTAGCGCTTGAAGACAACATCTCTACTGAAGGGCTGGTAGTAACTTCACACATAGCTAGCTTTCCAGTAGTACTCCGCGACGGCAACGGTCCATGGGAGATAATTCCAGCCTCATTCGAGATGACAGATGCACTATGGCATGAACTCATCCCAATCGAGTCCGGCAGCCACGTTCGTGCTGGTGATATGGAGGGGGTCGCTCAGACAAAGAACGACAACTCAGACTCATGGCTTGTACAGAGCCACGACGCTGTCACCTGGGACGGTCCGATCACTAACCCTGAGAACAGACAATTCCCCCTCGTGGTGATCTGGCTGGTGCTGGGTGCCGTATACTTCACTCTACGCATGCAATTCATCAACCTACGTGGGTTCACACACGCTGTGGAGGTTCTAAAAGGGGACTACGACCACCCAGAAGACGAAGGTGAGATATCGCACTTCCAAGCCCTCTCTGCGGCGTTGTCAGCCACAGTAGGTCTAGGAAACATCGCTGGTGTCGCCATCGCTGTAGGCTTAGGAGGTCCAGGTGCTGTCTTCTGGATGGTGATGGCTGGCTTCTTGGGCATGTCGTCCAAATTTACTGAATGTAGTTTGGGACAGATGTACCGAACCGTCGACTCCAATGGCAACGTACTCGGTGGACCAATGCGGTACCTACACGCTGGGCTCGCCGACCTTGGTAGACCTAAACTAGGTCGAGCGCTCGCTATAATCTTCGCTGTAATGTGTATCGGAGGCTCCCTTGGTGGTGGAAATATGTTCCAAGCAAACCAATCCGCGGCGGCTGTAGGTAAGGTTGTACCACTCATCGGCGGTGAGCGAGTAGAGGCAATGGTGGTATTAAATCGAGATACTTCTGGCACAATGATAGCGGGGTTAGATTCAATAAACGTACCCAAGGACACAAACCTCTCTGTTGCCGATGTAAACGGTAACAGCATTACATTCCGCACCACAGAGGCGGCTATTATCCCAGCCAATTCAGAGTCATCTGGACCCATTCCAGTATTATCTACTGACGGCGGCCACGTGATATTAGATGGTGATGCATCTTGGAGTATTTCAAGAATCGCTGGAGTGTCGACTGGGTCAACCAGTGAGGGGGCGTCTGTTGATGCTGGAACGGATAACCGGCTCTGGCTCTATGGAGTCATACTCATGGGATTTGTAGGGCTTGTAATATTAGGCGGCATTAAGCGCATCGGCGCAGCCGCTGGTAAGATCGTACCCGCTATGTGTGGAATATACATCCTAGCAGGCGCATGGATCCTACTCGCCAACGCGAGCGCTGTAGGACCTGCCTTCATGCAGATAATCTCAGAGGCCTTCACACCCGCTGCTGTCGGATACGGTGGACTCATAGGAGTACTTGTACAGGGTTTCAAACGAGCTGCATTCTCGAACGAAGCTGGTACGGGCTCGGCCTCAATAGCCCACTCAGCAGCTGCGACTAGCGAGCCTATTCGCGAGGGATTGGTATCGCTATTGGAGCCGTTCATCGATACACTTATCGTATGTACAATGACTGGTCTTGTCGTGGTGATAACAGGTACGTACCTAACCCACGCCGGTGACGGAGTTCTTATGACCTCTGCCGCATTTGAATCAGTGCTACCGTGGTTCCCATTAGTCCTCTCACTAGCTGTAATGCTCTTCGCATTCTCAACTATGATTAGTTGGAGTTACTACGGAGAGCGCTGTGCAACGTATCTCTTCGGTCCCAAGGCAAGCACACCATACAAACTACTCTTTCTAGCCTGTGTATTTATCGGAACAGTTTTGCCTCTCGGCAATGTATTAGACTTCTCAGACTTAATGATCCTTGGAATGGCATTCCCGAACATCTTCGGACTAGTATTGCTCTCCACCATGGTTAAGAAAGCTCTCGACAAGTACTGGACTAGCCTGAAGGCTGGGGAGTTCAAAAAGGCTGAGGCCTAGCTAGTCGGGCTGAAAAGTCTACCATAACAAGAGGCTTTTAATAAGATAGAGACACAGCCTTGGAAACAAGGTGCTACACTTGTGGTTAGTCGCGATGAAGAGCGAGCCGAGAATTGCCACCAAATGACCCAAGCGAGATAATAATACAGGTGACATGCATGAGAATGCGTGGCCCTCTCGGTGTGGCGGGCTTACTAACACTCTCGAATGAATCGCTTAGCTTCGAACCTTCTGGGCGGCTGGATCGCCTAATAGGAGAGCGAAACCTAAGAATACAGACCGGGTCGATAGACAAGGTATCCTTAGCTGGAATAGAGCGAACTCTAACTGTATTCGTCAGTGATACGGGTGGGCAAGAGTACAGGTTCGCTGGTCGGGGCGCTGCCCGCATGCACCTTCGATTAGAATCGATGATCTCCCAAAGACTAGGAAAGACCGCTTCACTACCGAGTGGTGAACAACCTCTAATAGAGGGAGCCGCTACCCTTTACAACAACAACCTAATCGCCACTCGCGGAGATCTAGTCCTAACTAAACAACGCTTTTTATTCACTCCACGAGACGGACTAGAGACACACATATGGTCTTTTCCAAAGATCAATGTGCCGCTTAGTCAGATTAATCAGACCAAACTATCAGGCGTTAAAAAGCTACTAGAGATATGGATTAACGACGAAAGATTTTTGTTTGGTGGAGCAATAGTTGAGGAGCTAAATAAGACCTTAAACGGTCTAGGCTTAGACTTTACCACTTTGGCGATAGAACACGTAGAGACCATTGAAACCGTTCTTGAACTAAAGGCTTCGCTACACGGCGCCATGATACCGACAACTGGTCTGGTTCGAGTGACCAATGGAGAGCTTACATTTGCCCCCACAGGACGACTGGGCTTAATTCTTGGGGCAACCACCCAAACAATTCAGATCTCCGCAATCGAAAAAATGGAAGTAGTCGGTACCAAAAAACTAACGATCACCTCCAGCGATGACGAAATAACACTGAGACTTTCCAATCCAAGAAACGAACTTCTTAGAATCATTCCCAAAATAACCTCTTGCCTAAATAGAGAATTGCAAAGTCTCGAGGCGGAGTCGGGTGGATTTGAACAGCTGTTATCGCTCTGGGAGAGCGAGCTTCACCTGACCTTGGGTGAACCAATAGTCCTCACCGCACCAGTAGTTTTTTGGCAAAACGAAAACACCGCTATCTGTGGATGGCTAGGACTCACAGACACCAGGGTGTTCTTCTTACCGCTCACTGGTCCAGATCGATCAGGTGATGTGATCTCAATTGACCTCACGACAATAATATCCAGCATGGAAAGTAGGGAGCGTTCGAACAAAGAGATCTATCTGGTGACTCACAAGAGGGAGTTCCACTTCACCCCACTCACAGCCTTAGGTTTTGTGGAGGCATTTTGGATTCTATCAGAACCTATTATTACCGAAGAGGTTTCGCTCCCCGATCACTTTGAGAGATCGAGTGCCATCCGGGATATTCAGGAGCACGTATCGCCTGACAGTGACGGTTACGCAGATGACTTAGAAAGTCCGGCAGACCTAAATCTAAACTCAAGCTCTCTCCGACGTCTTGTAGGCGAGCTTTCGAGCATGACGCTCTATCGAAAAGACCAAGCGGTTTTACATTTGTCTCCAGCCATCACTTCTGTACAGGTAGGTGGGGTGAGTATCCTGATAGATCGTTCAACCTGTGTGTGGTTTGAGGAGGGTGAGCCGATTTATGTACAGTTCACAAGAGAAGAGGGCACCTACAGCTTTCACACAACAGTAATGGCAGTGAAAAAAGAGAAACGAAAAGAAGAGGGTGACGAGGAGGACACTCCGATCCAGAAGGTCCTCTTCTTCCGAAAACCCCGCACATTAAAATTTTTAGACAGAAGGCTTACTCCAAGAGCACATTTCCCGCCTCTGTCTAGACAGTGTTCGGTTGACGTTACGGGTCTACCGGGGTTTTCTAAAAACAAAATCAAAGGCTACGTTCGAGACTTATCTACTGAGGGATGCTCTGTTCAACTAAGCTCATTTGTTCCCGAAAAGCTCGTGGTACTACTTACGCTAAACTTGGGAGACACTACCACATCTGTCTCCGCCATTTGTCACCACATAACGCCTCCGTCCACAATAGACGGATCGTGGTTTTTCGGGCTGAGGTTCACTAACAACTCTGAAGAAGACCGGTCTGTTATTCACAATGAGATCGTTGCCAATATCAACAGATAAGCCAACTCAGACGTATACCAACAGGACTATAACCACACCCGTGATCGACACATAAAGCCAAACAGGAAGGGTGATCTTTGCTAGTTTTCTGTGCCTTGCTCGCTGGTCACTCTGTCCGAGGTAGAGCGTAACAAGTGCTAGGGGAAGAATAATAGCCGCCAACACAATGTGGCTCAGCAAGATGACCAAGTAAAGCCCCCTGTAGGCCCCTTCGTAAACCACGGGCTCAACCTGTACTGAGTGATAGACCACATATGATACTAAGAATGCTGTAGATAGCCCAAAAGCTGTAAGCATCGCCTTCCGGTGAGCTCTAAGCCGACCAGCCACTGCAAATCTCCAACCAGCGATAAGTACGACGGTTACTAGAGTGTTCACAGTAGCGTTAAAGAATGGCAGATACGACACATCGATAATGCCCTGGATTCCCTCGGGGCGGGGTCCCCACATCAATACACATACAACAGCAAAAACAGCTGTGCTCACGACCCCAATAATGGGAAGCCAAAACGAATCGTTAGCCTCAAGGTCTGGTGTTAACGTCTCTATGGGTGCTCTTTCCATTCAGGAACTCCTATACTGAGAATGCGTTTAGCACGAGCGGTACGATTATGGGATCAACATCAGGTTAATTTCCTCGTTATCGACTTTGGGTTTGCTAGAAAATTAGGTGACACTTACAGCCTCACCACCAACAAACGGGGCCTGAAGGCCAGCCTCAACATCTCCCCCACAAGCCACGAGAAGGAAGAGTATTGAGGCTGGCGGAAAAAGGCACATCATGCTCCTCAGCAGAGGCCCTTTCCCTAAAACACTTCAAGACGTCCAAAAAGTAAACCTCTAGAAATAATCTAAGTGGTAGATCTAGACTCAATCTTACAGTAATATGAATTACGCATTATGGTTGATATTAGATAAAGGACTAGCCATGCGAATTCTTATTATTGAAGACTCGCCACTGTTAGGACAATTTTTACAAAAAGGTCTGGCGCAAGAGGGGCATTTGGCAGATTGGAGCATAACAATTGAGGATGCTACCGAAAAATTCTGGGGAAGCAATTTCGATGCTATCATCGTAGATCGGCGGCTTCCCGATGGTGACGGACTAGACTTCGTAAGGGAAATTAGAGCAAAAAACTCCTCCACAATCGTTATCATGCTTACCAGTATGAACGAACCAGAGAGCCGCCTAGAAGGTCTACAGGCTGGAGCCGACGATTACCTCGGTAAACCATTCTCCTTTGGAGAGCTCGTGTTCCGACTAAACAGGCTTGTATACAAACACGCATCGACCCACGGAATCAATATAGGCAACCTCAGAATTGACCCCTCTGGTCATCGAGCTTGGCTAAACAATTCGCCAGTGAACCTAACTGCCAAAGAGTTCTCATTGCTGCTAGTGTTGGCATCTAGCACAGGACGAGTTGTAGGGGGTACTCAACTATTGGCACAAGTTTGGGGAGAACACGAACAAGATTCGATAGACAAGGTTCATGTATATATGAACCGATTAAGAAAAAAGATAGGTAAGGAGATGATTACGACTGTTCGTGGTTTGGGATATATTCTGGATTGCCCAACCAAGGAGATTTCCTAGCATATGCAGATTTTAGTAGTACACAGCGATCCTAATATTCTGGACAACCTGGAGACCTTGGTCTGTGAGGCTGGATGTGTAGCGACCGTCACAAAGGACGTCTGCTCAGCTAAGAAATTCCTTGAGATGGCAAAGGTCGACGCCTATATCTTGGAGGACCACCTGCCTGATGGCGAGGGTGCGGATGTATATGGCGCACAAAAAATTTCTAACTCCTCCGAAGAATTCCCAATCGTTTTCTTACACGGCAACGACGGAGACTGGCCAGCGCAATTATCCACCTACTCAGGCGCCAGAGAACCGTTCAATACTAGTAATTTGAGGGCGGCAATATTCGAAGTTTCAAAAGCTGTTCCACCGGTAAACCTGTCATGTGGTCCACTTTTTATAGATGTAGATGGTTCCGTTTCGATCGATGGAAACATTGTGAAGTTTTCAGAACGCGAAATGCGAATACTAATATCCTTGGCTCTTAATCAGGGTCAGCCGATGTCATCAACTCGAATATTGTCTGACATTTGGGGGCAGCAATACGAGCCTAATGCCAATATTGTAGCTGTATACATGAAAAACATTCGGGCGAAATTAAGACCTTACGAACTTATAAAGACCATGCGGGGAATAGGATACTTTATGGAGTTTCGACCATAAAATTCAAATTAATGAGGATATAGCTTATCTTCTAGTTCTCGACTTGGAACAAGTCGCTCTGTGGAATCAGACACCTTTATACAATAAGCTTGTGCCCAATAACTCTAGCATGACATCCTCAAACCGAAGATCAGACTACTTTACAGATCGATACCAACCATCAATGTCACAGAAATACGGCGTTCGAAAACAAAGGCTCTAACGCCACCTATTTCACTGGAACGGTGGAGTAAGTCCAATGATGTGTCCACTGCACCCCAGATTGGCTTGTTCAACTTTACCAAGTCTGGAATCAACATATCTACTCGCCCTGCTATGTGGGTCGCAACAGGTAGCGGCGCAAGTGTCTCTGCGATTCGTAACCGTGTAGAGAGGGGTCCTACAGCACCTAAAATACCGCCTCCGATACGAAGTCCATTGAAAGCATTTGTAGTCTGGATGAGTGCGGTCTGGTCGGAGTTATATGACATAAGCAGACCATCTCCCCTATGTAGCCACCCGCCAGCTTCCCACATAAACCCACTCTTCCACGGTCTCTGGATCACCGCACCGGCAGTAATAGAGTATGCGTAGTTGAGCTCACCACCACTTCCAGAATCAACGCTAT
>CAWVYO010000120.1:0-10055 GCA_963934385.1 uncultured bacterium
AATACGACGCCCATGCCACTGTGTACTAGATGCGCTCTCTTGATCTATAACAAACCCCGCAACGCCACTGAGCATTGACGCTGGACTATCAGACCCCTGACCTGTCCCAAAGACAGCCTGTGGATCCATTGTTCGACCATTTTGACCTATGAGAGTCTCGGACTGATAAGCGCTGTGAAGCCCCTCTTGTCCAACTGTTTCAGGGGTTGACGGAGCGACCTCAGAGAAACCCTGAACCGCCAAATCACGAGCCGATTGCATCTCCGATGGAATAACAAAGTCAACATAGACGAGACCGTCACTGTTGGTCTGCACGCTCCATTGCACGCTATCTCTCAAGCTTATTGCCACTCTTGCACCATCGCGGGTAGAGTAAGCCCTGACTACGCGTACAGGTGAAATAAACCTAGACGCGTCCAATGCTCTTGTAAGTGAGTTTGGAACAGCTGCCCCATTAAAGTCGAGGACGACTAGATTGGGCTCAGGCTGGCTAGAGACGTAGTCAATAGAAGCATTGAGACCAATTGCCACACGGGCGATGTCCGCCTCATCAATATAATCTAGTGATGATAACGATGGAGCATCAGCGGCGGACTGTGGACCGGAGGGAGTGTTTGGCCCTTCGGCTACCCCTAGAGAACTATCCAGTTGACGGTAAGTGTCGTCGTCCATTGTTTCAGCTGGAGCCTGATCTATTGCGGCAAATACTCCACCACCCACACTACCTTCGTCTACGGTCACGCGAACGACGTTCTCGACGGAGTCCACTGTGGGGGTCGCAGGACCGCTCAAAAACAGTGTCAACCTTGAGATGTCACCTGATTCATCTTCAAATAAAGAGAGCTCCGTAGAGAGAATCAGTCCACCATCGCCTTCCCCTAAAAGACTTCCATCGCCTATGGATACGTTGAGCATGTCAACCACAATCCTGTTGGGCTCTGTCATGGTAAAGGCGCTTACAGCTGCCCCTTCCACTGAACTGTCGAGAGTAACCAGCACCTCCACTTGTTCGCCGGAGACAACTTGAACCGATTCAACGGTTACAGGTGCTGCGATCTGAACCGCCTCAACCGCCTCAACCGTCTCAGGCGATGCGGTTTCTTGCGCAACAACTACTCCCGAGACTGTCAACCCACCAACCAAGGATACGGCAGCGAGCAGCTTTGTAGCTGATATTTTCATTTTTAGATTTTGGAGTCGCATCGGCTCTCTCCCAAGACTGGTGTAAATTACACTCTCAATAGATATTCTCACGCACAGGTAGGCTCATTACTTTTTGATCAGTAAGCAGCTCACCGTCATCATTTTGGTATTCTTCAGTTATCACAATAGAATGTGATGTAATCTCAGTCACCTTACCCCAGTGGCGCCCAATGTAGGTGCCACGCTCAACCATATGGTGGGCGCCTTCTGGGTCTGCAACCAACGCCAACGGACGGTCGACACCCCAAACGATTCCCTGCAGTACTAACTGTTCAATTTCGTATCGCTGAAGCGGTGTAGGAGAGCGGATATCCTCCTCCTGACGCCCGACAAAGAAGCTACGAAAAGGGTCTCTCATACCAATGGGGTTGTAGCTCCAATCGGGATCCGAGGCAAAAGAAGCTACCGCCTCAAGCTCCTCATCCACAACTGGAGGCGCCTGTCTTGTAGGCGCAGTGGCCTGAAGCTCCTGTGTTTCCACAGCGACGTCTTCCCCGCAACCAACAAAAGCAGTGGCCATGGATAAGAAAAGAATACCTTTTATGTGCTTAGAGGAGATCAACGCCCACCTCCTCTCTGGCGGCCCTTAGCTTTACCCTTTCGGCCTCGCGAAGAGGCGGCGACTTCAGCCCGCTCTTCATCAGAGAGAAATCTATATGTTACGACTCGACCTGTAACAGTTAAGTACATCTTGCCATTCCTCTCGTCAGGCTCAGAGATGTCTACATTTCTAACTGAAACTATTCGTCCAAGCTGAGAAATCCTGTCAAAGAACATCGCAACTTCATGGAAGGAACCCTCCACTTCAATAGCGACGGGTACCTCTGCATAATACTCGTGCATTACATCTGGCAGAGGCTGAAACTTTCTAACCTCCAAACCAACGTTTTTTCCAACCTGAGAGATTCGGTTGAGCAGCTCTGAGATCTCCCTGTCTAACGGAAGCTCTTGAAGCGCTTGACCTAGTGATTCTGTAAGACCTTCCAGTTGGGCCTCGGAATCCTCTCTGTTCGCTGCGCGAATCCGTTGACGGTCTAGGTTCTGTTGGAGCTCGATACTGCTTGAGTCAAGACTTGCCACCTCTTCAACCTTTGGGCTGTAGACCATCGTCCAGAAGATACCTAGCACAACAACGTAAGCCAGCCCTAACGCGCCGATTCTTTGGGTGCGAGGCAGCTTAGAGAATGACTCTAAGGCGGCTATTTGATCGAAATCAGCCATATTTCCTAACCAGCCTCCTCTTCTGTCGTCACTGCTGCATCTGTCGTTACTTCAGCTTCGCTAGGCAACACAAATGTCGCCTGAATAGTAAAGGTATTGAGGCGTCGTCCGTCTTGGACTTCCCCCTCCATCTCGATGAGGTAAACCTCTTCAAACCAGATAGATGTATCTAGATTTGTCATAAAGTCTGAGATTACCTCTGGGCTAAGAGCATAACCCTCAAGCGATATCTGGTAATCTTCTTCGTGAAGCTTAGAAAGCGTTAGCTTCTCTGGTGTCGCTAAAGACAACTCCGCCAACATATGTACGGGCCCTGACTTTGTCGCCTTAAGCTCCGAGATAATGTCTAGCTTGAGCTGTAGCTCCGCACGCAACTGATCGACCTCTTCAACTCTGCGCACTGTCTGGTTAAGAACCTCGATCTCTTGATTCATTGTGGCGTTATTAGCTTTTGCCTCGCCTATATCAGAGCTCAACTGCGTACTGAAGAACACTCCAACGCCCAAAACTACTGCCAAACCGATCCCAGACAACAACACCTCTTGCCGGACAGCTTCCTGCCTTTTGGAGATTCGTATTGGGAGTAAGTTAATTCTTATCATCGGTCACCGATCCTTCTAAGTGCCAAGCCTACGGCCACTGCCGCCTGAGCGGAGACATCTCTTAGGAAATTCGGATTAAACTCTCGCTCGTCGATCTCTATTCGACGAAACGAATCAACTATCTCTATAGGAGTACCTGTTTTTTCTTGTATAGCCCTAGCCAACCCAGGCGTACGAGCAGCCCCACCAGATAGGTATATCCGGTACAGGTTACTGTTTGATGCCGACAGGTGAAAATCCAAAGAGCGGTGTATTTCTGTACCAAGAGCATCTGCTGTGGCAGCTAGCACCGCCTCTATTTCTTCGGGAACTACAGCCGTGGCGTCGGCGGCGTCGCCTCCGACTTTCATGGACTCGGCTTCTTCGTATGAAATATTAAGCGCTCGCTGAATCTCTTCAGTGAACTGGCGACCACCCATGCCCACATCGCGAGTGAATGCTGTGACCCCTCCCTCGATGACGTTTATATTTACGTTACTAGCCCCGATATTTATGAGGGCAACCGCTCCGTCTGGTACATCGTAGTTAAGCTCGAACATGTTCTCAACGGCAAAGCAGTCTACATCCACGACAGCCGGAGAGAGTCCAGCCTCTTGGATAATAGAGACGTACTCGTTAACCAAGTCCTTGCGAGCAGCGACCAGCAAGACCTCCATTTGGCCAGCCTCATCACCAGTGTCGTCCAGAATTTGCACGTCAATATTTACATCGTTTATATCAAACGGAATGTATTGCTCAGCCTCCCACTGAATTGACTCATCGAGTTCATCTACAGTCATAACCGGGAGATTAATTCTTTTAATAATTACAGAGTGTCCAGCAACTGACGCGGTAACTTCGCGCGTTTTTATTTTTTGGCTGGCTACCAAGTCTCGAATAGCGTCGACAATTACCATCGTATTCATGACGGCACCATCAACAATAGCCTCGGGTGGTAGCCCTACCATTCCAAAGTTCTTGAGACGCCAGATTCCATCTTTTGGGTCCATTTCAAGCTCAGCCAATTTGACTGAACTAGATCCGATATCAAGACCCACTGTGTGTGTTTTTTTCTTGAAAATACCCATACTTAGGTGCCCCACCGATTCTGACAGATCTCCGCGAGCGCGAAGAGTCGCACGCCTGATTTAGGCGCATTCCTATGCCCTACAATTTTCTGTCTTTTCACTCTCAAGTCACAGCACCTGCATATGTTCAGCTAGAACTAACCGCGAAAAAATTCACGGCTTCCAAAGGTTAATACCAGATTGGAGGGGTATCGGTCAAACCTTCTGTTACATGTATATTCAAGTGTGGCATCATTAGGTATGGGTACAAGAGAATAATTAGTACGATGTTATTTCAACTTAAATAGCAGAATAAAGCTGGCAAAATAGATGATGAACAAACAGATAATTATCGCGGTATTGATATTATTTTGCCTGATCAATTTTTCATCGCCAACCTCTATAGATTCAAGCTTCACAGTCTTCTCGTGCTTTATGTTAGGGTGTTCACTCGGCATTTGGAGAGATAGAAACGTCCGAGGTGTCCACCTAATGGCGGCCACCGCCACACTTGCCTTGGCTCTTTACGGGCTAGCGCAATTGGACTCGTTCTCGTCTACTGAATTATTTATTGGTTCTGCGTGGGTAGCCAGCGCAATTCTGGGCTTTATCTTCGGAGAGGTTTTCAGGAAGCCCAAGATCAAATCTGTGCATATACACTGGAGCGCTACCCTAGCCGCGCTTATTGGCTCACTCTCAGCCACTACAATTTTCTTTTCTGGTCGTACAGCACTTGACCCGTCCTTTATGGGAGCGTGCGTCTCCGCCTTAGGGTTTGCCACCGGTGTAGGTATCTTGGGCGTAGTACTGCCCAAAAGGGAGCTGAACTATATTCAGCTCTCCTATAGGTTCGCCGCGGGGGGAGCTGCGGCAATAATAATCTCAACAGCCATTCCCCTTGCATCACAGTTCTCCTTAAGCTCACAACACCCCGTTGGTATGATTCGTCTAGCCATGGTTGCAGTCATGCTTCCATCAGCCTACCTTTTCATCCTGAACAACAGAGGGGCTTTCACAAGTCAAACACTGGGGGGCGTAGCTGTAGGGGTCTTACTGGGTACAATGGCAGCGCCTTTCGCGTTCTCTATACACATTTGGGTAATAATCATATCCGCCGGAATCCTGGCACTGACACCCAACAGAGGTGCGCTTCAGCGCCTGGCAGGATGTGGTATTGCAGCTGCCGCGATCATATCGGCGCCAAATACAAATACATTCAGACTGATTGGCTCTGAGACAGGATGGAGCGAAAATGCACTAACAGTAGGCGCCGTTAGCTTTGCAAGAGAAGGCTCTTCGCCTACTGAAACAGTCAGGACACTTATCGGAGTCATGAATACTTCGACTCAACTGTATACATCCATATCTAGTAATGGAGCATCAGCGGTCTTTCGTGGCTCAAACCAAGAACTTGTAGCCATTCTCGATGGGTTCGTACACCAATCGAACAGCAGAGAATCAGATGCCGTCCGCCTCACTCCACATCTCGGAGCTGCCCTCACAACTACCCCTACTGCAGCGCAGCGCGCTTTAGTACTAGCAGACCCCTTAGGCTTCGCCACCGAGGGGCTTATCGAACAGGGCTACACGGACATATCGGTCTCTGTTCCAAACCCAGCGCATTACAGGGCTCTAGCCGGTTTATCTACCGCCTTCGAAACGACAATGCTTCACCCGTCTGTACAACTATTACCTCACGCCAAACACGAAATCCTAGGGAGCACCGGTGGTTTGGATCTAATCATCGATAGCGCCTCTACACCGTGGCATGACTCCTTCCAGGGCATCCCCACGTCACATCAATTACAAAAGCGGTCTCGTAGCCTCTCAGACTCAGGTGTTCACGTTATCTCTTTCGATCTCGGGTGGATTAGAGGCGGGCACTTAAAGACGCTGCTCGAATCTTTTCAAGAGAACTTTGTTCACAGCTGGGCCTTTCTTCCTCCAAATGGCGGAGATCAGATGATCGTGGCGAGCTGGAACGGGGACAATCAGATCCAGTGGAACCGATTCGTCGACGCAACGGCGAGGGGAAGCTCTATCCTTAGAGAACTCGAGATAAGCTCCCCTATTGATCTCGCAGACAGAGCAGTTTTTAGAATTTCAGAGTCGCCGCTCTCCACGGTCGCCCCTGAGAGACTTACAGCCCTTTCAATTACCCGGATAAACCAACGCCCACAGATGCTGTGGCCCATTTTTAGTTCGAACTTCGTCAGCCCTGCAGAACTTTTTCAAGAGGATCTAGACTCAGCTCTTATTGATCTGCTAAATGACCGCCTCGAGTCCAATTTAGCGTTCTTACAGCTACTAGAGACAACCAGCAGAGGAGAGATGGGCGAACTATTTGAAGCGAGTCGCACCCTACAGGGCACAGCCGCAGGAGATAGGGCGCTCAACCCACTAGTTGCCCCATACCTAGTTCGCGCAAGGGGGCTAATTGAGCTGGCTGCCCAAGAGGGTCCAGCTTCAGAGTTCTGGGGAGAAGCACAAGGTGAGCTAGCGGCGGCTCTGCTTCTTCATCCAAATAGCGTGGAGGGGATTATTCTTTCAGCAGAGGTCAGCTTGGGGGTCGGGCAGACCAACACGGCCAACACCAGCTACGGCAGGGCTCTCCAGATCGCACCAAATGACGCAGCTGCGGCGCTAGGCGTAGCACACGTTTCCATGCTTAGACGGGATCTACCTAGGGCGGAGAGAGTGCTAGAACGCGCACACAACTATCACCCTTCGAATTGGCTAATAGCCTATAATCTGGCGATAGTTCTAAAGGAGAAGGGAGACACGGATCGCGCCGAAGAGCTACTCCGAGATGCCACAGGTCTTTCTGACGATACGGAGGCTGCGCCGCACACAGCGCTGGCGGAACTCTACCTGTCGACTGGCGAGGCTACAAGTGCCCTAGTGGAAGCGAGTCGAGCCATGACCCTCACGCCATCAGCCCATAATTCATACATACAAGGCAAAGCCTTTTATGAGGTTGAACAATTCGAACAGGCTGAGCTAGCTTTCCAACAAGCTGTATTGGGCGATGCAAGCATGTGGCAAGCCAGAGCGGGACTAGGTCTTATCTACGCCCTAAAGGGCGACTATTCTCGCTGCGTTAGCGCTTTCTCGGATGTGATCTCTGCGTCGCCCAACAATCCCATGGCTATGGAGAACAGAGATCGCTGCATTGCGGCCATAGATTAGCTCTAACACCGACCATTCTAAGCTTAGTAGATTTCTCTCAAACCCATTGTTCTTGTACCCATGAATGGGTCGGCGGCTCCTGTAATCTCTCCCACGGCCGCTGCGCCTGCCAGCGTAGTATCCGGTGCAGATGTACCGTAAAAGATTGTGCCTTGCTCTGAAATGGTGAGGGAGCTGGGATATCCCTCCACCTCTATAAATGCCGGATCGTCGGTTGTGTCGCCGTCGCCATCACTGTCCGTGTTGTCTTCACAGTCTTCAAAGGACAAAGAATAGATACGCCCAGTACCCTCAGTACAGTATGGATCCGAGCTATCAGGCAGATATGTCGAGAAATAGACTGAGCCAGCATAAACAAGAGGGTCGCCAGTGAGTCCTTCTCCTGCATCTAATTCTACGACACCGTCGGTACCGCAGTCAGATATCGGTGAAGCAAGGCTACACGCAAGAGGTGACTCGTCCTTCATAGCGAAGAAGTAGCCGAGATCGGTCGATGTCCTGCTATAAGGAGTCCCGGTGCCCCAATACAGACCGAGCGAACCATCCGTATGCCAAGAGGCTGTCACCGCATAGTAGACCTCTGGGCGAACACCAATGCTATCAAACGGATCGTAGAACTCACACCAAGTTGGGTCGTCTGGATTGGTTGTGTCAATAATCGCCTTATAGATCCAAGTGTTACCTGGGTCAGCAACATCTGACAACCCCGTAAGACCGTCTCCGTCGGGGTCACTAAGATCATCTGGCTCATATGAGACTGTCACAGGGAAATAAAGAACGTCCACGTCGCCATCAGAGTCTACATCTATTGCAGCAAGAGACCCCGAGATATACGCGTACTCATAAACACCGTCACTATCCCCGTCGAGTGCGCTCCCGTGATCCGCAAAACCCGGGTGTTCCGCGCCAATACTGCTACCCTCTTCAGCAAAAGTCTTGGCAGCAGTACCCCAATAGTCATCGGCAACATGCCACATGTAAAGGTTGGGCTCAGCTGTTTTATAATAGCTACTCGTCGCTGAAGAATAGGACACCGCCCGACCAGACGACCACATTGCGACCCACCTGTCTCGTGGATCGGTAGGGTCTTCGGTGTCGTAAACATTGGCAACAACTGGGCTTGCTACCGAGTATCCCATTGACGAATAATCAGAGGTATTGACTTGTTCCCAAAGAAACTGTGGAGACTGTGAGTCGGTAATATCTAAAGCAAGGGTAACTGGACCACCCTGACCCTGCTGGACGACCACAACCCTACGCCACTCGGAGCCATCGGATTCTTTCGTGCCGTCATCGTTCGTGTCAACCCAAACATCCTCTACCACAGGAGAGCCATCGAACAGGAAGGTACGTCCGTACCACATTAAATCGATCAACCTGCCTGACCAATCCTCACCTGGATCCCGATACAATACATATGACGGTATCCAAGCCCACAGCTCCTCACCCGCTTCGTCGCAGTCCTCGTCGGACCCCAAGCTCGATGTGTAAGTTGTACAGTTTGTATTAGGATCATCTTCGAGGCGGAACGCGTGTAACATTCCGTCGTTTGCAGCGGAGATGACTATGTCAGGCACCCCGGCTGAGACAAGGTCTGAGATAAAAGTCCGATAAGTATTGTCTGTGGTGAAGTTGTTGTTGCGTGCGGTAACGACGACAGGGACAGAGTTGGGAGCATCACCAAGTTTCCAGTAGCCCCTCTCTTCAGTTAGGTACCTAAACGTGGCTGACGGGAGCCCTCGAGAAAAATCAATCAAGGCTTGCATATCGTCAGGATCAACTAAACAGTCGTCGTTTAGGTCGAACGCATCGTCAGTCCCGCAACCAGTGCTGTCCGTTGAGGTATCAAGGAAATAATCCAGAGTCGAAGTGTTACCAACCAAGGCCTGAGCGAACTCATAATCGAAACCCATTCGGTGATCGGAGTTAGCCTCCTGATAGATCGCCGTACTCGTTAGGGCCATCATCTCTGGGACAAAGGTATAAATATCACGCTGTCCAAGCCCATCACGGTCGTCTGGCTGTGACTCTGACGCCACGACTGGGCGAGAGACTAGAAGATCACCCGCATCCCAAAGCGCACCACCAAATGCCGAAGAACCGTTGTACTGCACAACCCCGTAGGTAGTGGTATCTGTAGGATCGTTACCGATTTCATATGCTCGAACGTGACCTTGAGCGAGCTTTCCATGGTTACCTGAAATGTCGGTACCTCTACCCACAATCTCGTAGAATGAGTAGATAAGATATGCGCCATCGGCACTTACCACGGGTGCTGAACGAGAGTAAAAGCCTGTTCGAATCTGAGCCATCACCGTGACAAGGGAACCCAGGATTTCGTCACCTTCGTTAGCTACAATATAGACGCCGTCGTTGTTAATCTCATCCACTGAGTTACCAAACAACAATTCAGCCATAGTTGAGCTGCGAACCTTTACTCCGACTGTATGCGTGATGATCGACTGATCACCGGAGAGATCAGAGCGGTGGTCCTTATTGTACACAGCCGCGACTACGTTATCGTAGTAACAAGATGTCTCAGTGTTATTAATCGAGCCAAAAGAGTTGCAAGAGATGTCGTTTGACAGTGATGAAGAATAGGTCGACGGGTTGTCGTCGTTCTGACCATAGTCCATCGAAATAGTTATGACGTGGTTCTCCTGACACCAGTACTCTATCGGAGCATTACTGAAGCTCGGGGTTGAAGAGCTTGTCGTAGAGATATCGAAGTAACTTGTACTTAGACTAGCTAGTGCCTCTCCTAAGTTTCTCGTGCTACCCCCGTGGGCAGTTA
>CAWVYO010000121.1:0-9996 GCA_963934385.1 uncultured bacterium
GTTCAATAGGTGCCGCACCTCTCCAACGGGGCAATAGAGAGCCGTGTGCATTTATTGAGCCGTACTTTGGGGCGTTTATTAGTTCCATGGGGAGAATTCTCCCGTAGGCGACAACGACTGCCACGTCGATATCGAGGGACAGATAGTTATTAAAGAAACTTCCCGACTTGACCGCTCTAGGTTGACGAGTATTAAACCCGAGCTCTTTTGCCAGTAGTATTGTCGGTGGTGACTGGAGCTTTTTACCCCTACCAGACGGTCGATCTGGTTGAGCCACCACTGTTACAATATTATGGCCAGCTGCTACCAAAGCCTCCAAAGTAGCCACTGCGTACTGTGGTGTTCCAAAGAAGGCTATTTTAAGAGGCGTCAAGGTACATCCGATTGAATGCGACCCTTGGCGACCTTCTTTAGGTATCGTGAGCGCTTTAGTCGACTAACTCTGTCTAAGATGATGATCCCATCGAGGTGATCTAGCTCGTGCTGAACAATAACAGCAGAGAAGCCATCAAATCGCTCCTCAACGGGCTCACCATCGGCGGTAGTGTAGCTCAACACCGCCCACTCTGGGCGGACAAGGTCCTCCCAGAACTCAGGAACAGAAAGGCATCCCTCTTCCCAAGTCATCATCACATCAGAGCAGCTTAATATTGAAGGGTTTACCATAAACCTCAATCCGTCTGACTTACGAACCCCTTCTTCGTCTTTTTCCCTTGGATCAACAACAACAAAGCGGCGAGCGTCACCAACTTGAATAGCCGCTAACCCTACCCCGGGTGCAGCGTACATAGTCTCAGCCATGTCTTCACATCGCTTCCTGAGCTCAGGACCGAACTCATCGTCACGTACTGGTCGGCTGATCTGTTTCAGCAAAGGGTGGGGGGCTTTAATTATGGGTAAGATCGCCATTTCCAAATCCTGTTTTTTCTAAAGTTAGAATTAGCTCGATTTGAAGGTTAGCGCCTCACTCAAAACACTGGTAATCTACAGTTCAACACGTACAGGGCGAGGGGCAACAAGGACTATGGCAAAAAACAGCCTACAACTAAGCTACAGTAATAAAAAAATAGCGGGGGTCTGTGGTGGACTGGGTGCTTATTTTGGATTGGACCCAGTAATAGTGAGGATCGCCTTTGTTATATTCCTCCTCACGGGCGGAGCAGGTATTCTACTCTATCTTATATGTTGGATGATTATGCCTGAGCGGTGAATGCTCCAAACAAATACAAATGTGCACCAGAAACGTTCACTCACTGGGAGGGTGTGGAACATTTTAGTGTTACCGATCTCAGTCAGAGTGCGACGCTACCATCTAACGACCCGCCAGTCGCCATGACCGTCATCGACTACTGCCACAAGCTCATCACCGACCACGTGAAACTCTCGCAGACGCAGTACCATTCGATTGGTACAACCACTCTGTGACATACAGCTCTGTACTTTGCCGCTAACAAGCGACATCCAGACAGCCTCGTCGCCGAGCCATTCAACACCCGAGTGCAAAAACAGGGCGTCATCCTGTGCGATTATCCGCTGATCTCCCCATGAGGCTCCACCATCTGTGGATGTAGCACCTATGATAAATCGCTGCGCTTCACCTACAGCTATCGCTACCAACTGGACATCATCGCCATCAACCCGAAGATCAGGTGACTCTAGGCGCCATTGACCAACCCCCAGCAGATCCGCAAAAGGCACATCAATGGGATCATCGACTCCAGCAACTGGAAACCGCTCCATTATCTCAGCGTGAATTCGTCTATTATGACGGGCTTGGTCCCCTTCTGGGCTAGCTGCAAACGCGACCACCATGGACTCATCCAACACCGCCCCGCTCACACCTGTTGCGTAGTGAAGCGCAGGCCTATTATCAATCTGTAGAGTCCAGTTTTCGCCGTCAAAAAGGGCAGCCCTTGGGGCCACATCTTCATCGTGTCCAAACTCGGCTATGTCATCTGGGTTGTGACTATAAAAAGCATAGACGTCGCCATCAATTGTTTGCAGCTGTGGTCGCCAAAATGGACCTACTTGTGACTCAGGAGAGGGTGCTGACCTAAACGAACCATCTGATGATAAAACTGCACACTTAGAGGTCCAGGGCATAAACTCATCATCTATCTCTATCTCACGCCAACAGGCTAGGGCGCCAGAACCGATGATGGCTACTGACGGAGCCTCTGCCGCCCAAGCGTTTTCACCCGACAGCTGCTCGTTATTCCAAAAAACGGCGCTGCGATGAGAAGGATCACTCTGATAGCGCTCCTCCACCATAAACTCACCAGCCACTGACACCGACGCTACACCGCTTCGAACCTCGCCATTGAAATCCAACAGCCCTTCCAAAATCGGCAAGCCACTCGCCCACGGCAATTCAACTCCCAGCAGCGATGCAACAGTTACCCCCACATCTTCTAAGGAGTACGGTGTTGTGATCTCAACCCCCTCTCTAACTCCTGGTCCAACCATAAAGAACGGTATCTCACGATCTCCTGCGCTAGCGTCGCCGTGATTCCTCCAGACCTCATCTTCGGGCTCGCCACCACGATGACGCCCATGATCTGAGACCACTATAAGGTTAGTGTCACCGCTGTAAACCTCTTGGGACTGAATCCAGTCCCATAATTCTAAAATGCTGAGGTCTATCTCACGTATAGCCTCTACATACTCACCGTCGTCCCCGAAATGACCTTTACGGTCTACCTGCTTTAGGTTCGCGAGCAAGAATCTTGGCTGGGATTCTTCCAGTTGATGACGAATAGAAGTGAGAACCGACCTATCATCTGAAGCGGGCTGAGGATCGTTGGGTGCCTCGGTAACAAAGAACCAATCACTCCCTTCTCCAAACCCATTTCCAACCATAAGAGAACCCTGAAGCGGCCAAATGAGAGAGGTATTGCCCATAATCATGGCCTCACCCAATTCACCCGTTCCCTGACGGATCACTTCCTCTCCAATGCCTGGAAAAGCTGGTCTATAGAGACCAGGGTCATCTACTAATGGAAAATTAGCTAGGGGCTGACGAACACCTGAATATAGCGCTACGTGAGCGGGTGCAGTGATAGTAGTTCCCATATTGTAGAGGGGTCGTACTATTGTTCCACGTGGAACAAGCTCCGAGAACATACTCGGGACCGTTTCCACCGACGCATCACCTGTTAGGTCTGACAAACCAAACCCAAAGGTCTCATCAAACCTAGCTCCATCGATCACGAGAACAATCACCTTAGGACCGTCAGGCAAAGCAGGACGACAGGCTATCAATATGGTAAGAACTGGTAGAATGAATCTCATACAGAGACCTAATATCCCAAAATGGCTGTTCTGATCAGCTAATAATGAGGCAAATTAAATGGCTTTCGGCAAGATCCCTCGTTTCTCTCCCAGTTTCTCCATCGCCGAGGCCCTCATTGTGGCCAAAAATATCGTATCTCCTAGCGATGATGGTCCCGCAGTCCGTCGGTTTGAGGAGAAATTCTCAAACTACATTGGCGTTGACCACGCTATTATGGTGCCCTCGGCAAGGTACGGTTTCTACCTTCTGTTAAAATCTTGGGGTCTCGGCGAAGGTGACGAGGTGATAATTCCAGCCCTGACCTATTTTGCCATACCGGCGCTGGCCAAGACTGCTGGCGTGACCCCTGTCTTTGCAGATATTGATCTCACAACCCATGTTCTGTCGCCTAAAGCCTTTGAAGCTGCAATCACACCTCGCACAAAAGCCGTCGTACCAACTCATCTGTTTGGCACACCTTGCGACATGGACGCGATCCGAAAAATCGCCAAAAAACACAATATAAAAGTTATCGAAGACTGTGCTCAGTCAACTGGAGCCAGATTCAAAGGCGACCGTGCGGGATCAATGGGCGATGCGGCCTACTACACCTTCGGGCTAACAAAAAACATCACTACGTTGTCGGGAGCGATGATCACGACAAACGACGACGACTTAGCGATAAAATTGAGAGAAGAGATGAACAGAGCCACACCGGCTGATCTCAAAAAATCTATACAAGAGGCGGTTACTGGCACAGGAATGATGGTAGCGACCCACCCGATGGTATACCCCTGGACACTGCACCCCATGATTCGCCTGGGAAACATGTTGGGTAAAGACCCTATACACGAGCGATTCGGAGAGGCGGAAAAGCTTTATCCGGAGCTACCTAGTAGCTATCAAGAGTCTGCACCTAGAGCAGTCCAGGCAGCTGTCGGCCAAAAACAACTCGAGCGCATTGAATCTTTAAACGGGGCCCGTGCTGCTAACGGCAGATTCTTGGATAAAGCGTTGGCAAACGTTCCGAACCTAACCACCCCCACCTACCCCAAAGGATCAGAAGCAATATATATGAGCTTTGTCGTTCATCATGAAAACAGGAAGGGTCTGGAGTGCGAACTTCGGAAAAGGGGCGTGGACACAACAGTTGGCTACATGAGTAATTGCTCAGATTCACCACTTTTTCCAGAGCATAAATCTGACTGTCCAAATGCAAAGGAAGCGTTTCAGAACCTCCTACACATTCCCGTTCACCCCAACCTTACGAAATCAGATCTAAATCATCTAGCAGAGTCTGTTAGGCAGGCATGTTTGGCTCTATGATAGAGGCCGACCCCATTCAGCCCCTCGACAACAAGGTGATCCTACACTTGCAAATTCTCGCTAAAGACAACTGTCACCGACATTCAAATCTAAAACGCGCTATAATAGCGACACAATGCCAGTAGTTACAGTAAAACAGGCCGCAAGATTCGGCCGCGCCCTCCTTCTTCGCGATGTCCCAGTGTACGCACACTACGGGATAACGCACAGATGTGACCTAACCTGCAAGATGTGCGGTATCTGGCGATACGGTAACGAAAAAGAGGAACTATCTACAGAAGAGATAGGAGTTGTAGCGCAAAAAATGGCCAACCTTGGCGTGGCGCAGGTTGCTCTGGGTGGTGGCGAGCCGTTTGTACGCAAAGATCTACCGCAGATTGCAGAACACTTCATCAGTCGAGGTATCAGACTTCGAGTACTCACAAACGGAGTAAACGTCAGCAGAGAAGAGCTGGACGCTGTACTTGATGTGGGCGTGAAAGACTTCTCAATATCTCTTGACTCACTCAGCCCGAAACGCTTTGACCACATCTGTGAGCACGAAGGCTCATGGGAAGGCGCAATAAGGACAATGTCCTACCTCGCACACCGGCTCCACGGCTCGGGTGGATTAGGCGTCTTAAATTGCGTTGTGAGCGATCTAAACCTAGAGGAGATTCCAGACTTAGTTAGATTTGCTAGGGATATAGGGTTTGCTATTTCCCTACTACCAGTAGAGTTGTTGGCTGGACCAAAAGATGGTGTACAAAACTGGGAAGGGCGATTTATTCGCCACAACCCGGAACTCGACTTGCACTCAGCTGACAATAGTGAATCTGGGCAGACTGTCGCTGAGCGGGTAGATCGTACCTATGAAAAAGTGATAGCCATGAAGCGTGAGGGTTGGCCGGTTTTCAACTCCACACCATATCTAGAGGCTAGCCGTGAATACCTCAAGCGAGGATCTTTTCCAGCTGAAGGCTGTGACGCGGGACGACTATATTTCTCGATATCTCCGAACGGTCAATTCACAATCTGTCACCGCACACAACACAACTATAAACACATCCTCGATCCAGATTTCGAGCGATACTTCAACTCTGACGCTTACGAGAGAGTACGCATGCAAGAGGCTGGCGGTTGTGAAGGGTGCATGAGAGCTTGCTGGATCGACACAAGCTCAATTTTTAGAAACTTCGGTGGTTTTTTCGACACAGTAAAACTAGCTATTCGTCCTAACAGGCACGCCCCCCTACCGGTGGAAGAAGTTCTAAAGAGAGCCCGCCACACTCCTCTTTAGACAAGCGCAAAGATTGAGTCTCCAAAGGAACCGATGAAGAGCGCTTACGCCATCTATAAACGAGAAATAGCCTCCTATTTCAGCTCGAGCCTAGCTTATATTACCGCACCTATTTTTCTTGCCTTGGTGGGGATATTTTCTCTTTACATAGACGATATTTTTGATCACGGCTTGGTCCAAATGAGCGTAGTTTTTAGATGGATCGCCATCTTCCTAATACTACTGGCTCCCGCAATTACGATGAAGCTTTTGGCTGAAGAGAGGCAGTCTGGGAGCATAGAGTTGCTCTTGACACTTCCAGTCTCCGAGCAGTCTGTTGTCATGGGAAAATTTCTAGCGGCTTGGTCGTTAGTACTAATAATCATAGGTCTAACTGTATCGTACCCTATCACCCTTGCCTGTTACGGTGAGCTTGATTGGGGACCAGTAATTGGCGGGTATGTGGGGCTAAGTCTTATGTCTGCCGCATACTGCGCTATCGGTGTCGCCGCGTCGTCGCTAACCAAGAGCCAAATCCTGGCATTTCTTGGCTCTATGGTTGTTTGTCTTGTACCTTATGCGATAGGTTTTTCACTGCACAAGGTGCCTGCAGAATGGGTTGGCATAGTTCAAAACCTATCCTTTGAACACCACTTCAGGAGTTTAGCAAGAGGAGTAATTGATACAAGAAACATTATCTTTTATGGATCTGTTGTAGCTCTAGCTCTTCATGTCGCCGTATTCTCACTAGAGTCAAAGAGGCTCCAGCGATGAACATTCGAGAGAGTCTAAGGTTAAACTCAATCATTCAGATGGGTGCTGTAATCGCTATTGTAGCGCTAGCTAACGAGATTAGCCAAGAGCACTATTCACGCTTTGACCTCACAGAGAACCGAGTTCACACTCTCTCACCAACAGCTCAACGGCTAATAGACCAATTGGAGCGACCTCTTACGGTAAAGGTGTTCTTTACCGGTGGCCTTGAGGCTCCTTACAACAATTATGAGCGGATTTTCCTAGATAAGATCGAGGAGTTTGAGGCCTGGTCAAACGGAAGAATTAGTATTGAGGTTACAGATCCTACAACTCCGGTGATGGAGATCGATGATGATGGAAACGAGCGCATGGTCACACGGGAGTCCGAGGCTATGCGCCTTGGTCTAATGCCTATTCAGTATCGCTACAGAGATCAGACCCGCACCGAAGTCAGGCAGGTGTTTATGGGTGCCGTATTTTTGTATGGAGAGGGACAAGAAGTCCTTCCCGCCATTACAAATGTCGGCGGTTTTGAATACGACATAGCGCGGGCGATAAAGCGTTTGGTAGATCCTGAACCAAAGCGAATAGGGTTTACTGTCGGTCATGGAGAGCCTGACCTATCTACTGCCGACGGACCTGTAGAAACCCTAAGAAACCAACTCTCAGATGATAACAAAATACTAATTCCTGTAGATCTATCGTCACCTGAAACCTCCCTTGTAGATATTGACGCGCTGTTGGTTGTAGGACCACAGACTGAAATGTCCCAAAGGGAGCTGTTCGAATTAGACCAATACATAATGAGAGGGGGTGCTACAGGGTTCATAATATCCAACTACATCCCTACACCTCAAGTAGCCGTTGTAGCCTTGAACCACGGAATGACCGACACCATAGCCAACCTAGGTGTCGGGCTTAATCGGGACTTAGTACTAGATCGCGAGGCCAACGGGCAACTACCAATACCTGTTCGACGGGGTCGGTACACAACTCAGATGGCGGTTAACAATCCCGTTATTCCAATTGTAAATGACCTATCGATCGACTCCCCGATTTTCAGAGGCATGGACAATCTAACTTTGCCCTTCTTGAGCTCTCTCACCGTAGCAGACAGCTCAGGAGATTCACAATACGAGATACTCGCCTCATCAAACGAGTCGTCATCCACCAGCATGACCGTGCAAAATATCGACCCATACACTTTGGGGGCTGACAGTACAGGCGGACCAATAGAAGTAGTCGGTGCTGTGCCTGTTGCTGTGGCCCTAAGAGGATCTTTTTCAAGCCTCTTTATAGAAAATGGCGTTCCAGACCCAGAACCTCACGAGGATCCAACCATCTTTGTTAGAGAGTCGGCGCCCACAAGATCTGTGGTAATAGGTAGCACGCACTTTGTAGCGAACAACATCCCTGCGATGATGAACCTTATCGACTGGCTGGTCCAGGATGCAGACCTAATAGGCATACGGGTGAAATCACTACAGACTCCGTCTATTGAGGCTCTGGAGCCAGGGGATTTAAAAAGGATAAAACTAGCCAACCTAATAATACCATCACTGTTGCTGCTACTATTCGGGGCTGCTCGCTCATTCAGGAGAGGGCGATGAAGCTAACAAGGAAAAGCACATCACTGCTCTCAATAGCTATGTTCATGGCTGTGGTTTCACTGACTTGGTCAGCGGATAAGGGGACAGTTGAGAGCCTACCAACAATGCCTGCAGTTTCGTTCGCCAGTGTCACGAGTTTCCAAATTACAGTAGGTAATTCGCAGCGCACCACTATCACCCGTACAGGTGACGATTCATGGGAGCTAACTGAGCCAATAAGCGGCGCTGCTGATGCACAGGTTGTGCGATCTCTGTTGAGACATGTAAATCGCGGCGTTGAGTTTGATGTGAAGGTGGATAGTGAAAATTACGATCAGTATGGACTAGATAATGGCGAGAGGATTCTCTTTGAGATCTTCGCGAGCAGTGAGGTGCCTACACACTCCTTGTCTATTGGATCTGACACATTTGGAGGCGCATCTTTTGTAAGGCTGCCTAGCTCTGAAACAGTCTATAGGGGCAATGTGGGCTCAAGAATGAGCTATGCTCGTACCCCGGCGGACTGGCGCGATAAAATGGTCACACAGATAGGTGACACCTCTATTTCCTCTATGAGGATTGAACGATCAAACGACACGCTGTCATTTGAGAACACCGACGGATTTTGGTCGTTAGACGAGGCAGAATTCGAGGTTGATCAGCTGAGTATCAGGGCTCTAGCACACAACATGGGGCTGATGAGGGCTGGCGAGATTCTTTCAGACGGCTTCAACGCCGACTGGGAAAACCCATCAGCCACTGCATTCTTGGAGCTAAGCACTGGTGAGACAATAGAGCTAGTCTTTGGCGGTCTTCAACAAGGTGGCGCCGCTTTCGTAAGGCGGGGAGAGACAGCATATAGAATCGCAGGCAGTAAATTGGCGTCGATCACTCGCCCGCTGGAGGCTTTCAGAGTTCTCCAAATACTAGATGCTTCGCCTATTGACCTAACTCGAATAACAATGAGTGACTCAGGAGTCCCTCGTGTGTTGGTGAGGGGCGAGGACTCACTTTGGAGCGTAGAATCTCCGGCTAACATTCAGGGTAATCTACAAGAAATAGCCGTAGGACTTAGCGCACTGTTGTCCTTAAGAGCCGACTCAATACCTCCAACAGGAACACCTTTCGGTGATACCGTCGTTGAATTTACTCTGGAATATAACAACGGTGACATAACTACTCTTGAATTGGGTCAAGGAGCCTTAGATTCACAAGGGAGAGAAGTTATGCTCATTAAAGAGACAAATAGCGGAAATATCTTCGTAGTAAGGTTCAGTTCCTTTGAGAGAATCTTTCCGGCGTTTGGGAGAGGGTAGACAATACTTCTAGCTCGTATGTAGAGACGTCTACTTGTTTTAAGAGAACCCTAAATATAAAGATCAAAAAACATGGAATCATTTTGAATGAACTCGACACCATCCTCGTAGATGCCCCAGATAAACAAGATATTATAAAATAGTGGAGTCAATCATGACACGTTCAATTCTTACAATCGCTTCTCTCGCACTTATTTCTTCAGCACCTGTCTTGGCAGCTGAAACCTCAGTAGAGGTCTCAGTCGTTTCCGGTACCGCGATAGAGCTATCGATTGAACCTACAGGCTCTGTTGAAGAGAGCTCTGTTGAGTCGGATGAAAAGGGACGCAACAGGCGACGCAGGTCTCGCAATACCAGGAATCGCCGAAACAACCGCGACGGCGACAACCAACGAAGTGACAGGGCCGAACGAGACGGAGAGCGACCAGCTGACGCTCAAGGTGAGCGTCCACAGCAAGATACTCCAAGTACTGCTGAGCG
>CAWVYO010000122.1:0-9982 GCA_963934385.1 uncultured bacterium
CCGAAAATATGAAGCAAGGTTGGTGGTTGGTTTAATATCTCTACGTTTACATCACTCGCTAGGTCGTAATTGCTGACAAGGCTTAGGAGCCACAGTAGGACTAGACAGACTAAAGCGGCCTCTCCCAGTCGTGTCATTACGCTTCGCTTTCGTGTGGTTCGGCTCACTTTGAGCCCCTTAGGCGTGGGTCAATAGCTACTCTAATTAGATCGGCTATCAGCCTGGCTGAGCACACAACAGCGGCAGACAACACGGTAATCCCCAGTGCCAATGGGAAGTCTCGTAAACGACATGCCTCCCATAGCATCGCCCCAACCCCATTGAGGTGTAGGACCTTCTCTACCACGATCACTCCACCCAAAAAATATGGGACACGTGCCGCTGTTAGTGCTGCTAGCGGTGCGGCCACGTTGCGCAGAATATGTGGCCAGAGTTTGGCTCCACGAGAACGAGCCGCGTCTATGTAGCCAGACCTTCTAATCTCGACGAGCGCACTCTCAATATTAGAGTGAATCTCAGATCCAGCCGACGATCCCATACCTAGTACGAACACTGCCAATGCGACCTTTACGTTTGAGTCGTTTAGCAGGAGAGGGAACCATTCAGGTGGCTGAATTCCAACCTGAAGGGTTGTGTGAAATGCCCAAGAGTCGGCTATAACCATTGCCAAATAGGCAGCTAAGAATACAGGAGCAACAGATAGTGCCCTAAGTATTGAGCGCGATAGACTTTTTCTACCCGCTGTGAACCACGCAAGACAGAATGTCGATGATATCGATGCGGCGAGAGCTGCAAAGACCAAGAACATGGTCGCTGGCGCGCTCCTAGCTACTAGGTCGACTATCGGCTCGCCGGCTCTGTAGGTGAGCGACTGTCCTAAATCACCGTGTAATAGCGCTGAGATAAACCTAAAATACCTAGTGAAGAAAGGGTCGTCTAGCCCCCAGTGCTCGGTGAGTCCGTCACGTAATTCACTGCTGTTAGCCACGATGTCAGCTGCACTACCTGGTGCTAGTGCTATCGCCAAAAGCACGAACAGCACCGCTACAGCCATGCTCGCGATGAATGTTAGTGTTGGACTCAACAGGGCGCGAAAGAATCCAAGCAACTGCCCGTTATGGCTCAGCGCATCCGCCAGTTACCCACATAGGTGAAGAAGTAAAATGGGTGAATCAATACATTACGGGTATTTCTCGACAGTGCTGCGTAGGAATCAAGGGTCCAGAGGAACAGCATAGGGGCATCAGCCCGCACCAGTTCATGCACCAATCGCAACGCATGCCGTTTGTCAAATGGGTCCGTAGCATTTCGAGCGATGTCGAGTAACTCGTCGACTCGATCATTGGAATACCCACCAAAATTTCTTTCCCCATCGGAGTGAAGCTGCGAGTAGACATCTTCGTTTCTGTCAAAGCTCCATTGGGATAGCATAGAGTCGAAGTCGCGCTCACGCCAAACTCTAACCTTCCACTCAGCTTCATCGAGGAATTCTGTCTGTACATCAATACCTTTTGAGCGAAGCTGAGACTGAAGATTAATGACTACCATCTGAGCAGTCTCCAACCCCTGGTGGGCGGTGATAGTAAAGCTAAGTGGTTCTCCATCGCGCTCCCAGCTTCCGCCTTCTTGTGTGAAACCCGCATCTTCAAGGAGGACTCGTGCCTCTCTCTCGTTGCGAGTCCATGGCTCAACCTCGTGATTGTAAAACGGGGATGACTTTACATAGGGACCAGAAAGGATCTCTCCCGTCCCGATAGGGGCGAGGAGGTTCTCCACGTCGACCAATTGAGACACAGCCTGCCTTACGCGGATGTCGTCAAATGGCGGCTCAGTTTCGTCGAACCCTAGGAACCACCAAGAGTTGGTTTGGTATGGATACAGCTCTACCTGGCGACTGTTTTGAAGCAGTGCCAAGTCCGAAGGTAGCACCCTAACTAGCGCCTCGAGGCTCTCATAGAGTAACAATCGCGCTTGGTAGCTCTTGTCTGAGACTTCCCTAAGAATAAGCTCGTCGATTCCGATATTTTCACGGTAATCATCAAAGACCTCAAAAGTGACGCTGTTGTCATCGTTGAACTGTACTAACCGGTAAGGTCCTGTACCTATTGGGTTGGTTCTAAAGCTGTCACCTCGACTCATTGCGTCGCCATTGAAGTGGCTGTGAGGCAGAATCTTAAAGTTTAGCTTGTCTTGAGGCGAGGGTTGAGGTGAGCTGAAGGTCAGTTCCACTGAATAGTCGCCAAGCGCCTCTGCTTCCTCTATCCACTCAACACGACCTACTTCAGTAGAGAGAGTCTCTGGGTTTTGCATTGCATTAATAGTGAATACGACATCTGCGGCTGTAAAGCCGGTTCCATCGTGCCAAACAACATCTCGCCTGAGTGTGACAACGGCACTCATCGCATCCTCTGCGACCTCTATTGAACTAGCCAGATCCGGCGTTGTCATAAGGTCTTCGTTGTCGGTATAGAGACCCTCGAACAGGAGCTCGTTGACTCTAGCTTCGGTCATTGTAGTTGTGAAAACGGGGTTCACAATACCGGGAGCTTGATCCTCGGCGTACCGAAGTGTCGTTGCGATAGCTGGTAGTGCTATACCGACTGCGGCCACTGTGAGTGTCCACCTTGAAAAAATGCCGTTTCCATAATTTTGTACTGACTTCATCTTGTCCTCGAATATTGCCGCCATTTATAATGTCGGTTTTGATGTTCTGCTCGATGATTTACTGTTTGTCTGTCTAATGTTCTAAAGTTCTTTGCTATCGCCAATTCGGTGGAGTCCTTCGGTGACGGCTAAGTCACCTACGGTTTCGTCCACTGTGATTACGGATGGAAAGGTTTCAGCTAGCACCTCAAGTGCATCCAAAGCCTCTCTTGTGTGTCCTGTCTGTAGATGGGCGTGTGCCAACACTGCAAACAGCAGAGCAGGGTTTGTCGCTGATACTATTCTAGGGCTAGTTATGTCTAAGGTCGCCTGTGCGACAGCTAGAGCTTGGCGCGGGCGACCCTGGTTGAGTAGATCTCCCGCCACGGAGATCAACAGTTTGGCGCGAAAGGATTCCACAAGGCTCAGTGAAGTGAGTAAGGCGGCGCCGTCAGGGCTGGCAGTTCGCACGGCGGCTGCGCTCCATTCGTCGAGCCTCTCATCGACTTGATGCACCAATGTTCTGGCGGTCTGGAGGTCGTCGTCGCCATCCATCATGGCTGAAATAAACTCTGCATCGATCCCGATTGCTGAAATTTGATCGGCACAATTAATACCGCCCCTCAACTCTTGTCGCTCTTCGTTTGATACCCGAGCGGCTTCGCTATTTGGGCATGGGGAAAATAGAGCGGCAGACAGCCCCGAACTCTGGAGCTTCTCAGCTTCTGTTTGGTATATTAAGCCAAATGTAAAATGGGTTTGTGGGTCGTAGAGCTTAATCGAGCCAAGCTCCCACAAAGGTAGATTTACGGCTTCATACAGGGGCGATGAATTGGAGAGTTCTCCTGACTCTCTCTCTGTCTTGTGGCTTAGGTACCGGTCAGTAATGGGGTTTGTTGTTCCAGATTCACCTAAATGGTCAGACGATAGCAGAGAGGCTGCTTCAGCCACCTCTGGTAAAGTGGAACTCATTGAAACAGAGAGCCACTGAGAGTCATCCTCGCCAGAATCATTGAATCCGGCGTTCGTCAATTCAGCCTGAGCAATGTGTGCGAAGAGGGGGAGGGCAGATGGTCGTCCAGAATCAACTTGGCTGTTGGCGAGGGTCAGTAGAGCCTCAGTCTGTACCTGAGCCAACCTAAAGTGAAGGGAAGCCATCTCTGCTGCTGCCCTCCCTCTTGGGTTTGAGTACTCATCGCCAGTAAAGGCTATGGCTTCGGGTAAATTACCGTTGTGGAAGGCCACCCATGCAGCCCTTGAATCTTGTATTTCCGCTTGAAACAGCGAGGGGTTCTGCACTAGTGTGTCTATTGTTGAACCCTCGTAGCCAATAGGTAGCTCAGCTATTTCAGCGACAGGCTCGCCCCCGCACGCAAACAAGGTTGCGAGCGTCAGTAATGAGCAACTGTTTTGTTGGGCGATTCTCATGGAACCCTTCATTCTCCTTCGAGTGATTGGCCAGCTGAGTGAGTTCGGTCGCCGTGCTCCGATGGATCGTATGCCGCGTCGGATCCAGTAACCCTTATTGTGTCCTCAGCGATAATTATGGGCTCTAGAGCGAGCTCTCCCCACTTGTAATAGAAGGTCTCCCTTAGCACGTGGTAGCCAGCTTTAAACACCTCTACTTCATAGTCATTTCGCCAGTCGAGGCGAATCCTTTCACCCAACTCGTCACGAAGATAGTCGATTGAAAATTCACCGTGGCTGTCAGTCACGATCTCAACGTTTCCAGGAGTGAGGGATACTATCGCTCGCTCAACAGGGAAGCCGTTACGGTCCATGATGGCACCGTTAATGATGTGAGGTCCGCATCCCGAGAGGGTAGTAATGACAGCGGCAGACATCAGTTGTATTTTGAAGTAATTAGTTCTCTTATTAAGCATCAGAGTGCTCCGTAATTGTAAGTTTGAACCCTCTGCCTTAGTCGGCAGCGGCGGTAGATTAGTATGCCTTTACTCAAGCCTTGAACGGGCGTATTCTAGACTGCGAATCTGTTCAGAGGCGTGCTCCACTAGATCAGCGCGTCGGCTCTGAACATGTAGGGTGTATTTGTTCCAACCTCTAAGCGCCTTGTCGAGCAATTCTAAGTCGTCCTCTGATTCGTAGAATAGCCCCTGAAGTGCAGCGGCCTGAACTTCGAATATCTCAGTCTTGGTTTCGAAGACCAATGATGGCGGTATCCTTGCCCAGTGCTGCTCTGCTCGCCTGGCGTCGGCAGAAGCCCGCGAGTAGTTTCCGTTGTTTACGCTCCATCGAGCACTCTTTGAGAGGAATACAGGGTTGTATCTGTTCTCGTCCAGTTGGAATAATTGGTCTAGGTATAGCTTTACGCTTCTTGCGCTGTTGGTACCCTCTGCGTTGATGAGTAGCAGCGCTCTTGACTGAGTGTAGCTCTCATCATCCTGCCCAATAGCCTCAAGGGATCTGACGTCAACTGGACCGAGGTCACCAGCATGCGCTGCGTCAACATACATTTCAATGTCTGTACGAATGCGCTCTACCTCTTCCTCCTCCTCAAACAGCTCTGGATCTGGTTCGCGCGTAGGCTCTGGGTAATACGCTACTCTAGAGTAATTGGACTCTGGAGGCGTGTATGTATTCTGACGCTGTCTACGGGGTGCAACGGGTTCTACAACCTCTTCTTCTACAACCTCTTCTTCTACAACCTCTTCGATAATTGGCTCCAAAACGACTGGAGGCTCTTCAACAATCACTACTGCTGCGACCTCGGGAGGTGGCTCAGGCGCATCGCCCCCCATATTGGATAGTATAACGAGTAGTAAAACGGCACCGACTACTGCGGTCACAATTATCGCGGTCTTGTTGGGTCCCTTGGAAGCTGCTTTCCAATCGTCGGAGTCATCTAAGTCAATGTCGGGTAGATCGCTAAAGTCCATTTTAGGGCTCTCCATAATGGGCAGGGGAGCGGTCAGTTCCTTGTCAGGTTGACTCCCTACTTCCACAAATTCGGTGTTGTCGTTGGGCTCGGAAGCCTTTGGTGTAGAGCCACTCACAAAGCCTACATTAGAGCTTGCGGCGTTGGGTGGAAAAAGTGGTTTTTGTGATGACATTTTGTCGTCCTGTAAAGATGCGTCAGTTTGTTCTTCTTCGTTCATTTCGCTGACAATGGCCTCTTCTAAATCCTTAAATGTCGTTGAAAATCCTGTGGTTGTGTCGTCAGTATCGGGTCTAGGTGGTCGAGTGCTTTTCTTTTCAGCAGCGAAAAATGGTGCGAGGAAGTCTATTGATTCCTGCTCGATGTTAGTGAACGAGTGAGTCGCCATGAGGCCTCTTAAGTCCTCTCGTAAAACAAAGGCTCTCTTATACCGGTGTTCTTGACGTATCGATAGCGCCCTGAAGAGGATTTTTTCGAGCCCTGGATGGATTTTCTTGGTCTCCATCATCTGGGCTGTCACGTCGGCTCGGCGAATTCTCTCAATAGTGCGTTGTTTTGAGCTCTCTTTGAAGAGGGGTTTCAGCGCTACCATTTCATACAATAGTGAGCCAAGTGAGAATATGTCAGACTGTGGACCAAGTTGTTCTGTTGACTTGGTCTGTTCTGGAGAGACATATTCGATCATAAGTTGTACAGGCCCACTGGAACCCCCAGGCAGCGAGCTTGGAGAACGCGTCAAAGCGTAGCCTCCCAATGTGACCTTTCCGTTCCTGTCTAAGAGAATAGAAGCCGGGCGTAGACCTAGGTGCAATACGTTTTTACAGCCAGTCGCTGCGCCGCTGCGCCCGTGAAGAGCCTCTAGGCTGGTGCATATTTGCAGAGCAATGTTCAGGAATATCGTATTTGGAATCGAGAGGTTTTTTTGCTTACACCAAGAGATAACTCTTTGCAGGTCAACGCTGTCCAGCTTGTCCTCTATTACGAACCTCTCGTTCTTGTGGGCGAACCACTGTCTAGTCTTTACGAGCCCTTCGCTATCAATCCCTACGAGGTCTTTCACGCGGGCCTCAAGAGAGGTCAGTCTGGCCAGGTCTTCCGTGACAAATGGCATTACCTTCCTAATGGTGACTTCTTCTTTCTCCCCATTATCTTTGGAAAATGTACCGGTGAATGTCTCGGATACGCCACCGGAGCCGATCTTTTTGATCAGAGTGAGGGGGCCCACGTCTCTCGGTAACAAAATCATGCTCTTCTCGTTCCTTTTTGAAGTGTATTAAAACACCTAAGTTTATGAGGTAAAAAAGTGAAAATGATGGGTTGGCGGAATAGCCACCTTTATAAAGGCTAAACCTCGCGAATGGTTACTTTGTAAACTAAGTACTGTCCAACTTACTAGGTGGCCTTGACGAACTTTCTACGTCATCGAATGTATATTTGATACAATATAATGGGAAACAGGTTGAAAAATGGCGTTCTGGGACCAAATCAAACGCGCGAAAGCGGCGAGTCAACGCGTTCTCGAGAAATACGACAACGTTGAGGCAGAAGCACGCGCCAACGATCCGGACAGACTGGCACGCTCCTTAGCCTCTGGAACTACCGAGACAAAGCTGAGTGGGGAAGTGCCCCGTGAAGAGGGGGCACCAGAGCCCGTTATCTCTGGCGAAGTCGTGATTGAGCGGGACGATGTAGCCGACATATTTGATGTGCCGTCTCGGTATGAGGGCGAAGATTCAATCTTTTCGACAGAGGAACTCGGCCAGTCCGACTCTGACACTGAGTCAATGGAACAGTGGGATGTAGCGGAACGCCTGTTTGGTCAAGAATTTGCAGCCGTTGATATAACGGATGGTGGTCTTGACTTGACGGAAAACGGGCTATCAGATGTCGAGTGGGGACTTACGGATCCGTCTGGACGTCTCACAGATGAAGATGAAGATGAAGAGGGTAACACCACTTCAAGCGGTGATACTGTTTTGAGGGTTATCGACATTGGCGAAATGACAGACCCTACCTGTGAGTTACTGTCGACAGATTCTGGTGTGACTGCTGATACCGCAGTGGTCGGGTTGAGCCCTGAAGAGGTAAACCAGCACCTGAGCTCTGGCCGATTCGCTAATGTGGCTGGTATTACATTTGATCAGATGGAGGAGCTATCGCGCTTTGATTCTAAATTACTCTTAGAGGGTGAGGTTCTTGGCGGCTCGGTGCTTGAGTTGTTGACTGCTTATGGAGATACTGAAGGATCAATATCTGAAGCTTGGGAGGCGGCAGTCTGGGTGATAGGGGTTCATTGGGATATCGACGTTCGAGGAAATCTTGAAGATTTGGATACAGCGGTGAGTCCTGAAGAACGTAAGATCTCCCTACGGTGTTTGGCGTGGAGTGTCTTAGACGACATCAGTGAGCTAAGAGAGGCAGCAGCGGGGGCGGCTGACAGTTATGGGCTAATCCGAGGGTTTCAAGATGTGGTGGCGACCCTTAATAAGCGCAGCAGGTTCTTGGCTAAGAGTGGTCTAGATGACACTGAAGCATTGGGAGATGATCTTCCCATAGAACCCACAGGTATTTTGGCGGTAAAGGGGTTTGTGTGGAGCCTACGGGCAACAAATCGGTGACGTTGACTTACTCGTCTAAACTCATCAGTGGAAATGGGGTAATAGCTCCCCGGTGATAGCCTCGTTGTGCATCACAGCTACCTGTCTAAACTGACAATAATATATGGGGTCAATTATGCCTGTCGCACTTATCTCGGTTTCCGATAAAACTGGTGTCGTAGAATTCGGGAGAGGGCTAGTTGAAATGGGGTGGAAATTACTCTCCACCGGAGGTACAAAGGCCGCTCTGCAGGCTGGTGGTGTTCCTGTTGTTGGGGTCTCGGAGTTTACTGGAGCGCCTGAGGTGTTTGGAGGGCGAGTTAAGTCTCTGCACCCAAAAATACACGGTGGGATATTGGGGCGCCGCGTCGAGGATCAAGCTGAGGCTGACGCTAACGGGATAGAGTGGATAGATCTGGTGGCTTGTAACCTCTACCCGTTCGAAAATACGGTGTCTGGAGAGCTTACGCCAACAATGTCAGAGGCTATTGAGAAGATCGATATCGGTGGTCCGAGCATGGTTCGTTCAGCGGCGAAGAACCATAAATATGTGACGGTTCTCTGTGATCCCAGCGATTACACCGACACACTGGCACGGTTGAAGGAGGGCTCAATGGGTGACACTCGCAGGTTGCAGTTGGCCACCAAGGCCTTTGGCCACACCGCACTGTATGATGGGATAATTTCGACTTGGTTGGACGCTCAAAGCGAGGATTTTTCTCCTGAGGAGTTGGCGCTGCCAATTCGGAAAAAACAAGGGCTCCGATATGGTGAGAACCCTCATCAATCAGCAGTATTTTACGCGGAACCAGGTGCAGTCGGGCGCTCTTTGGCAAGGGCTGTAGTGCTGCAAGGCAAGCCCCTATCATTTAACAACTTTGCCGACTTAGATGGTGCTCTGCGATCTGTGTTTGAGTACGATGCACCTGCAAGTGTGGTCGTGAAGCATATGAACCCATGTGGCGCGGCGGTACACGAGGCGGGTTGTGGAGAGGCTTTCACATTGGCGCTCTCCGCAGATCCTGTCTCGGCATACGGTGGGATATTGGCGTTCAATAGAGCTCTTGGAGCTGACGATATCAAGCGAATTTTCCGGTCCAAGACATTTTTTGAGGTGATAGCGGCTCCAGGGTTTTCAGATGAGGCCAAGACCATACTCGCTAAACGCTCTAAATTACGAGTGTTGGAATTGCCCCGTGATTGGATCGACACGGTGCCGTCTGGGAAGGACGCAAGGCGTGTGCAGGGTGGCTGGCTGCTTCAAGATTGGGACCTAGGGCTCGAGAGTGAATGGACAGTTGCGACAAAGCGGGCACCGACGACCGAGGAGATGGCTGCCATGAAGTTCGCTTGGGGAGCCTGTCGCAACGTGAAGTCCAACGCGATTGTGTTGGCTAGGGCTGAAGAGGGCGGGTTTGTCCTCAATGGTGTTGGCGCCGGACAAATGAGCCGTATTGACTCTGTAAACATTGCCATAACAAAGGCGACTCGACCAGTAGAGGGAGCGGTTTTGGCGTCCGATGCCTTTTTTCCGTTCGCCGATGGCGTTGAGGGCGCAATAGCGGCAGGGGTAACAGCGATTGTTCAGCCTGGTGGAAGTATACGTGATGCTGAAGTAATAGCCGCCGCCGATGCCGCTGGAATCGCAATGGTGATGACAGGTGTTCGTCATTTTAGGCATTGATCTTGGTCTAATATTGGGGCTGGCGATAAACAGACCTTTATGTTGGTTAGTTTTTTACTAGCGTCAGCCTTTGCGACGCCGTCAACGGCGATGGAAGAACGCCTCGTTTTAGCCCGGGCCATTGATGCGTTCTACGGGGATGAATTAGCGGTGAGCGAGGCT
>CAWVYO010000123.1:0-9845 GCA_963934385.1 uncultured bacterium
TCAGTAACTCAGACTTGTGCCTAGACAACGAGCGAGTTGCTGATTTCACCTGTGTGCCATGTGAAGAAGGCAGTAAGAACGAAGCAGGTGATGACCCTATTGGGGATAATACGGAATGTGATCCTTGTGAGCCTGGCACCTACGACGCAGGCAACCTCGAATGCGAAGAGTGCGAGCCGGGATCCTACTCAGATGAGAGCGCTACTGAATGTATCTACTGTGATGCTGGGACTTATGAGCTCGACAACGAGTGTATTGATTGCGACGACAGCTTCACCTCTGAAGAAGGGGCAACAGAGTGCGTACTAGTCGGCGTAGATGGCTACCTAGATGAGCGTGACTACGGATACCTATTCTGGCCTGAGAACCACTGGGTTAGCTGGGGCACCTACTTCAATGTGCAGTATGTTCAGACTGGCTATTACGGGCTCTCACTGGATGTCTCTGCTGCCACAATGGACAACCTAGGGCTTATCACACAGGCGCTACCCGCGGAAGAGGCCCTCACCCAAGACAACAACGTTATCTCTGACCTACCTTCTGCGGCGATAAACTACGCAATCATAAAAGACGGAACGGAACACAGAGGTACAGAGAAGTTCTGGAACAGAGACGGGAACGCCACCAACCCATCTGAGTTAGTTGACATGGGGCGTTTTATGCAGCGGGTTCGGATCCCTCAGGTGATGTATGCAGACAGCGCCGATTACGCTGGCGCCATTGAGCTAGCTGCTTTGCCTCGCTATTTTGTACTCACTCACAGCGTCACCCGAGAAACAGAGGCGAACGATCTCACAATCAGCATCGAGATCGAAGGAGATGCCGTTGAGCAATATACTGAGATGGAATTTCTCGAAGATACTCGGGCTGTTTCAATTTTGGATGAATCCGGTGACGGGTGGTACTTCATTCTTCCAGAGATAGATGGTGTCACCTCGGAGATCTCAAGATTCGGGAACGGCGGCATAGCCTTCGAGTCAACCTTTGAGAGCGCTGCCGCTGGTGAAGAGATGGCTCTTTCGCTCATAGCGCTACCGTCTAATGCAGCCACTGATGAACAGGTGGCTCTACTACTCAATCCAGAAGATTCGGCCCAAGTACAGTACGCGCAGCTAAACAGGGACGGGAGCGATGCGGAAGCTCTTAACAACGCTAACTGGGACCCAAAACGAGGGCTGTTCCTCATCGAGCTTGGCGACCTCACCGATGTGGGCGCTCCGACCTGGCCAGACTGGAATGATGCATCAATGCACAACTGGTACAACAGGCACCGTTTCCAGATCGAGCACAACCTCTCTGCAGCGGTCTCGATTCCTGTAGCCTTCGATGGTGGTGGCAACGCTGCATTCTACATCACAGGTGGTAGTCCGCTCATTAGGGATGTGAATGGAGAGCCTATTGGTGCGCCTGTTCAGATCTCAAAGAACTGGCATGAGTCCCCTTACTGGTACCACCTCTACACATCCCTAGAGCTAGAGCCTGGGTTACACGAGTACGAGCACACCTTCGCCCACTCAAGCTGGGGTGAAACCTATGCAGCACAGCACTCCCAGTTGGCCCTTTTAGGCTGGGGGTACAACCAGCAATGGGACGAGTCATCGCTTGGGGCATGGGGGGAATCTATTACCTATGATCCCGATTTGACGCTTGGCCGCGCGACTCTAGATGACGTGAGACCTTTCTTGGTCGATGCTAGCGGTAAATGGGGCTGGACGGGCAACGTCGGCGGAGCCAGTTTTTTGGTGTACGAAAGCACGGATGGCTATCAGTCATTCGCATCTCACCAACTGGGAAGGATGCGTACTCACTACGCCTACACAGGTCCAAACCTTACCAACGTCATCTATTCTGGTGTAAGCCGAGACGGTAAGATAGAGGCGACGGTTTCGACACAGCTAGGGCGAACAGACGATCTAGTAAGAGCGTACTATCACCTAGAGTACACCTTCCTCGAAGATGTGAGTTACGACCGACTCGCCCTGTTCCAAATAGCTGCAGACCGCTATGGTGACAACGGGTTCACCCAGTACGCGTACGGCGAAGGGACTACTGTGACATTTGACGGCGAAGTTCCTGCCCACGGAACTTCTGGATACGCATCCGAAGTTGATCGCGGAATTCCGCTCACTGGCGACAACCCGTGGGTGATGCTCTATGACAACTCTAGAACTGGTGATTCACTGCCTGAAAAGCTGGCCAATATCGGGTTTGTGATTCGAGACTACAACGCGGTTATCGACGGCACAGAATACACCACCCCTTACATCAACATAGTCCAGACATACAATGGTGGATTCTCGCAGATGGCCTTCGAGTTGGGGCTCCCATATGACGCTAACTCGACAGTTGTGCCTGCGGGTAGCGTGGTCACAGCAACGATCGAGTACCTAATCCCACCAGCGGACAAGGATGCCTACTACGGGGAGAGCGACTACCTTACGGCTATGGCAGAAGGTGACTATCAGAGCACAGCAATGATGCAGACACTGGCACAAGATAACAATCTCGAAATATCTGCATCAGTTGGCAACGTCACCAGAACTTACCCTATCGAAATGGAGGCTTCGGCAGACATCACAGCCGTGCAATTCACCCTTACAGGTGGGTTAGGCTATACTCCAGTGACTATACATGGGTTGGCTCGACCTGATGGTTGGATCCTACAGCAGGAGGTCAATGGTTCCTGGGAAGAGCTGTCTCAAGCGGTCGAGGGGAACGACTACTGGCAAGCATACGACGACGCCTCATCAGGGAGCTTTGATCTAGTGTTCAACATACACAACCGAGGCACAAACGAGTATAGGCTGACTCGCTGACTAAACTCATATACTACATCTACCGAGTCGAACTATAGTACCCATTATCGATTGACGGTATCTGCTTAACTATCTACAGTACCGACAGTTAAGAGATTTACCTTCGTGTTCTTAGTGGACCTAACACAATCAAAATCGAGAGCGTTATGCCTAACAGACATGCATTGGCCGCACTTATATCCCTTATCCCCCTAATGGGTTGTACCCCGTCGGCTAACGACAGCGACACCGACAGCGACACTGGCACCACCGCAATATCCTCGACATTTATTGTTACCGACAATCCCCATGCTGACCGATCTGGTTTTGGAGACTTCGCTCGATACGTAGACATGAACGGGCTGGGCGTCTATGGAGAAGACGGTATCAGCGATGAAAAGCTTATCTATGTTGCGAACATCTTTGCCGAGCTTCTCGACAACGACGAAGATGGTCAGTGGGACGACCAGGCGGTGTTTGATGAGCTCCTGGCTAAAGAGGCCTTGATGCCTGTGTTTACCGACGAAGGCTCCCCTGCCGAGGAGGAGTTCTTCAACAACTACGATGGAGAAGGAGTTAGCGCAGTACTCTATGACAACGAGGTAGATCCAAGCCAACCAGGCCATTGGGGCTCAGACGCCACCATTGAGGAGACAATGCACACAATCAACCACAGAGGGCATGTTAGCGTCTATCCTGATGTTTTCGCTTTGGAGCCAGACAGCTCACGACTAACTGAAGCCATGGACGTCGCTCGCGGTGGCCAGTGGATTAGGCACCCAAACAGCTATCCAGAAGAGGCTTGGTATCACTACGACGATCGTACATGTGACTATGAGTGTATGGCTATTGAATACATTTATTGGGCCCAGGTTTCTAAAATGGGTATCCTCAACGACGTACAAACCTGTAATGGTATTCGCAATGAATGGGAGCTATGCTCGCCCGAACTGGTAGAAAGCCAAGACACGCTGATACACAGCATACTAATTGACCCTGACCAACCGCTCCCGCAGCTTGCACCCGACGGTGTCTACGCCCCTTAACTACATAGCAACTAAGCAAGTGCGTAATCGGACATAGCACCGTGACCATTTACCACTACTATGCCCTTAGTGGCGGTAATTTTGGTCTCTCAAACCTAGGCACTACCACATTGCTTAGCCTAGTTCTATGTATAGACCTACTGGCTTAATCATCCTAGGCTGATCACGGCTTGAATGGTTTTATTCCTAAATTTACGAGCGCCAAAATAGTAAACATTGGCGTTTTGATCCTAAATACACTAATTCTCCGATTATGAAAGGCGTTCTTCTAATCAACCTTGGCACTCCCGAGGCACCGACTACACAAGCTGTTCGTACCTATTTACGAGAGTTTTTGTCGGACCCTTGTGTAATAGACATTCACCCGATGGCGCGATGGCTTTTGTTGAATGCTATCATTCTCCCTTTTAGACCCAAAAAGAGCGCGGCTGCGTACCAGAAGATCTGGACACCCGAAGGGTCTCCCCTGAGAATTCACTCTGAGGCACTGACTGAGGCTGTCCAGATACGCTTAGGTGAAGAGTATAATGTGCGCCTGGCTATGCGATATGGTCAGCCGACCATAGCTGATGAGCTAAACAATCTGATGTTAGCTGGTGCAACCCAGATCGTTGTTGTGCCGTTATACCCACAGTATGCGACATCTTCGACGGGAACGGCGTTGAACTCAGTGTATGAAGCTGCTATCGGTCGAGCGGTCGTGCCCGTATTAAACGTAGTGCCAGATTATTACGACCACCCTCAGTTTATAGATACGGTTTCCTCAATGATTCAGACCGACAAGGCTGAGTTTCAGGCTGACCATGTGCTCTTCAGCTATCATGGGCTGCCTGAGCGACACATTCGACAATGTGACTTTTCTGGTACTCACTGTTTGGTATCCGATGACTGTTGCGACACCATTCAGGTCGCTAACAGGAGCTGTTACCGCGCTCAATGTTTTGCCACGACAAGAGCAATTGTAGAAAAATTGCAGCTCTCCTCTACAGAGTGGAGTATCGGGTTTCAATCTCGACTGGGACGTACTCCGTGGATCAAGCCTTACACGGATGAGATTATACCTAAACTAGTCGAGAGCGGGGTTCGCAGGCTCATAGTCAGCTGCCCATCGTTCGTCTCGGATTGCCTAGAGACCCTAGAAGAGATTGGCATGCGAGCAAAAGAAGAATTTATTGCTGCAGGAGGAGAAGATCTCCATCTGGTTCCAGCTGTCAATAGCCACGAAAAGTGGGTTGATGCTATCGCATCTATGGTCTCGACCGGACTTGATGATCAGAGCGGTACACCCTCTACATCAACCCCCTGAATAACCAATAGGCTGAGTCGGGCTTTACACCCAATAATGAAGTGGCACTTCTCAGGTGTTTTAACTGTACTAATAGCCAAATTCGGGCTGGTGAACTTGAGACATTTAATGTGTCAACGTCCTAAGACATACCCAGCATCTCAATTACAGCCTTCTCGATTCCTACAGCGATATCGTGCAATGGCGCTTCACACATATATGCGGGGGCCGTAACCAGCTTGTTTTCACTGTCGATCACTGTCTCTGTCACTGCGGACACAACGTGTTTACCCCCCATTAATTCTATTACCTTAGCGGTACCTTCGTCGGTGCCAATAGTAACGGTACCCACTCCAAGTGCCCTCACAATCAGTGTGGGCGCTATACATACAGCCCCAATCGGCTTGCCTGCCCTATGAAAGTCACATATTATTCGCTCAACATCAGGGTCTATTATACAATCAGGTCCATCAATGGCCACAGACGATAGGTTTTTGGCAGCGCCAAAGCCCCCTGGAAAAAAGAGTGCATCGTAATTGCCGCAATCAACGTTCTTGGCGTCCATTACTGGTCCTCGAGCGATTCTGGCAGACTCCACCAACACATTTCTAGATTCTGCTGACTCGTTGCCTACCTGATGGTTTATTACGTGCCATAGAGGTCTGTCTGGTGCCGTGAATTCCCAACTAGCACCAGCTCTAGATAGCGCCAACAAGGCTATCACTGCCTCGTAAATCTCGGTGCCGTCGAACACCCCACACCCAGATAAAACCACCAGAACCCGTTTACTATCACTCACAGCTACCTCCATACTAATCTTCTGGATAGGTAACTCAATTTAGAACCTAGATCCTGCCTGTAAATCAACAGAGCCAACCCTGCTCCTAAACGAGATAAATCAGGGTGATTCATCGCCAGACGTACAGGTGGCTGGACTATCTAGAGGGGCTGCCAACCCTTTTGCTGTGCACATCTCATCTGGGAATGCCAATTCCAACCCCGAATTATTATCCCACGTGCAGGTTATTCGGAGGCTATCAGAACTGGACAACTCCACCTCACCAAGGTCCCAAGTCTCCATGGGCGGGTAATCTCGATATTCCTCATACCACTCTTCTACCTCATAGATTCTAGTGTCTCCTTCACCGCCAACCAGATCCACTGTAAAGCTATGCCCGTGCCCGTGCATGTGACCTGAAAGACTGATAATTGAGACCGCATTCGGAAAAACACAATCAAACACCTCTGTATGAAGCCCACCGTTAGGGATAAGCGGTGGGCCTAGATCAAACTCAAATGAAGATGCCCAATGCTCTACCTCTTCAACAGGAGTAGTACCAAAGTTAAAGGCTGTGTTCACTAATAAAATATCAGGCGTTGGGTTCACAAAATGTGACTCAATTACCCATCGCTGCCCCTCGCTCAACCTGATCGCAGTGTCTGGTGGTAGCGGAAGATAGTTACCGTCGTCCGTTACACTTGACCCCGTCAATTCAAAAAGCGGCTGCGTGTCGATCATCCCAGCAGAGTCTGTACATTCAATAGTGGTACCGTCTGGTGGATCTTCAATTGAAGCTGTCTGCACAAATGCGTGATGATTGTATGCGCTAAAAAGCGGCTGTGCGAAGTCGACGCCAACATCAGGCTCACTCCATGTCCCATAGTAGCACCAAAACACCTCCGAAAATGGCTGTACTTCGAGGTCAGGGGTCACCAATTGAAACCCTCCATCAGGAGGCAGAGCGTAAGAGCGTGTAAGGTCTCTGACTCCAGGCTCGTCAGACACTTCTCCTGAACATGCAGTTAAGATAACAACCAATAAAATCAAACTCACTCCCTAGTAACTACCCGCTATTCTAACAGAAAAAGTCCTCATCTCTGACTCATAATATCCATTTCCGCTTGCTGTGTAGGGAAGTTGAGGACTAAAACGCTCGTCTACATAGTCAGGATCGACATCATCAAGAGAAGCTACTCGCACATCCCAAGCTGAATTAGTTATCCGTCGAGGAATAGAAAGAACCTCCGCAAAATCTAAACCTAGAACTATCTCACCGAATAGGGAACCTTCAATACCCCCACCAAGAGTTAAAGTCTCAAAATCTAGATTCATTGCATTAACCGCGTAATCCGGGACTGAAGGCTGGCGCCACTCAACCTCACCCTGAATATTAAATCGCTCGTGGACCCTAAAGTCTACGCCTCCCTGCAGAGAGAATCGGTTTTTCAGCCTAAGAGCCAAGTAATTTTCAATTGCAATTTCGCTCAACACACCTTGGTCAGGACCTATTTGATTTCCATGTTCATCGTTAACTGACATTTTCATGTCCCCATCCTTTCCAGAACAACACACTTCCCATAAAGCCGCCTCACCATTCAATGATAGCTCTACCCAGTCTAGGGGACTCCCATTGACGCCAACACGCACAACCGGCGCTAACTGAACAAATGCATCAGCTAGTATAGGAATGGTCACGTCCCCTAAGAGCGGAGGAATAACAAGAGACCCTTTCGCCTTTGGGTTGAGGGTGTTTGAGTGCCAATATGATACCCCGATAGAGTAACGATTACTGACCCACATCAAACCGCCGCTAAATTCCATGTGAGATCCATTTCCAGTAATCGAAAACAGAACGTCGTTACTGTATGGGTTGGTCAATCCGGGCTCATCCTCACCAGGACCTAGACCCTCAAACCCGAGTGGATCCCACGCCTGAACAAATTCTAGGGAGTCGAACCCAGCGCTCGCGCTGAATCCCAAATGCAAATTATCTATAATGGGAAGCCCTACTGCCCCCGTAAACAAAGTGGTACGCATATTACTAAACAGTACGCCGTAACGCTGATGACTCTGGTAGTTTGGACCAGCCTCGTCACCGCGAAAGTCCACTGAATGGGCTCCACTTGTGTGGATGGCTAGCCCGTAACCCAAAGGGGAATCATTTGGTGAAAAGGTAGCACCTAGGTAGCCTCCAGCAGTGATTTCACTACTATTGGACGGAAGGTATATCTCATTTGTATTGGGGTCAATACCTTCATGCCTCGTAGAATAGAGCGAGAGAGACATCGCCCTACCGTCCAACTCAACCAAGAATTGGTTACCACTAGCGGAAACTCCTGCAGGGTTGAATGCCATAACAGCGCCATCTGGTGATCCTGCACCAGATGTGGCGCCGCCAGCACGAATCGGGACCTGTAAAGGCTCTCCAAGGACGGCTCCAGACATAACTCCAAATATTGCAATACATTTAAAACGCCAGTGTTGGAAACCAAATCTCATCGTACAAACACAGCTCCACTCTTTTTTAAGACCAACACTTAGAGTCACCGATCAGGCAGGTATTCATTGTAGACTAATTCCCACATCAGGAGTGTTCTATTTGAAACAATCTTTATAGATATCTATTAGGATAAGAGACTTTAGTGTCATATTCATTGACTAAAAGTAACTTCAAGCAATAGGGATTAGTTATGTCAGTTTTCGAAAAATGGTCGCGAGGAATAAAGGAACGCAATGCGGATGTGCTAATCGATTGCCTGCACGACGACTACACGTTTGTACGACACCAAACAGGAACTACAATGAACAAGACCGAAACGGGAGAGATGCTCCGTGGGTTACTGGGAAGTGACGTTGTGACAGTAAATGATGTTCGCTGTCTCTACGAAAATGAAGATGTATATATTGAGCACTCTGTTATCAATTTTCCAGACGGAAGCAAGGAGGCTGTCCTCTGCTACTACAGGCTCGAAGACGGCTTAATGATTGAATGTGAAACTGGAGCCACGCCAATAAAGGCGTAGAGTGTAAGCGACGCCCAATGTTACGCATTTACGCATTCACACCTTGACTCATGGCACGTACATACTCAGGCTGTCTATTACCGCCGTCTCGCTTATCGATATGGCTTAAGGCTAAAGAGGTTAAATCGTATGAGCCATACAGGTCGTGAGCTATAAGTGCGATACGCTCTAACGACTCTTTGTCCATTTTGTGAAAGTCAGTGAATCGACGGACGTATACCGCATCAGTCCATAGATCTTGGGACATTCCAGCGTATATGTCATTATTTACTATGAGTGGTTTGAACACCCTAGAGTGAATAGGCAAGAAACGATGAAGCCAGAAACCCGACTTTCGCAGTTCCTGATCTAACTCAGCAAACAGAGGCTGGTCTTTGTAGAAAGGCACAAACTGAACCTCCGTGTGAATGACAAGACAGTCCTTTAAAGTCTCTTTGGCATTTTTAAGTATTGCCAATTCACCTCCCTGGACATCTAACTTTAGATAATGACAGCCCCTAGCCTCTTCAACATCATCTAAACGTCGGGTCAGCATCGGCTGCCTGTCTACTACCGTCCCCCATTCAGGGAAACCGTGGAATTGAGCCAACACATCTTTTAGTGGCTCCAACATTGAGGTCATACCTGGGCTTTTACAGATGTGTAGCGTCCCAAGAGACCCATCGCCTATAGCAGCGCGAATAGACTTAGTCCTAGGTAGGCACAGCTTTTCCAGAGCCTCAAATTGTCTGGCATCGGGCTCAAAAGCTACCAAGTCCATTTTGTTTACACTGCGAAGGGATGCATACGGTGGTTTCCCGTCTATTGGACTAGCTCCCACGTCCACCACCCTCACATCTGGTAAGTTAGGAAAGAGCTTGGAGATCGTTTTCATTATCTTTATCCTGTTATTTCTCTTCAACTAATATCGGTTTA